>JBDKUM010000352.1:0-2637 GCA_039679715.1 Phycisphaerales bacterium
ACGTTGCACAAATGGGTGTGCCTGCGATTATTATTCATACACATACAAAGGAGCATTTTCCCAATTTCGTGAGTCTTTTTGGAGATTGCGCCGGTGCGGGGAAGTTAGCCGCGGAACATCTTCTTGAACGAGGATTAAAACATTTTGCATATTGCGGGCTTGATAACTACTGGTCGGACGAACGCGGTGAAAGCTTTCAGAAACATATTGCCAAAGCCGGTTATGAAGTTCATTTCTATAAACAGCCTGCATCGAAACAAAAACGATTGTGGGAATTAGAACAAGTAATTATGACTGATTGGCTGAAGCAACTTCCAAAACCTGTTGGATTAATGACATGTACCGACGATCGAAGCCAAAATGTAGCTGAAGCATGTAAAGCAGCGGGTATTTATATTCCCGAAGAAATCGCAATAGTAGGGGTTGATAATGATGAGTTTATTTGCAATTTATCGAACCCTCCTTTGACCAGTGTGGCGTTAAATGCAACCAAGGCAGGATATGAAGCCGCGGAAATGCTGCATGGATTAATGGAAAATAAAAAAATAGCCGACCCCACGATAATAGCAGCCGCCACACATGTTGTCGCACGACAATCGACAGATATTTTTTCAATTGATGACACTGATGTAGCAGGAGCCATTAGTTTCATTCGACAAAATGCACGAAAATCGATTCAAATAAGTGATGTAGTAAATGCTGGATCGTTGTCGCAAAGAGCGCTGCAGCAGCGATTCAAAAAAGTTCTTGGCAGAACCTTACATGACGAAATAAATCTGGTTCGTATCGAATACATATGTAAACTTCTCCTAAACACACAAAGATCCATTTCGGATATCGCATTAGAACTGGAATTTCTAAGTGATGAGCATATCGCGCGGTATTTTAAGAAAAAAAAAGGTATGACTCCTCGCGAATTTAGAAAACAGTTCGGATCATGATCCATTTAATAATACCCGCTTTTTTTATCTATCGTTTGCGCGAAGTGGTTATTTTAAATATTAAAATGGCGTTAATTTTCTTACAGCGCTGGGGTATATTCCTAGCAGAATTATGTATTTTCGAATAAAAACTACTTATTTAGCCGCAATAACGATTTGTTTGCAGATCAAAGGCAAACAGAAGGTGCGCGACCTCTGGCGGCAAAAAGACCTCGGCATATTCAACGATAAATTTGAAATAACTGTACCACGGCATGGTGCTGCGGTAATAGAACTTTTCCCCCAAAAATAAAGATTGGAGTATTTATGTTACACAGCGCAGCAACGCAGGTTAAAAAGGCAAAAAAATCTTTGCTCAACAAAACAATTTGCTTAACAATGATTGCGATTTGTATGCTTTCTGTCGATATCTCGCGGGCAGAATCATGGAATTTATATAAAGATATCAGTTTCAAAAGCAATCCTGATGGTCCGTGGTCTTATGGTGTGCTTGCACCTTTCGATTATTCAAAGTCGAAATTAGTGCCTGATACAAAAATTTTAAAATATTTCGACAAAGTGCGTGACGTCAGTGATTCCAGTTCGAAATGGAGTTTAAGCAACCTGACATCAGATTTTCCGGCATTTGCCAGACATTCAGAGGCGAATGATTTACACGTAAGTTATGCAGGTACTGACTCAAACAACTTTGACTGGATACCGCGAGGTTGGGTTGCGTTGCAGCCGGGGTTGCAGGGATGGAAGGATCCTAATTTTTCGCAGGAACATCCGGTAACTGTGAAGTGGATATCTCCGATTAAAGGCGATGTTTATGTTTCAGGTATGTTTGGCAAAGGAGCTGAAGGCGGTGTTGGATGCTTTATAATCGTCAATAACTCTGAAGTGAAATTAGCGATGCCAAATACTTTGAGTAATATTCCTTTTAAATTCGGGATAGCTGTTAAAGAAGGAGATACGATAGATTTCGTTGTAACCCAAGGCACAGACGGCAGCAGTGCAGATATGACTCCGATTGATATTTCCATAAATACCGAACCATTGCCTGACAGCGATGTATGGCTCTCTTCACTCGATGTTTTGAATATATGCTCTTCAGGTTTAGGCAATAAAAAAATCAGGCCCGATAAAAATATCTACGAACAGCCAATTACAATCGCGGGAAAAGTTTATGAGAAAGGCTGCGGTACTCTTGCTCATAGCATTATATATGTTGACCTTAATAAAAGTGTTGGGAAATTTAAATGCTATGTTGGTGTTGACGACACTATCATTCCAATGACACCGCCGACAGAATCGAATGTCTCAGTTAAATTCCGTGTTCTCGGTGATGGCAAAGAACTCTATAACAGCGGTATTATGAAACGCGGAGATGCCGCTAAATATGTTGATTTAGATGTTTCAAATATCAAACAAATGATACTTGTCGCATTGCAATATGGGCCATCAAACTATACTCATTGTGCCGAGGGACATCCTGCAAACTGGGCAGATGCAAGATTTGAGCAAGTAAAAGAAATGCCGCAGATTGTTCTGCCGCCAATGGAAGAGCAATATATATTAACTCCTCCGGCACCTGTGAAGCCCAGAATAAACGGGCCAAAGGTATATGGCGTTCGACCAGGAAATCCGGTTTTATTTACGATTCCGAAAACCGGCATTCGGCCAATAAAATTTGCAGTTGAAAATATGCCCAATG
>JBDKUM010000353.1:0-10211 GCA_039679715.1 Phycisphaerales bacterium
ACATTGCATGCATTTAAAATAGTTTTGAAGGTGTTTAAATCCGTTCCAAGCGGCTGATTGAGATCGTCATTGGGATATTCATCGCCCCAGGGTGACAGTTCGAAACAAAAAGCTTTTTTATAAACGCCGTAATCCAGGTTGGAAAGACTTGTCTTAAACTGATCCACTCTGTAATAAAACCATCCCCAGAGATCGAGATTGTACATTATTGTAGTTGAATCACACAAACCGGTGTCGAGATATTTTTCCTTTGCCCAGATGTATGCATCACATTTTGCGCTACCGGTCGAAGGAGTTGAAGTTTGCCATATCGTGCCGGAACCTGTAAATTTACCCGTCAAATCAATCAGAACAGGAAACTGCGGTCCGGTGGTATAGTTAACAAGATAATTATAAATACTGCCGGAAGCAGTTTGTTTACGAACTGCTATCGCATTTTCCACACCGGCGGCCGTTGTTGCTGCCAGCATCGTTGACCGAACTCCGACATTCGGGTCAGCATCGTAAAGAACTACACCGTTAACATACTTTCCAAAAAAATTTATGTATTGTGTGATATTTCTTACAGTAACTAAACTCCATCCTTCACATAAACCGCCTGATTCTCTTAATCGATTCAGCCAGACAATATCATCATCAGTAAAGCTAAGGTAAACCCTCGGTGCCTGGCGATTCGCTAATCCCTGAATACAAACCGCCATATGTTTTAAATCGTTTCTATATCCCGGGTCTGAGCTGCTTGACAGATATCTTAAATCCCAATGATAGATTGTTGGTTTGTTTGCAGCATCAACAATAGCTGAAAAGATAGTAAATAACAATAGAACAAGAACCAACTTGAAAAAACTTTTCATTGAATATCCCTATCTTTATTTAGCTTTTATTTTGCTGAAAATATATATTCTAATTAGTGCCATCCAATAGAATTCCCCGGAACCCATGCCGCGTGTGTATCGGCAAATATTGCATTGCTTCCGCCGGAATTCCCTTTACGATGACTTTTATAATTAAAAATTATATTTTTCGGAGACAGATTTATATCAAAATCCCTACTTTCACCCTGCACACAATAAGCAATTGTCACCTCTGACAAACTGGCAAACTTTATTTCTGCTCGTGAACCATCGGCATTTCTTTTATTACGATAATGCGGCTTACGTTCCCAAATCATGTTGTTCTGCAGGTCTGGTTTAGCATATCCATTATCAGCGGTACAGTTCCAGGGCAATGCAGCATATTTAGGTCTGCACCCAATGGCATGGTCAGTCCCCATATCTTCATCTTTGATTACACCATACATAAATGAACTGAAAGACTCGAATTTTCCTTTAAAATTTTGTTTGGTAAACTCCGTTCCGTTTACCATTACAGTTCCTTCGTTTTTCCTGTCAGCCATAGTAGCTTTACCTCGAGCAAACGGACATACATAATAATTGGGGAGATATTTTTCAATATATGTAGCCATTTTGCCATTAAACTGCAATCCCCATGTTCCTTCCGGGCTTAAAGTTTTTGGCAGGTTCTTTGTTAGAGAGTCGTAATTTCGCAATGCCATTGAGATATATAAGTATTTCACGGGATAGTTAGTACCTGCAGTGAGATCGGCCGCCCATCGATTCAAAACAATCGGAACACGGCCATCATATTCGGCCCGGTATGTCGCTATGATTACTCCAAGCTGCTTGCAGTTAGCAAGACACATTGTTACTTTAGCCTGTTCTCTGGCCTTACTCAATGCCGGCATAAGAACCGCCAGCAGCATTGCGATAATAGATATCACAACTAACAATTCAACTAACGTAAAGCCTTTGTGTGTTATTTGTCCGAATCTTTTTTTGAGCTTCATTTTCATACTAAATTCCCATTTAGAAGGAAGAAATCGTTTTAAAATAATTTCTTCCTAAATAGTAGTGTTATACGCACGATTATTTCATCAGCCAGTTTTGGGCAAAGATTACGAAATCTGCAAAATTAATTACACAGTCATGGTTAAAATCCTGATCCTTAGCAGCACTACATGTAGGCACCTTCACCAATGTAATATCGTCGATATCAATAGTGCCCGTGCCGCCCGTGCCGTTGTCATCCGAAACACCGAATATAATACCGGTAACATCATCGATCTCACTGGCATTGGCAAACCCATTTTTAAATATCATACTATCTAAATTAATGTCCCATTCGTACCATTCATCCGGATTGGCATAAGTGGAACCATTTGATTTTACAAGCCATGCTTCTGCCGCTATATTTCCAACATCATAAAGATAATCCAGAAATTTAACATACAGCAGACCTTCCTGACTGTTGCCGGCATGTCTTTTTATCCAAACCCTCATTTGATCATAATCACCAAGGTTTGTAAGATTATTATCAAAGTAATAAACTATTTCTGTAAAGTTGCGATTATTACCATTTATATCAATGCTGTTGTAATCCCAGGTCAGCGCCTGTGAACCGCTGTGCGCATTAGCCGGATTTGTTATCAAAGAAAATTGACTCTTCGAACCAGAACCTAATGTCCCGGCGTAATAATATTCTTCCCAGTTGCCGGTCAACGGCTTTTCTGCCCCATAAGCCTCAAAATTCCCATTTTCGACCTGATCAACGACCAGAGAAGTTGCGGTATAATCGTTAAGCCATTCCCCGGTCATTAAACTCAAATCGTTTACATCGACATCGCGATCGCCATCAAAGTCACCTACCCATGCCATTTTTGTAAGTTCTTCTGCTTTCAATTCTTTGTTGTAAATGCGCAAGTCTGCCATTTCACCTATATACCTGATACCGGCACCTGTACCAAACATATACAAATAATTCGGGTCATCATTTACATCCTGAAGAGGCTGGCCCTGTGCAATATTAAATTGCCCGTCTATATAAATTTTTGTTGTTCCCAGTCCGTCAAATGTAGCTGCAACATGGTGCCATCTGCCATCAGCAACGCTTACTGTTCCCATAGCTGGATATTGACCTATCACGCTGAAGTATGGAAGTCCTGCTGTTTCAAACTGCGGCGTAGTTGTCAGAGAAAATTGTTTATATCCGTCCTTGCCGTCCCAACCCCATGGATCTAATTCTGAACATCTATTAAATAATGTTCCACCTGTTGTAGTCTTTACCCATACAGACCAAGTAAATGAATTTCTTGTTGAAAAAGGTAATTTCTTCGATGTAAACGTTCTAACAGTATCATTTTCAAAAGAAAAGGACGAACCTGTAAAGTGTGAGGTAGGCGTAGCACCAGCATCCCAGGCTATACCGCCATCATGGCCGCCAAGTGATGAATCCTTGAAATACCCCTGCCCAACAGCATATGTCTCATCCATCTTGTACCGTAACATCAAATTCGGATCGGCACTGACTCTGCCGTCAATCACCCCTATCAGGTAGTCTGTAAGTGCGTTATCGTAGATGCGGACATCTTTCATTTCGCCGACAAAACTGCCGAATGAGCTGGCACCAAACCAATATTTATAACTGTCTGATGCCGTATCCAGATTCGGGAACCAATTATTTCCCTCGGCAAAACAATAATCAAGAGCAGCCTTTTGGCCGTCAATAAAGATACACACATTTTCCCAGTAGTTAACGATGGTAATGGTATGCCATGCACCATCATTGATAGCTGTTTCTGTCTTAATCCAATTATCACCCTCCATGTAAAACAGTACTTTGCCATTGTCGAAAAGGCTCACGCTTTGGTTGCCAGTGTCATGATTCCAGCGATCATCGCTATGATTTATGAGACCGCCATTAGTTGCCTGCGTCGTTTTAATCTTCATAGACCATGTGAAATCGCCTGTTGCACCCATGTTAGCCGGGGTCCATATTCTCATTGAATCACCGGCAAAATTAAGTGATGAGCCGGTATAGGCAGATGTCTTGGGCGACTCAGGCGTATCCCATGCCATGTTGGCAGTATAGCTATGGCCTGATGAATCGGTTACACTCTCTGTTCCAATGACATCGTTCATGAGATACCATGCCACTTCACCTAAAGATCCGGGATACACTGTTGATGAATCTGCGATTGCTATTGATACAAGCATCGTAATTGCTAATAGAGATGTTTCAACTTTTTTCATATTTTCCTCCAATAAAACAACATAAATTGCATCCGTCTGTGTGCCCCAGACAAAAGCACGCCTGTGTAATAAAGTATATGCTAAGATTTTTTCGGATAGAATGCAAGAAAAAAATAGAGATTATTTCATATTTTTTTGGAAACTTCTCAAGAGCTATCGCAGTAAATATAATAAACTCCACAAGTATAGACGTAGCATAAAAATCTCTGACATCGTTAAATAAAGCAAATACTTTGAGCTGTCATAGATTAAAAACCCTTATTATCTTACAGATAATGAGGGTTTTTGTTAAAATATCGGACTTTTTTATAAAACTATTTGATTTGTAAATAAGTTTTAGTCATTCAAAATATTTTGGAATATTTTCCACTTTTCCCCCAAAAAGATTTGACCTTGAAATACATTTGCTATATAATGCAACAAATGGAAATAAGAAAAAAAGGAAAAAAATGAATCCCGAATTAAACCATTTAACACTTAATAGATCTAAAGGTAAACGAAAACCCGTCTACCAGCAAGTTGTTCAATATCTCAGAAATGCTATTGAATCAAATAATATAAGCACCGGCCAGCATCTCCAAACTGTAGCTGAATATGCAAATACTTTAAAGGTTGGGTACTCAACGGTCGATACCGCATTTGAAGTCCTTGAACAGGATGGCCTTATTTCAAGAAATACCAAAAGAGGCAAAGGACCTATTGTGTTAGGATGCAATAAGGGCACTATCAATTTCACGCGTTGGCGAGGCTGCGCAATTTTTATTTCTATGGCCGAAGGCATCGAAGAATACGCAAGGGAAAACAAAATAAAGGTCGTAATAACCGATGCTATGCAAAACAGCAAACGCTATCTTGATATGATTTCACATGCTCCTAACGATGCAGACGGCCTTATACTATTTCCTTGGGACACTCCGGAATATCAAAAGGCCGTAGTAGATGCTGTCAAATCCGGAACAAAAATTGTTTTCATAGACAGGATAATTTCAAATATGGATTTAAGCTCTGTCTCAATTGACCATTTCGGCGGCGCCTACCAGGCAACATGGCATCTTATAGAAACCCATAACTGCCCCGTTTATTACGTCGGATACACTGATAAGCCAAGTTCATCGCACCAGCGATATAAAGGCTGGCTCGAAGCTATGAAACAATACAGATGCGATTTGGAATATCAAAACTTTGCCTGCGAATTTTTCAAATCGGAAGCAGAAACTGCGGCCATGCCCGACAATGAATGGATGCAGCCAGACTGTGATAAAATTATTGATCTTTTCAAAACCAAACAACAGGAAAAATATTGCTTCTTTACATACAACGATGATGCAGCAGTTTTAATATACAAGGCTGCTCAAAAACAGGGACTCGAAATCGGCAAAGATGTTTACATAGCCAGTTTCGGAGACAGCCCCTATTGTAAAAATCTTGCTGTACCACTAACTTCTGTATCACAATTCGATAGGGAAGTTGGATATGAAGCTGCCAAATTGTTACACTATGAAATTAAGGGTATTTGCAAGCACAGTATGCATAAAATTCTTCCCGCAAAATTGAATATCCGCCAAAGCAGTACCGGTCTGAAGTAATTTTTTGATTCTTTTTGGGGTCATAGAGTTCGGATAAATGATTTTCATACACTCTTTTTTCGCGATTTTTAAGACAAATTGCAATGTCAGTTTTTCCTTTTTTGGAATATTTTCCATTTTCGTCTCATTGCTATAAAAAAACAAATCTTGCATCCGGTTTTTTATTCTTAAAATCGAGACAAATAGAACATTAACCGCAACACCATATAAACAAATGATTTATATCATACACATTGGGACTATTGTTAAAACACACAATACCCTCCTAACAATTAATCAATTAATCAATTAATTGAAACCAAATCTAATTTATTAATATTACTACGGCAAGAAAATATATTTTCCGAAATATTCTTTGATTTTTTCCTTTTTTTTCTTGTGTTATTTCCCTATTTTTCGTACAATTCATTTCAATGATTAACTGTGCGGCTTACAATATGCCTCGTAGGTTTATCTAAGCGCACAATTTTTTTTGACGGAGGAAAAGCATGAAGAATTTTGGATTTTTTGTTGTTTTGTTTGCAGTCCTAATATCTGGAACCGTTGCTAATGCATCTTTGGTGGCATGGTATCAGATGAACGACCCCATTGGAACTGAGAGTGTAACCGATTCATCAGGTCATAGCTATAATGCCGGCATGGCATGGGATACACTGGAGTCACCCAGGACATCTGCTTATACCGGCTCATCGCTTAATTTTGCCGGCGATTCAATGAGAATATGGACTCCGACCAATATGGGCGCAACCGGAGATTTTACATGGTCTGTGAAGATTAAAACAACGCAGACAGCTAATGGCGGAATTATAAACCATAGCGACGATCGCTGGAATCAAAACACTGGCAACCAAAGCGTGAGCCTTTTCAACAATGGCAAAATACTGTTTTTCATGGAAGGTGATAATTGGATTATGTCAGAAGCATCTGTTAATGACGGCGTATGGCACACCGTTACTCTCGTTAACTACTGGGAAAATGTGTGCATTTATATTGATGGCCAAAAGGCTGCCCTTGATTATTGTTTTGCCGAGGGAAATAATTGGTTCCCGAATCTGGATACGGCATCAGACAGTTATAAATATTGGCTTGGTGCCAGTTCATTCGGCAGCTTTGTCGGAGAAATGAAAGATGTTCAGATCTACGATAACGCCCTATCAGATGCAGAAATTTCAGCATTGGTTCCAGAACCGGCAACAATTAGCCTTTTGGGATTAGGTTTGATTCTTTTCAGAAGAAAATAAAATTTCTATAAGTTCGATTCTTATGACGCCTGGATACTATTTTCAGGCGTCATTTTTTTCTACATAATCCAAACCGGACAAGACATTGATTGCACAAAAAATATCACAGGCGGCTTAAAGCACTCGCTCATTTAATTCCTGCCAAATTATTATTCCACTGAAATAGGAAAAACTTATATGAATTCAAAACAGCGTATGAATTGTGTTATGAATGGGAAAAAGCCGGACAGGATACCAGTCATGTGTCAGTTGTCTCTGGGGCATATTTATAAAAACACCGATATAAACCCATTTGAGTTTTGGTATACCGCTAAAGGTTTATCTCAAGGCTATATCCAGATGGCAGATCGGTATAAATTTGATGGTATTCTTGTTAATAAACCTGGAATTGATGATCCAGCTCTTAAAGATGAGGTGAAATCGATTATCAAATCTGGTGATGGTTATCTGCTAACATGGAAAAACGGCTTACAAACTTTTTTCCCGCCTGATGACGACCCTCGCGATATCGATGTTGATAGAAAAACGCCGGATAAGAAAATAGCCTCAATTGATATTGATATGGTAAGAAGAAATGCAAGCGAACCGCTTACACCTTATTACCTCGATCCTCTTAAGTTTGTTATTTCTGCACGCGGTGCCGATCTTTCAATTCACGGCGAAGTAAGTACCGTATTTGAAAGTTTTCTGTTGCTGCTGGGAAGTTATGAAAATGGTTTGATGGCACTTGTTGATGATCCGGATAAAAGTATTCAAATTATGCAAGTGATGAATCAGAAAGTCATCAGACAAGCCAGAGCGCAGTGCGAACTTGATATCGATGCACTCAAACTAAGTTCTCCTATTGCAGGAGCAGGTTTTATTTCACGACAATTCTATAAATCTTTTGTACTGCCATTTGAAAAAGAAGTGATTGATACCGTTCACAAGGAGTTTAAAATTCCATGTTACATTCATACTTGCGGTGCCATTGGTGACAGGCTCGATCTTATGCTCGAAACAGGAACTGATGGTCTGGAGTGCCTGGATCCGCCGCCCTTAGGTACAGTTGATTTAGCTGAGGCAGTAGAAACTATCGGCAGCAAAGTTTTCATAAAAGGCAATCTCGATTCTGTAAACGAATTAATTAAGAGTTCTGAAGAAATAAGAGAAATTGTTTTGAAACGCCTCGAAATTGGTTCGCGGGCTAAAGGTTATATTTTGAGTTCTGCATGTTCAGTTTCACCTAAAGTTCCGCCAGAGAATATCGTTATTTTGCACGACATATGTACACAATATCAGAAAAAAACCTGCGAGAGTTAGTTCATTTATAAGTTGTTTTACTGCAAGCCCTAATGATTGTCGGTTTTGTCGGCAGCCAAAAGATTTGATTTCACATAAGTCTTTACATGGCAAACAGTTACGCATTACCAGCCATGTGCATAGTGACACTCAAAAATGCGTTTTAACTAAATTTCAAAAAAGCATCGAATTGTTATCTCTGGGGGTATATAATCGTATTGAAGGAATGAAATATGCACACAAAAACAAAATGTGTAGGGTTAACTATGACAGAGTTTATCTCTTCTATTGCTTAATGCCCCATTGGGTTCCTGATATATGCCGCAACCTAGCGGCTGCCAACATCATGGCACTATTGCCGTCAGGAAAGGCTCCAACGACTCTTGTCCTTCGTCTGATTTGCTTCATTATATTCTCCAACATATTGTTGGTATAAATATGCCGATGATGTTCCCGTGGGAAAGCATAATAACTCAGCGTTTCATCAATTCCTTCCAGAACTTTTTCTGCTGCTTTGGACAGCTTCATATCTGAAAGTTTTTCAACAACCAACTCAGCCTTTTGCCGTGCAGCCTTTGCATCCTCCTGAGCATGTATAGCTTTCAACATTGCTGCGACTTCTTTCATCTTGCCGCGAGGCACAACCGAAAGTACATTACGATACCAATGAACCGTGCAGCGCTGCCATTTGGCATCAGGATAATAATCAATTAATGATTCCAGCAGTCCAATACATTTATCCGAAATAAACAACTCTGGGCATTGAAGCCCGCGTTTTTTAAGATAAGCCAGAAAACCGCTCCAGCCTTCTTTATCTTCTTTGCAGCCTTCTGCTACACCGAGAATATCACGATAGCCATCTTCAGAAACTCCTACCGCAACAAGAACCGCAACGTTTTTTACTTCGCCGCCCCAACTGCGTTTTAAGCCAATTCCATCAAGATAAACGTACGGATATTTACCTTTGATTGGCTCATTACGCCATGCCTCAATCCGCTGATACATCTTTTGATTGAGATCACTAACGGTACCTGCGTTTACACGCATACCCCACAGTGGATCCGTTATATCTTCCACTCTGCGAACCGATACGCCGGACAAATACATTTCCATGAGAGCTTCTTCAACAGATGATTCCCGGCGTTTATAGCGTTCAATAATAGCTGTTTCAAACTTGGCGTATCTCAGCTTAGGCATATTTAATTCTACCTGGCCGGAACTTGTATGCAGTTTACGCTTATAATGACCGGCTCTGCCATTGATACGTCCATCTGTTCTTTCATATCGCTGAGCATTGCAAAGCTGATCGGCTTCTTCGTCAAGCATATCATTTAGAGTTTTCTCAACGGTACTGCGAACCATTTCACCGAGATGATTTCGAATCTGCTGTTCATTAATTTTTATAACGTTGTTAAAGTTCTTATCTGATTGTGCCGATTCAGTGTTCTGCATGATTCTGTCCTTTCAATAGTTTAATGGTTTTTTTGATCGTTCAATTACCATCGACCATTGAAAGGACTTCTTTTATCAACTTTTCAAAGTGCGAAAAATAGTATACGTTATCCAAAATACCAATAAAAAAAGGACCTGCGATTTAACGCAAGTCCTTTATTTACAAGTAATAGCGGGGGCTGGACCTATACCAGCGACTCTCTGGTTTTACACCCAAAGATACTCGGGGTTATAACGGTGTAAAAAATTGATACAAAAAAAACGTAAGCTCTTGCCAATAAAGAACTTACGCAAAATAGCGGGGGCAGGATTCGAACCTACGACCTCCGGGTTATGAGTCCCAATTCGCAGTTTGTAAGTATTTGTCAATAAATGATTAATGATTGCAGAAAAAAGAGTTATGACGCTGACCATAGCGTGACCGAAGCGCAACCGTAGCCCAACCGTACATGGCTGTTGCGCATTTTGTTGCGCGCCCCTTTGGCTGGGTTGATCCTTATATGTTTTTTTGTCGCTGCAGAGTATGGA
The DNA here is from genome assembly GCA_039679715.1 of Phycisphaerales bacterium. Classification (GTDB taxonomy): domain Bacteria; phylum Planctomycetota; class Phycisphaerae; order Sedimentisphaerales; family UBA12454; genus UBA12454. The sequence continues at coordinate 10,177 of JBDKUM010000353.1, forward strand.
TAAGAATGGTCGGATATTATTCATTCATTTTTTTT
>JBDKUM010000354.1:0-9221 GCA_039679715.1 Phycisphaerales bacterium
CGGCTGGGGCCCTCGGCCTGGTCTATCCGGTACTGGGTCGATAAGTACCGTAAAAGCGGAGACTTACCCTCCAACGGCAAGACGGAGGCGACCGCCGACGAGCTTGTGCAATTACGCAAGGAAAACAGCCGTTTGCGGATGGAGAATGACATCTTAAAAAAAGCCGCGGCGTACTTCGCCAGGGAGGTCACGCCGTGAAGTACGCCTGGATACGCGAGCATCACAAGGCGTTTTCCGTGGCCATCCTGTGTGACGTATTGGAGGTCTGTTCCAGCGGATATTATGCCTGGCTGCACAGGAAGCCTGCGGTTGGCACGAGCCGAACCCAACAGATGTTGCAGGCGGTGACGGTCAGTTACCTTCAAAGCCATCGGGTTTATGGGTATCGCAAGGTCTATAAAGACTTGCGGGAGTTGTCCATTGCCGGGTGCAGTGAAACGGTACGCCGCGTGATGAAGCGTTTGGGGTTTTCCGCACAGATCAAGCGAAACTACGTCGTCACCACGGATTCGGATCATTCCTTTGCGGTGGCGGACAATCTGCTGGATCGGGATTTCACCGCCACGGCTCCCAATCAAAAATGGGTGGCGGATATCACGTATATCCCAACGCAGGAAGGCTGGCTGTTTTTGGCAGCAGTTCTGGATTTATTCGGCCGTCGGATCGTGGGCTGGGCGATGTCGCAATGGATTAATGAAGCCCTGGTATCGTCGGCCTTGCAGATGGCCCTCCAACACCGCCGTCCGCAGCCTGGATTGCTGCACCACAGCGACCGGGGCAGTCAATATGCTTCCGATGGCTATCAGGATATCCTGGATCAGGTCGGGATGGTATGCAGCATGAGCCGCAAGGGGAATTGCTGGGATAATGCGGTGATGGAACGGTTCTTTGGGAGTCTGAAAAGAGAATGGATCAAAGATAAAATTTACCGGACACGGGAAGATGCCAAAAAAGACCTGTTCAAATACATCGAGTGGTTTTATAATACCCAGCGACGCCATGCCGCCCTGGATTATCAAACGCCGGCGGCCGTGGAAGAGCTGTACAGAAGGGAGCATCAGATAGCGTGAAATCCTTCGCTCCAGTGTCCGTTATTTGTTTAGCACTACAATGTATGAAGAGTATTTGTCTGAGTATTTTATTTTTTTGCGGGAAAAATTGAAAGCGTCGATTTATCGAACAGGATGTTATCTGAATAGCACACAGGAAGACGATTTGCGTTCATTTTTAGCAGAAAAGTATATTGAGATTGTCCGGCGGATTAATCGAGCCAATAGTAGCATTAAGAATCCTCATGGATATGTATACCGTGCTTTAGATTGGGCAGTACTGGAGTATGTTATCAAGGAGGTTCTCAATAACCGCAACAGGCGGTACCTCGATACGGCCACTGAGGAACTGGACTGCCTTCCTGATCAGAGGCCCCATCTTATACCGTTTTATGAACTGGATATATTGCATCCATTAGCTGATTTAGAAAAAAAAGTCATATCCCTGAAGGCGAATAAATACACCCATTTGGAAATCTCATATCTTATGGGTATTACGGTAGATGTATGTAAAAAAACATATCAAAAAGCGAAAAATAAACTGCTAAAGTATATAAAGGAGGCATCCCCGGATAAGATGTAGCAAGTATTTCGAATCAGTATAGCATATCGATATAATAGTTTGAAAAAGGACAAGATAGTCCCTCCAGGGATTGGCCAGCGGCCAGAAATAGCGGTTTATTTTCACTTTCCATCGTGGATTTTTTATTACTACACGCCATTTCACAACCTAAAATACCTGTTTTTAGCACCAATAACTCAGTTTTTCTGAGGTTTTGGTGTATTGTAATAATTATTTTCATATTTTTTTTATTTTTTGCCAGATTCTTCTTGCTTCCTATTGAAAAGCGAAAATGAAATTTGTATGGTGAAATTCAGTAACTATTGTTGTGAACAAGAAAGAAAAGTTAATATGGAAAGAAATAATGGATGTAAACAAAATCACACTACCGGAAAAAACATAAAGCTAAAAAAAGCGAATAACTGGAAGATACTCCCCTCGACCACATCCTCTAGGGCCTCTCTCCCATGTCAGGACATTTGTAGGCCCAAAGACGATTCTGTTCAAATCTCAGAGCTGGAATGTATCAAGTATACCGATTTAACGTTGTATATATTATATTCAAAAATCGTACCTTCCCTTTCCGAATCTGACTTCGCGTGTCTTTGTCAAGATATCGTCGAAAAAGGCGTTTTAGTTCCCATAATTGTGGATGAGCATTATGTAATAATAGACGGGGTACATCGTGCAAAAGGCGCTCAGCTAGCTGGACTTAAACAGATTCCCATACAGGTTCGTCCTGGCCTGACTGAACAGGAAAAATGGAAATTATCGCAGGATTTAAATCTGCATAGGCGGCATCTTACGCCAGCACAGATTCAGCAAATCCTCAAAGAAAACCGAGAAATATTGCCTCAAAAAGCACTTAAGCTACGGCAAGAAGGGAAAAGTCTTAGGCAGATAGGCAACGACCTGGGTGTCTCTCATCAATATGTGAAAGACCTTATTCAAAAAGAAGCTACTGTAAGCGAGATTACAGTTGAATTACCTGATGTAATCATGGGAAAAGACGGTAAGAAACATCCGGCTAAGAAACCTTTTATCCAGGTCAACACGGGTAAAGAACTTCAGCGGGCAATCGATGCGTGTAAAAAAGCGGGGGCAGATAATCTTCCTGGAAAATCCCTTGAGCTCAAACGCGTCGAACGGATTGCGAGGGAAAGCGAAAGAAATCAATTGCGCCAGCAGGAAATGCATGATTACCAAGAAGGTTCTCACAAATTATTGCTCGGCGATTTTAACATTCGGGGGCAGGAGCTTGCTGATAATAGTGTGCACATGCTAATGACCGATATGCCCTATGAGCAAAAAGCCCTGCCGTTGTGGGAAGACCTGGCAATACTTGCCAAACGAGTTCTTAAGCCAAGTGGTATTTTAATTTCGTATTCAGGCTGTCTTTACTTGCCCCAGGTCATGTCAAGTCTGGAAAGGCATTTAACGTACCTGTGGACCGGAGCTATATTCCACAGTGGAGCTAAGAAAAAGATATATCCGGTTGGATTGACTCAAGGCTGGAAACCACTACTCATCTATTATAAACCGCCTTTAAATATTTACTGGCCAACCATCCTCGATATCGTTAGCGGTGGAGAAGAAAAATCTGATCATGAATGGCAACAAAGCACGGGGGAAGCTCTTCATTTCATTAAAGCTTTTTGTCATAAAAATGGGACCCTACTTGACCCTTGTCTAGGGTCAGGGACTAGTATCATTGCAGGTTTACAATCAGGTCTCGGGCTAAAATGCATAGGTATTGAGGTGGACAAATCTGCTTATTCAAGAGCGAAACAGCGTATAGATAATTATATCGCGGGAAATAAAGACAATGTTGCCTGAATATAATAAATAAAAATGAATTAAACTATTACCTGTTATTATTTGATGAAAGGAAAATTATGGATTTTTATATTAATACTACGACTTTTAGGGAATATCTCTTATTAGCGAGCAAGGTAGCGACTCGTCACATTTATTCTGATCAAAAGGAAGGCGTTATGATTAAGCTCTACGCCTATCCTAACCTCCTAGAGATTGAAATGAATGGAATTTGTGATATCATTGTTACAATCCGTCAATCGCAGGGATACATCTATAGAAGCATGGGTAAAGCCTACGTTTTGGCCGACGAATTGCTACCTGCACTAAATTCTTTTTGCTATGTAGATGAGGTGCATTTATTTATAAGGGATGGGATGCTCAAACTATCACCTAGTTGTGACGAATATGATTATATTAAAATACCACGACATCCATATCCCAAAGAATATCCTCCCGTCTCTGTACAATACAATCAAGAATCAACCATCAACAGGGAATATTTTTTAAGAGGCTTAAAGATTAAATATGCATGTTATCATATTCCGCCTAGGGATTTTTACGGCGTAGGTTTTGAAGCGATAAATAATACGCTAAAGTTTGGTGCAGACGGTCGTAGATATAATGCAATCGTTGAATATGTTGGCGGTTATAAAGCAATAACAACCAATGAACTGAAGGCATCTATAGGTGTCTCAGACATCCCAACGATTATTCAAGTCTTTGAAAAAGATCCCTGCTCATATCTAGAATTTAAACTGCTAGAAAAACCATTCGCAAACATTTTACCGCATCTACTTATCAAGTCGGATCATGTTAAACTATGCATCCATGGGTGTACGAGGTGTTTTGACTTTAGAAAGACGCATAAAGTTCTTAAATATTCCTATACATATCAGATACCTGCAAAAGTCACAGATTGGGAATGCATCGCAAACGCTCTTACTTCCAGCAAATATTCTTTCTTGCCATTCACGTATCTTGCTAAGATTACAACAGATTTACCTCAAGGATATATAGAGATACAGTCCAACTCTTGTGTCCGAATGAACAGAAAGGTCCCCTTTGTTCTTGACACCTGCGTTTATGACTTGGCTAACGATAAAACTCGTAAACCCTGGTTTTCTTGTTCTGCATTATTTCTGATTGATATGATAAATAATAATAAAAGAAAAAATACAGTCACAATGTATTTCGAAGACCAAACTTATGCAGATGAGTATTTTTCACCTCCGCCAGTTCTTTTTAAATTTGCCGATGAGACTGACCAAAATGGTGTCACAGAAAAATCTCTCGTATTTTTTGATGTATCGGTAGCATGGGATGACAAATATCTTAGCCGCGAATGTGAAAGCATTAGGTACCGTGCAGAGATATTGGATTTGTAATCGATATATTTACCTTTCGCCCCTCAAATAAATTTTAAAAGTTAAAATATAATTATTATAGTTAACCTAAGTAGGTATTTAATGAAAGTATTTTTGATGTAATATAAAATGTATCGTCCTCGTTGGACAATACAGCCTGTTCTGAAGGGAATAGGTTTGGTGTATTTAGTGCGGTAGTGCCCCTCTTTTTGCACTTCACGATGCTAAGACATCCCGACGCAAGAATAATAATCACAATCTGCGCATGAGGTGTTTTAGTATGAGTTCACAAGAGAATTTTACTTATATCGGTCCCGTCTATATGCCAGACGGCAGGCCTGCCCCTGAAGTTATGACTCAGGAAGAGGCTATTCTCTTCTTACGGTTAAATGAGGCTGATCTTAAAAACCCAGCAACCACCCTCCAATATTATCGAGATAAGGGGGAGTTGAATGGTATCCGTATCGGTAAGACCATCCGCTATACCAAGGAAGATTTGCTGGATTTCCTCAGAAACCAGTCCCGAAAACCAAAAAAACAATAAAAATAAAGTGGGCACCGGCTTTTTGCAGCGTTATAAGTCGTCCCGATTAATAACTCCAGATAAATTAGACATGAATTGGAATAAGGTTACAATTACAAAGGATACACGCAAGAACAGGTCGGGCTATCTGGCCCGCTGGTATGGGGACTATGACCCTAAAAAAGATGCCTATAAACGCTACTGCCGTTCTTTTAAAACACGAAAAGAGGCTGAACTATTTGCCGCTTCCAAGCAGTCCCAAATCAATGAGGGAGAACCCAAGGATCCAGTCACCCTCACACTCAAGCAACTCTGTGAGGATGTCATTCGAATCAAAGAAAAAGATATGAAGGCCGCCACAATGACAGGGTATTATCAAACACGAGACCAACTATTTGCCTTCTTTGGTCCCAACACCAAAATTATCACTATTAACAAGCAAAAAGCAACCGAGTTCATTGTTTCACGGAAACTTATCTCCGAAAGTCATTTAAAATCAGGCAAAACAGACCTATCGGGATGGGGATATAAATTCTATCTCAAGCATTGTTCTGCTATTTTTGGCATGGGGGTTGAGTTTGAATACCTGAAACGGAATCCCTTCTCACGCATTAAATTATCGACTCCTGCGAGTCAGGATTGGCACTTCTTTAACAAAGATGAATTTGAGTCGATTTTGAAACATACCCCTGATTTCAGACTTCAATGTTTATATGCTGTCATGTATGGGACAGGCTTACGAATTGGAGAGGCTCTGTCATTGCTCTGGAACGGCAAAGATATTGATTTTGAACATAATCGCATCAATCTCAAAAATAGAGCAGGGACGACTACCTTACCCCCGTTTTCCATCAAAGACCATCAAAATCGCTCTATTCCGATGCCGGATTGGCTCACAGCCATGCTGGTTAAACTTCAGAACATGGCTACTCCCCAGAATCCCTTTGTATTTCTTTCCGACAGCCGCTGGAGAGCCGTCCAGAAGAAATGGGCCCACTATAGAGCCGAGAAGAAGACATATCAATGGCAGAATAAGGATATGTGCAATAACATATTACGGAATTTCAAGGGGCACTGCCGCAAAGCAGGGATTAAGACAGACGAAAAATTCACCATCCACTGTTTGAGAAAGTCCTATGCTCAGAATCTGGCCAATAACAATATTCCTATCGCCACATTAAAAAATCTGATGGGACATAGTTCTATCCGATGCACTGAAACCTATTACTTGAAGGCATCTACTCCCAATGAGCAGGCCGCAGTGAATGTTCTGAATACCCTCTTCAGCATCTCTAAAACCACCCAGGATGCTCCAGAATAAATGAAATGAACAGATCCTCGTCAGTTCCACTCTCAAGAAATATATACTTCATAAAACTCACCTGGTGATATCTGGATTATCAGCACACTATCTCAGGGTCATTTTTTATTTGTTTCGACGCCATTCCATTCTGAAAACCCGTAGTCATTCGATTCGAATATTATCTACCCAAGCACAGTCGAAACCGCTGCTGTAAATATTATCTTTGGTATATCTCCATTCAAAGGTATGCATACCTGTTGAGACTGGAAATTCCACTACGGACCAATCCCTAATTCCAGACCATTTATTCTGCTGAACGCCATCAATATAGAACCGTAAATAATCATACCCGTTTTCGCTAGAAACTTTGTATGCAAAACGGAGCACCGTAAAACCCGTCGTGTCCGCAGTGAAAGACATCGAACTGGTTTGACTGTTGAAAATTTCACCGCTGCGAGCAGCATAGCTTCCTTCGTAAATGGCATCTGAGACAATCGTCCATGCTAAATTACCGCCCTGCTGCCAGTTCAAGCTGCTAAAATTGCCGGTTTCAAAGTCATCTTGGATGAATGGAGCGTCTGTTTCGATTTCTATACCCAGCCAACTCTTCGCAAGCTGAATCAGATCAAGAATATCAATTGTTCCATCAACAAACCAATCGGCATCACCACATAATTGCGTTTCATCACAGCCGGTCATGCCCCAGTGGGAACTGAGAATAGCCAAATCTTCCATGTCGACACATTTTATTACTTCCCATGCTAAATGGGGATAATAATTGGTAGGCATTTGCCAATCGGCTGGATCGCCTTCTGTGTCACTATAATCCCAACCAGAATCAATAAAGGTTGAAAGCCTCTTCATTTCCGCTGTAGTTTTGCCTGTTCCGCCATCGCTGGTCGTCCGTCCACTGGTCTGCATGTCCCAGAAACAGGATGTAATGGCGCCCAAATTATTATACCCCACCAACCCACCCACAGCATCATCAGAACTATTGACGGTACCGGTGGCATAACAGTTCGTGATTGTGCCAGCATAATTATACCCCACCAGCCCGCCAACATTTTCACATGTAGTCATATCCAAGCTGCAAGTGGAGTATGAGCCAGAAATTGTACCCATATAATTACATCCTACTAATCCACCATATCCTATCATACCGGCCCAACCACCTCCGCCCAAGATAAAACCTTCAGAGTAACAGTTACGAATAGTACCATAATTATACCCCACCAGACCGCCAAAATCTGATCCGTTTTGGGGGGGATTATTAATTGTTACATTTACACCGCAATTTTGAATGGTTCCACGATTGTACCCACACACACACCCAAATCGCAAGGGGACGGTAGCCGTAATAATAGCATTTTCTAACTTCAAATTTTTTACTGTTCCACCCGAACCAATTTCTCCAAAAAGACCGACAATACTTGTAGATTTGGCATCAACCGTAAGATTGGAAATGGTATAATAGTTTCCATCAAAAACTCCTCTGACCTTTCCCATATTACCAAAGCAATAAACCGTAACACCGCTCAAATCCAGATTGGTCGTTAGTCTGATGTGTTTATCCAGAACATCTGAATACCAGCTCAACAACGCAAACTCCTGTGCCGTAGAAATCAGATATGGACTTTCTGCCGTGCCGTTTCCGGCAAAAGGAATTACCGCCTTGGGAATCGGCATGCCACTGGTATTTTCCCAGCTAAGCCGTGGGTAATCTGTACCGTCAGTCATCACCCAGCCTTTGTTTGCCCAACCGGCATTCTGATAAATCGACCGCGTCTTCATCTGTGCTGTAGTCAGGTCTTTACCACCACCGCTACCAGATTGACCTGTGGTCTGAATATCCCAGAAGCAGGACGTAATTGTGCCCCAATTAGATGCCACTAGACCACCAACATCTTGTGTTCCACTGACGGATCCAATAGCGTAACATGCTGTGATAGTGCCCAAAAAATTATCCCCCACCAGACCACCGATAAACCGCTCTCCAGTGACTGAACCGGTTGCATAGCACGCTGTGATAGTACCAGAATGATTTATGCCCACCAGTCCACCGATCGTCCAAAAAGAACCACTGACGGAGACAGCGGTGTAACATGCTGCGATAGTGCCATGATGATTATAGCCCACGAGACCACCAACATGTCGTGTTCCACTGACGGAGCCAGTAGCATAACAGGTCGTGATGATACCAGAATTAGATTTTTCTCCCACCAGACCGCCAACACAATCGCCGCCCGTGGATATAGAAACACTTTCCAATCCAAGATTCTGAATTACAGCACCTAATGTACAACCGAACAGACCAACATAAGAAATATCTTCGGTCGTTGTATAAGTCAGGTTGCTTATAACATGACCATTCCCGTCAAATAAACCAGAAAAACTGTTGGCAGAATCATAACCGATAATATTATACTGTGTACCGGTGTAAATGGACATGTCAATGTCAGCCATCAGTTTAAACTGACTCCCCCAGTCATCTGGATTAAGCCCGATGGTATTCATCTGTTCGGGTGTCCATATTTGATATGGATCTCCCGCCGTCCCGCTGCCACCTCCATACGTCGCTCCTAAAGAAATCGCAGATAAACCC
>JBDKUM010000355.1:0-11798 GCA_039679715.1 Phycisphaerales bacterium
AATTGCGTTTCACCATTAACATTGTAGAAGCTGTCCTGGTTTGAACCCATAAAATCGGCAAGACAATCATAGCTGTGAGTCGGAGTATCAAGATCGTCTTTGAACCATCCCGGGCCTGCTCTGCAATAATCATTAATGTGGCCGGGACTTGCGATAGCTTTGTTTATTAAAGCGTCTGGATTACCGAAAGAATAAACTTCAGCATCTCCGCCGGGAACAAGATTTGGAAAACCATTGCGGTCATACCAGCCCAGAAGCATTCCCGCTGCAGTTGGCGCAGAGCCGTACCATAAACTATAGTTGCAGGTGTTTTGTATGCAGGTCTTATTCTTGTGTGAAATAATACATGCAGGCGAAGAAACCGATACAAATGCAATAAAAAGTAACCATAACCGAATGAAAAATTTCATTTCTTAAATTTCCCGCAGATCGATACGGCCATTTTTGATTTTTTTGTTTTAAAAAACAATAGGACACAATCCTTTATGAAAGTCTTAAATTCATATCGGGGAATTTCATCAGTCCGGCACGCACAAAAAAGTAAAAAGCAGAGTATGTATTTTAATTGACCAATTTTCAAAAATGTGGGAAGCTAAAAAAATGAATTACGAACAAGAATATTCAATTTTTGAGACAAAATGGGGTTATTTTGGACTGGCGGCAGATAGAAAAGGACTGCTAAAAGCCTCTTTGCCGATAGAAAACTATCAGGCTGCTAAAACATACCTCTTGCAAGGTGTGTCTAAAGATGCAAAAAAGGTAGAAATCCTGTACCCTCAACTAACTAAGGCCATAATCGATTATTACAATGGTACTTGCGTTAATTTCAAAAATTTAAAATATACGTTTAATTGGGAAAATCTCACAGATTTTTCAATAAGGGTTTTGACTGCATGTAAGAATTTGGAAATCGGACAAACTGCCACATACGGCCAATTAGCTGCTATGGCGGGCTACCCGGGAGCGGCAAGAGCCGTCGGCAGTGTTATGGCCGCAAATCGCTGGCCTTTAATAGTCGGGTGTCATAGAATAATCCGCAGCGACGGACAAATCGGCAACTTCAGTTTTTGCGGAAGCGAAACAAAAAAACGAATGTTAGAATTAGAAAAACAGATGATTAAGGGAGTAGATCATGATTCCAACAAAGAAAATAGAATCGCCAAATGCACCGGCGGCAATCGGGCCTTACTCACAGGCAATCAGAATAGGAAATTCGGTGTACCTTTCAGGTCAGTTGGGAATTGACCCGCGCAGCGGAAAATTAGTTGAAGGCGGCATCGAAGAACAGACAAGACAGGCGCTTGAAAATATCAAAGCGGTGCTTTTCGCCGCAGAGCTGAGTCTCGCAAGTATTGTAAGCACGCAAGTCTACCTCACAGATATGGCTGACTTCGCGAAAATGAATGAGGTATATGCGCATTATTTTGCTCAGCCATTTCCGGCCCGAGTTTGTGTCGCTGTTAAACAACTTCCAAAAGACGGCAAAGTTGAAATCGCGGCTGTGGCCGTAAAGGAATCGCATCTGTAAATACTTGAGTTTACTCTTTCATCGTCTTGATGAAAGTATCTGCCTCGGCAATAGATTTCTCCATATCGGCAATGAGCTTGCCAATGTCGGTTTCCATAGTGGTTACCTCGCTTTGCAGCGAAGCGATTGCTTGTGCGTTTAGATTATGTTTCAGGAATAAAACCTGATCGCGAAATGCCGATAGAACCGGCTCGATTTTACTTTCCGCGTTTTTCATCGCCTTAATCAACTGCGAATATCTTTCACGGGTCTGCTCGAGTTTTTTCTTGCTTGAAGCTCTTAAGTCCGCGCTTTTATATTGCTTTAACTCTGCTTCCCACTCGTTGAATAAATCCTGAGCGACGTCTTCAACGTCCGCGATACGTTTTTTAACGGTGCCTGCTTTTTCTTCGCTCTCGCCAAGCTGTTCTTTGAGCGTGTCGTATTTATCCTGCAATTTTCCTGAAGGCACATTAACAACACTTTTGAATTTATCAAGTGCCGATGCGAATTGCTCTTTTGTCTCTTCCTGCGCATCGCGAGCTTCGCCAACGCGTTTAACTAAGATGTCGCGTTTTTGTTTACCGAATTTCTCCATCGTACTGTAATAAAGACTATCGCAGCCGGCCGCAAAAACAAACACCATTGAAAGAAGCAGAGCTTTTTTCATTTTTCGGTTCCTCATAAAAAGTTATAGAACTGTTTGTTGAAGAATCTTTATTTTTTATACCTCGTAGGGGCGAACCCGCGTGTTCGCCCAGGGCAGACACATAGGTCTGCCCCTACAAAGTTTTCTTTGCTAAAACAAAAGTATCCTGCGCTATCGCAAGTTCTTCATTTGTAGGGATAACAAAAACTTTGACTTTAGATGATGCTGTGCTTATCGTGCGTTCGTTACGGCTTTTCTTATGATTCGCTTCATTGTCTATTTCAACGCCGATTTGTTCAAGGTTGCCGCACGATTGTGATCTTACATCCGGCGCGTTTTCGCCAATACCGCCGGTGAATACAATTGCGTCGAGTCTGCCGACAACAGCGGTATAAGCGCCGATGTATTTTTTAATGCGGTAACAGAAAATATCAAAAGCGAGTTGCGCGCGTTTGTTGCCTTTATCAGCTTGCGCGCGGAGATTTCGCATATCGTTGGAAACGCCTGATATGCCCAGAAGGCCGCTTTTCTTATTGCACATTTTATTCAAATCATCAATGCTGTAGCCTTTGTCGGAAAGATAGAAAAGAATCGCTGGGTCGAAATCGCCGGTGCGCGTACCCATTACCAGCCCTTCCAGCGGAGTTAATCCCATTGATGTGTCGACACTTTTACCGTCTTTAACAGCCGCCATCGAACAGCCGTTGCCCAGATGGCATGTGATGATATTTATTTTATCTGTTCGTTTACCAAGCAAAACAGCCGCGCGTTGTGTAATGTACCTGTGGCTTGTTCCGTGGAAACCATATTTTCTCACGCGGTACTTTTCATAAATTTCGTAAGGCAGCGCATAAATAAATGCCGTCTGCGGAAGCGTTGTATGAAATGCCGTATCGAAGCATGCCACCTGTGCCACATCTGGCAAAGCGGTTTGTGCAGCTTTAATGCCGGTCAAATTTGGCGGATTGTGAAGCGGCGCAAGGTCTGCGAATCTTTCGATTGATGCGACCACATGCTCATTGATAATACATGAATCTGTAAATTCTTCACCGCCATGTACGACCCGATGGCCGACCGCGTTTATTTCAGAAATATCTTTTATCACTCCGGTTTGCGGCGATACAAGTGTATCGAGAATTAATTTCATACCGGCAGAATGATTGGCCGCCTTTGTCTCGATTTTATGTTCTTTCGAATCTGTGGTATGAGTCAGACTTGATGTTTCTTCACCGATTTTTTCCAGAAGGCCTTTTGCAACTACCTTCTCGGCAGGCATTTCGAACAATTGATACTTAATCGAGCTGCTGCCGGCGTTGATTACCAGAATTTTCACTTTTACTATCCTTTATCCAAATAAATATTTATAGCGATAAAGAACATTATGTCAAGTAAGCAAATTTAGCTTGTAACAAATAGAATTGGCATATAGATTTATGTTATGGATCGTGCGATTTATAGAATTGTGGATGCAAATTATAACCGTGCTCGCGAAGGCCTGCGCGTGGCGGAGGAATTCTGTCGCTTTGCACTCGATAACCAACAGCTATCGGGCAGGTGCAAGGAAATTCGTCACAAATTAAGCGCATTAGTCGCAAAATTTGATGTGCAAAGGCTTATCACCGCACGTGATACCGAAAATGATGTTGGCTGTGGATTGCAAATCGATGAACAAATGAAAAGGCAGAGTCTTGAAGATTGTGTAACCGCAGGCTTGGCAAGAACAGTCGAAGCAATAAGGGCTATCACCGAAGCGGTTTCGGTTGTTGATGGAATGTTGCCGCAGACTTTTGAAAAACTTCGCTATGATTGTTATACCCTGGAAAAAGATATCTCTTTGTTTGGATTTCCCGCTATAAAATTCAAGAACACAAGACTTTACTGCATAATCACAATGCAAAGTGGAATTGACGTTTTGAAAATCGCACAAGATTGTGCCGCCGGCGGTGCCGACTGTATGCAGCTTCGTGCGAAAAATATTTCTGATAGCCAATTGCTGCCGCTGGCTCGTGAATTTGTTAAAATCGGCAAGGATAATAACGTACTGACGATAATTAATGACAGAGCGGACATCGCGATTGCCTCTCAAGCTGATGGTGTTCATCTTGGTCAAAATGATTTGCCGGCTAGCGCGGTACGGCAAATGCAGACAAAACCCTTGATAATAGGCATCAGCACACATTCACAAACAGAACTTTCATCGGCAATTGAACAAAATCCGCATTATGTCGGAGTTGGAAGTGTTTTTTGTACGACAACAAAAGATAATGTTGAAGTTTGCGGATTGAATTATGTAAAAGCAGCGACGGAATTTTTAAAAAATAAATTTGTTGAAGCGGTTGCGATTGGTGGAATCACTTTGGAAAATGTTCAGCAGGTTCTCGATGCCGGTGCAAAGAGGATTGCAGTTTCATCTTGTATATGCAATGCGGAAAAACCTGCCGAAATATGCAAAAAATTCAAAGAAGTACTTGACAAATATATTTGATATTTTTTTGAAAACTAAGGTCCGAATATAAGTTGTTTGTTTTTCATAAGCTACAAACAAATTCAAAAACAGCAAGTTATCCACCAGCCTACTCAAAATAGTAAAAATTTATTTCTGGCATACCTTTTGAATAAGATTGGGAAGATAGTTAATTTAGTATTTCTTGCCATTATTAACGTGTTTAAAATTATCAATACTAAATAGTTTATTTATAAGAACTTATGACTGTCAACTAATTCACGTTTTCTTTGAAAATCTGACGTTATAGGGTACAGAATTTAACTCTTGGATTTGTCCTGTTTCGCTAAAACATTTATTTTAACATCTTATATGTGTTATCAACATCTTATCCACATAGAAATATGGTAACGTTTGCGGCCCCAGTGTTTTTACAGTAACAGCAGGATAGTGTTAAAAAAGGGGTATAAAGAATATATCTGCAGGTTTCAGATTTTCTTATTATAAGTACGTATATAATAAAGGATTGAAAATGCAAGATAGTGGTAAAAAACGGTTAAGTCAGGCACTGCTCAATAAGGATGGTTTCGTTATTGTGGCCGAGTTGGTAGGCGGTCCCGGATTCAGTTATGCCCCCATCGAAAAATTCCTTACAGCTTTTAATACCAGCCAGGGGAAAGATATTCCAACAGGATTTAATTTTGTAGGTTTGACAAGCCCGCAAAGTCCCGGCGGGGTCGCGAATATTGAGCCTGCCGATGTGCATCGGCATCTAGTCAGCAAAAATCTGCTTGGAAATCTGGATTTTATTCCGCATTTAAGCTGCAAAGATGCCAACGCAGATGCAATCATGAGTTTGCTCGCTGCTCATCGTGCTGCGGAAGTTGAAAGTGTTCTTGCGTTGACTGGCGATAAACCTGTCAGTTCAAAAGGCGTATTCGAACTTGAATCGACAACTTTGCTTTCAAAAATTACACGCATTAATAATGAGGCATATCTCTCGGCTAAGCTGGAAAATTTAGCTAAGACCAAACAGTTTTTTGCAGGTGCCGCTGTTTCGCCTTTCAAATATACAGAACCTTCCCAGATGCAGCAGTATTTTAAGATGGAGAAAAAAATCGCGAATGGTGCGAAATTCCTGATTACACAGGTTGGCTGGGACTGGAAAAAATCATTAGAATTAATGCGCTACCTTAAAGAGAATAATATAGATATCCCTGTACTTGGAAATGTGTACCTTTTAAGTACAATCACACCTGCACCTCGGCTTATGCACGATATAAAATTGCCGGGCTGTTTTGTCAGTGATGAGCTGCTTGCGAAAGTTTACAGCGAAAGCGTGGATGAGCATATCGAACGCGCGGCACAGCAAATAGCGATGTATAAAGCAATCGGGGCCACCGGCATCGACCTGGGTGGCGTTCATGATTATCAAATGTTCATAAAGATTCTCAAACGCGCCGCTGAAATCGGTGATAACTGGCAGCAATATAAGGACAATCTCTGCTGGCCTGCACGAAGGGCATTTTATCTTTATGATGATTCAGGCAAAAGAGTAAGCCTGTCTCGATACCCGAAAACATTTGCAAATCGCTTCTTTAATTTCATGCATTATTCGATGCTTGATCCCGAGCATAAAGGTTTCCATATATTTAAAAAGACAATGAAACTATTGGGCGTTGATAAAGGTAAAGGCTTCGCCTATAAAGGTTTCTTCATGCTTGAAAAGCCAATGAAGTACTGTCTGTTCGATTGCGAAGAATGCGGCGACTGCTTCCTGCCTGAAAATTTCGGCCTTTGTACGATCGGCGGCTGCGAAAAAGGTATGGACAACGCACCGTGCGGCGATTCAACTGTCGAAGGCAAATGCGGAAATAATCTTGAACGGATTTGCATCGGCGATAGAATCTACAAAGCGGCCGGTGCCCAAAAGGGCGGATTAGAGAAATTACGCAAAACTATAAATAAACCCAGAAATCCCGGCCTTGAACATAGTGCGTCAATACCAAATTATCTTTTTGGCAGGGATCATACAATGAAAAACGCGATTATAAACATCGGCGAAGCCATTCACGCTTCGATTCCGAAAACCGGTCAGGTTATGAAAAAGCTTCTTGAACTTGGCGACGACTGCTTCAATAAACCTAGCCCCGAATTTGAATATATTAAGGCTTTAGTAGAATCGCAGGCAGCCGATGGCGCAGATTACATAGCTGTCAATATCGACCAATTCGGCGAAACCGACCCGGCCCTTGCGGTCAGGCTGATGAAGGAATATGTCAAGCTCGTTCGCAAATACAGCAGGGGTGTTCCGGTTTGTGTCGATAGCAGCGACGATAATGTTTTAATCGCAGGCCTCAAGGAATGGTACGATACAACTGAAAAAGTTCAGCCGCCTCTGATTAACTCAATTAAGGTCTACACAATTGATAATATGATGCCGCTGAAAAAACATTATGATTATAAATTTATCGGTCTGCTCATCAGCGAAGCGAAAGCAACGACTGACAGCGTGGATGATTTATATAATCTTGCGAAAACAATTTACGATGCGGCCATGAAATATGGTTTCAAAGGCGAAGAAATATTCTTCGATTCGACCGTTTTCCCGCTGGCCATCGATATGCCTATGCAGCCGGGAGTACCGGGCTATACCTATAGAACATTCAACACAATCAAACGCATTAAGACAGACCCGCAGCTTAAGAAATGTCATTTTTCTCTTGGTGTTACAAACAGTGTTCGCGATTTGCCCGCAAGGAAAATTGGCGTAACAAGAGCCTATGTCGAAGTTGCGATGCGATATGGTCTTGATGCAGGAATTGTCAACGCTTCACATCATTTGGGAAACGTGCCCGCCGACCCGGATTTGGTCAAATTAGTCGAAGCTTATGCGAACCTTGACGGCTCAAATGAACGGCTCAATGAAGCAATGACCCTGATGGGCGAATTCTGTTCTAAAAACAGAAAACTCGCTTAATAGCCACGAAGGCACCAAGACACAAAGAAGAAAAAGTAACGATTGCTGACACTGTTTTCCTTTTAGCATCTTTTCTTTAGCCAATTACATATTAATTTGAAAAAATCATCTTTTGCAAATTTTTCAATTGCAGGTTTATGGCCGCATTTTCCAAATTCATAATATTCCAGTTGTGGTATATATTTTTTAAGACTGTCTCTAATCATTTTCCCCGGATGTGGATCATATTCCCCATGAACCATAAGTACAGAAGATTTAATTGCTGTGAATGACTGAGGATAGATAGATTCTTTTTGACAACGTAACATATCATTAAATGTTTCAGTATGGGCTTTTATGTCAAATGGCTCTGAAACTGGTATATGCGCAGCATTATCAATTGACTCATAAACATCCGTCATTTCATGATACTTCATATTTAGTTCATCGAAACTTAGATTAAGATCAGATTTATATTCCAGATGTTTTTCAATATAAGCCAAAATCCTGTTTTTACGTATTTTAACTAATTCTGCACGTGATGCTTCATCAAAAGTTCCACAGCCAACAAGTACAATTGGTCCGGCATTTTCGGGATAAGCTGCTGAATAAGCCAGTGCAAGCATTGCTCCCCAAGATTCACCGACAAGAGCTGGTTTTTGATTTGCACATCTCGAACTTATTAATTCATGAAGGTCTGAAACGTGAATAGCAACTGACAATGGTTTATCGCCGCTGATACGCTGCCAGGGTTCAAATACTCTGAAATGTTCAGACAATCCCCGGGCAATACAGGCCGATTCACCTGCTGCACCTGGTCCTCCATGCAGAACTACCACTGGCGATAATTCTTTTTTGCCATATACACGAATACGCATATTTTCTTGCCAGCCAGGCATGCTACTCATAATTTCCCTTTCGAGCCTTTTATTATGTCACAGAAAAAAATATAATATCTTTTTATAAAAGATAAAATTGATAAATGTACTCCTGACCCAATTTTTTTATTTTTCATTTTTAACAAGACTATAAGTGCTTGTTTCATAAATAATTAAAATTATTCTTGCAAAATAGAATTCAATTTCTAAAATGCAAAAATGATTACGAAAAATTACGAAAAAACATTAGAGACGTTACAAAAACATAACCAGCAGCATCTTTTAAAGTTCTGGAATGAACTTGATCAGCAGCAACGCGAAAATCTGCTTTCGCAAATAGAGCAGATTGATTTCAAATCGCTCGATGCGAAGATAAATGAGTACGTAAAAAATTCTGCGCCGACAAAATTGCCCTCAAAAATTGAGCCTGCTCCGGTTTACACAGCCCAGCCGCAAACAGCCGAGCAGAAAGAAAAATATGCAAAAGCAAAAAAGCTTGGTGAAGAGCTTTTATCTAAAGGTAAGGTCGCAGCATTTGTCGTAGCAGGCGGGCAGGGCACAAGACTTGGCTTTGACGGCCCGAAAGGTGATTTTAAAGTCTCTCCAATTAAAAATAAATCATTGTTCCAGATTTTTGCCGAGACAATTAAAGCTGCCGGCAGGAAATATAATTTTTCGCCAAAGTGGTATATAATGACAAGTCCGCTCAATCATGAGCCGACCCGCAAAATCTTCAAGGATAATAATTTCTTCGGACTTGGCGAAAACACGGTCTTCTTTTTCCAGCAGGGCACTGAAGTAAATTATTCCACAGATGGCCAAATTTTGCTTGCCGAAAAAGGCCTCATCGCAGAATCACCCGATGGTCATGGCGGAAGTTTGAAAGCTATCTACAAAAGCGGCGCAGTTGCGGACATGAAAAAACATGGCATTGAATACATCAGCTATTATCAGGTTGATAACCCGTTGATAAATATTTTTGACCCGCTCTTTATCGGTCTGCACGCAATGGACAAGGGCGAAATGTCTTCTAAAGATTTGACTAAATGCGGCCCGCTAGAAAAAGTCGGCAATTTCTGTCTTGCTGACGGCAAAGTTACTGTCATTGAATACAGCGATTTGCCTGATGAGCTTGCGAATAAGAAAAATCCTGATGGTTCACTGGTTTTCGCGCTTGGAAGCATCGCGATACATATCATAAGCAGGGATTTCATTGAACGATTGAACGCTAAAGGTTTTGCTCTGCCATATCACAGGGCCGTGAAAAAAATTCCGTATATTGATATCGAAACCGGCAAAAAAATCGAGCCTCAAAAACCAAATGGCATAAAACTTGAAACTTTCGTATTCGATGCTCTGCCATTAGCGAAAGAATCGATTATTCTCGAAACAATCCGCAGTGAAGAATTCGCACCTGTGAAAAACGCCCAGGGCGCAGACAGTCCTGCCGTAACAAAACGCATGATGATTGAACGAGCGGCTAAATGGCTCGAAGCGACAGGTATAAAAGTTCCAAAAAATGATGATGGTTCAATTAATTGCGTTATCGAAATTGCGCCTTCGTTTGCTTTAAGTGCGGAAGATGCAGCGGCTAAAAAAATTGATTTGAAAATTTCGCCCGGCCAAAAACTTTATCTCGAATAACGGCTAGAAATCGCTTTCTTTCTTGAGATGTTCCTGTATCCATTGCAGTTCCTGTTTTTTCTGCTGCTCGGAAAGAATTTTATCAAATTCTTTTTCTTTCATCCATTCAATCCTGCCGTCAAGCCATAGAACCACATAACCTGATTTAACCAAACCGCTGTATGTCTTTTTTGAATACGCCAGAACCGTGCTGTTCGGTTCTGAATTATATTCTATCCAAGCGGCTCTATATTGGAGATCACCGATTCTAACTATACCAGTATTCTCAATATAGTCTCTTATAAAACTTTCGTTGGGTAAAGAGCCGTAGGTTTCACGGTATCTAAAAATCTCTTTTGACAGGAGATTCATAGCGCGAAGTGATTCAGAACGGTTGATACTGTTCTTGATGTTTGCAAAACCAACAATCATAACTGTCGTGAAGAATGCAACAG
Organism: Phycisphaerales bacterium; assembly: GCA_039679715.1. GTDB lineage: Bacteria > Planctomycetota > Phycisphaerae > Sedimentisphaerales > UBA12454 > UBA12454. The sequence continues at coordinate 10,515 of JBDKUM010000355.1, forward strand.
TTATAATATTTGCGACGAGTTTTTTCTGGCGAATATTCACAAACCCCAAATTTACGATAAAATCACACTTTTGTCAATACTCTGTTGCCTTTAACGAAGAGTTTGCATGTCGCGAAAAGCCTGATTGCCTCAGGATACGCGATGCATTCCTGCTCGAAAACCCTGTCAGCCAAAGTATCCGCCGTATCTTCATCAAGAACAGGACATGTCCGCTGTACGATAATTGGTCCCTTGTCATATTCGTTTGTGCAGAAATGTACTGTGCAGCCGCTGACTTTACAGCCTGCGTTTATAACCGCTTCATGCACATGATGCCCCCACATTCCTTGCCCTCCAAAAGCTGGCAAGAGAGCAGGATGAATGTTCATAACCTTATTTTCAAATTCTGATGGTATATTCCAAAGGCAAAGCCAGCCGGCCTGAATAACAAGTTCGGCTCTTGCAGTTAAAAGACTTTTCCGCAGTTGTCTGCTGAACTGCTCGACATCGGGATAATCCTTTTTGCGAATTATTTCCAGCGGCAATCCCGCCTTCTTAGCCTTTTCCACACCAGCGGTATCTGAACGTGATGAAATAACAATCGCAATTTCAGCGTTGAGCTGTTTTTGTTTGATCATCTCATGAATATTCATCAGTGTTCTGCCGCTTCCGCTGATTAAAAAAGCAAGCCTGAGATGTTTAGCTTTTGTATCGTTTAATGACCTGGCTTCTTCTTTAATATCTTTTTTTGCATCCAATGCCGCATTCACAAGTTTGTCTGCGTGTTTATTTTTTTCTCGATAAACATGAGTCATCTGCCAGCCTTTGAATTTTGTAAGCAAATGAAAACATTGTTCATATAACTCGCGCAAACCTTCATTCTTTACTTTGTATTCACCATTGATTTGTTTGACCATCAATTCACTATCGCTGAAGATTTTTACATTCCTGGCTCCCAGTGAAAATGCTTTTTCAAGTCCGGTCAATAAGCCCGTATATTCAGCGATATTATTTGTGGCATGTGAAATGAATTTTGCTTCTGCGCAGAGCTGTTGTTTGTTTTCATCGAAAAGTACAAACGCACCTGCCGCAGGTCCTGGATTGCCCCTGCTTCCGCCGTCTGTAAATATGGTTATGGTATCAACCAAAACCTTAGCTCTCCGACTCCTTGAGGAACAAAATACGTGTACAATTCGGGCAGCGGATAATTTCATCCTTGCTCATAAGCGTGTTTGCTGTTTCTGTTGTAAGACTCATAAAGCATCCGCCGCAGGTATAAACTCCGATTCTATGATCCTGAACTTC
>JBDKUM010000356.1:0-2371 GCA_039679715.1 Phycisphaerales bacterium
TAGACGCATGGCTTTGCGTCTTAGCATATTAAATATCAAATCTCAAATTTTAAATTGGAATTATCCTAATGCGGAGACCTTAGAAAATAAAATTCAGAAGGTGAAGCAAAAAAACCAATCATTATCCGTGGTTGATTTTTAGACAAATTTATGGTATAATACCCCTATAATTTTCATTGAAAATTGCATATTTTTTCAACCCAATCCGAGAAGCCTCCTCTATCGGCAGTGACTATTGACTAAAAATTATAAACATTGTTCCTCCACTTTAAAATTCTTACAACCACCTGTTTTTTTGTGTATTTTTTCGAATTTTTGAGTAATTTTTCCCGTTTTTTGAGTCAAAAATCAAATTTTTCGGTCTAAAACGTGTAACTTTTGGAGAGTTTTTTTAAAAACAACGGGCATTTTAATGATAATTGACCCTCCTGCGACATGATTTGACATCTGCGCGACATAAAGTGACCGTTTTGCGGCATTTTCAGACAATTTTTCGACAATGATTTTCGGAACGCTGCGTCAAAGCAAAGCGGAAACCAGATTGAATTATTTTTTTATTCCTTCGTGTCTTAGTGCCTTAGTGGCTATAGAATTTTTACAAGTTATTTTGCCTCAGCGGTTTCGAGAATCTTTTCAATATTTGCTGAAACGCCTTCAAAAGCTTTTTCGATAATCGCATTTTTCGGCGGTTTGGAAAACATGCTTACTACCGGAATCACAATAAACGGCACAACCATCGCAATACTGGCCGTCAACGGCGCAAGAGCCCTATTTTGTTTCGCGTACATGTAATACAAAACCACATTCGTCAAGACCGCTGAAATCATGCCGATAACAACCGCTGTATGAGTCGTGCGCTTCCAATAAAGGCCGTAGAAAAATGGAGCCATGAACGCCCCTGCTACAGCACCCCATGAAAGAGCCATCAGCTCGACAATAAATGAAATCTGGTATTTGGCGACGAAAAACGAAATCGCAACGAAAACCGCGCTTAGGAACCGCATCATTAAAAGCGAATTTGCTTTAGATATCTGTGGATTAATGTGCCCTTTATACAAATCAATGCCAACGGCAGAAGCTGAAACAAGAACAAGCGATGACAGCGTACTCATCGAAGCTGATAAAATCAAAAGCAAAATAACAGCCATAAGTCCGCTTGGCAGATACTTAGTAAGCAGTTCGGGAATTACCCTGTCAAAATCGATACCTTTTGCACCCATAGGCACTGTGGAAGGTTCATAAAATACGTGTGTTAGCGCACCTGTATAATATGCAACAATTGAAATAATTACTGCGAAAATGGTTGTAATCAGAGCGGCTTTATTAATAACTGCCTCATTTTTAATCGCATAGAATTTCTGAACCATTTGGGGCATACCCCAAACGCCGAATGAAGTCATAAAGACAAGGGCACCCAAATTGAACAAGCTTGGCTGCTTTTCTACCGGTAGCGTACTGTGCCATTGATTGTATTTATCTGCCGCAGCTGAAATCGTGTCCATAAAATTGCCGGTGCCTAATATTCCTGCTGCTTTGTTTGTCAGGACATACATCATTATAGTTGCGCCAAAGAGCATAATTATGCCCTGTACAAAATCTGTTAAGGTTACAGCGAAATAGCCGCCGAGGATGAGATATAAGCCGGTGATAGCGACCATTATTAAAAGTGCGACTTCAAATTTAATATGGAAATTCGCTTCAAAGAGATAACTGAGTCCTTTGAATACTGAAGCTGAATACGGAATTAAAAATACAAAAATTATAAGTGCCGCGAACATTTTGATGTATTTGCTGCCGAATCTTTCCTGCAGAAATTCGGGCATTGTCATGGCATCGAGATTTTGCGTCATACGTCTTGCCCTTTTTGCCAGAACAAGCCAGGCGAGAGTCGTACCGATGAACGCATTGCCAAACGCAATAGCAAGGCCTTTGAAACCATAGCCCCAACCGATTTGGCCGCCAAAGCCAATAAAAACAACAGCACTAAAGTAAGTTGTTCCATACGCAAAAGCTGTTACCCATGGGCCAACCGACCTGCCGCCGAGAAAGAAATCATTAAGAGTTGCTGTTTTTCTCATCCCCCATATGCCAATAACCACCATACCCAGCAAAAAGATTGAGAGCAAAACAATACTTGTAGCCATAACTTTACCTCCATATAGAGTTAGAAATATTTTTTATCATTTTAACAGCAAATACAAATTTGTATATATATTTGAGGCAACCACTAAAAATTCATTTTGACTGCGACCGGCTGCAATTTCCGCCGTCATCGTTATCGAGCCAAAATCGTCCTCAAAGTAGGGTTGCAGCTACATTTGCGGCGATTTTGACTCTGCTGCCTCGCCGGCGAAAATTTCGCTCGGTCTCG
>JBDKUM010000357.1:0-2828 GCA_039679715.1 Phycisphaerales bacterium
TAGTAATTTAGTTGTTAATATATTTTTGTTTTGCCCATTCATTTTCGATTTGATTAAATTTTTCGCTGTAAATCTTTTCAAACATTATTTTATTCTTGTCACTATTTGCCTTTGGTAATGATTTATAAAATTCCAAAAATTTTTGCTTACCATATTTCTTAATTAAAAACTCGACAAAAGATGCCGATATGCAATAGTCTAAAGTCGCATTGTTTGAATTACCAATTTCATCATATGAAAGTAGAGTTGAGATAGTTATCTCATTCCCATTTTTACTAAGTAATGAAAGAATTTCATTAATACTTTTTGTTGGAAAACCAATTAATCTTGAAAAAGCTTTGTCTCCATATAATTGAGAAAGATAAACTGCAGTACCCTCATCAACCAACGCTGGAGGTTCATTAAGTGTATATCCAATAACATGTGCCAACTCATGATAAGGGTCAATACGTATTGAATCATTAAATACCTCAATAATATTATTGTCAAATCCCCATCCCAAACCTTTATGTCCAGTAAGTTTATACTTTATTTGCTCATTCTTGAAAAGAAAAATATTGACCGAGAAATTTGTTTTAATCTCAAAAAAATTAGAAATCTCCCGATAGGCAGATTCCCTTTCATTTAGAAAATTTAACTTTGTTTCCTCACTTAGATGACCCTCAAAAGTGTATAGATTAAAATGTTCAGAAGATATTGATGTAAAAAGAGAATCTTTGTTTAATAGCCATTCTTTCTCTTGTCCATTGTCGCTACACTGAATGAAGATTAGAAAGATTAATATTAATATCCAATTTCTCATTGATTCGCTTTTATTATTACCGCCAACTTCTGAGCAACTAACACGTGTTCTTTATTTCTCTTTAAGCCTCCTTGCAGGTGTTGTTATATCCCTTAATACGGTGGGATAACAACACCTCTTAGGCGGATCATACAAAATACCATTCGGCTGATGCTTGATTCCCACAATGCGGCGTTTGGAAACATGTCTGTATGTGTCTGTCGCCTTCGGTTTGTTCACAGTTGCGTGCATTGTGAGAACGGCCTATTTTGAATTTTGATGCACTAATGATTATACCTACCAAATTAAAACTAAATTGTGATTCAGAACTGCAGTTTTACGTAATTCTTGGAGGATAGTATCATTAACGCCCTAAATCTATTGTTCCAGTTCCTCAATGATCCGGAAGGTGAGGTTGATGCGGGGCGCATGGATCTTTTTTGACTTGGGCAGGCAGTGGAGCCAGTTTAGCTGCGTTTGGCCTTTCATGACCAGCAAGCTTCCATGGTCGAGTACCTGCTCTGCTTTTTCTTTGGTGCGTTTGTGCTTAAAGCAGAATCTGCGGGCGGCGCCAAAACTTAGCGAAGCGATGGCTCCTTCACGCTTCAGGTATTTCTCGCCGTCGCTGTGCCACGAAACGCCTTCTTCACCCGAATGATAAAGATTGAGCAGGCAGGAATTGAACTTTTCATTCAGCTTATCCTCAACAAGGGCTTTCAATTCCAGTAATTCCTCTGTCCAGACTAAAGCCCGCCTGGTGGTATTGGAGTAGGTGTAGGTGTATTCGCGGTCAGCGTACCAGGCAATTTTGCGCTGGGTAACGATGTGCTTTCCCAGAACAATCACTTCATCGTTCTTCCATTCGATTGCCGACATCAGCCTTTCAAAATAATGATCGGCCTGCGGCTTCGGCAGAATAATACCGAAGTAATTGACTACGCCGTCGCCCGGCAGAAGATTCGCCTTTTCATCGATTAACGAGCTGAATAAATCCATTACCAAATTTCCTTTTCACGCCTGTTTGTACCTATTACTCGCTGCGTCTGATGCTCATTACCTGAGACATCCAATAACTTTACAACTTCGTTTCGCGGATTTCCCTTCGGGGATCCCGCAGCCTTAATTCATTCCGTGGGTTCCCGAAACCCCACCAATTTGCCGATGAATTTCCTGTATTCTTAGTACAGGCTACTTCAGTCTGCAACACTTATAACCATTTTCAGTTAGCTCTTGTTTTATGAGGGGAAGCCGGATTTCAGCATAATCGCAAACCGTTTTTCCGCATAGGCCAGATTCCGTGCAAGCTCAGCACCGACACTTATGGCTCCACATTTTGAAGGGCTATAAGATCAACGTCAGTCTTTCTGCTCAAACTCAGTGCCATCACCCGTAATCCCTCAGTCCTTCCGCTCAACTATGGTACCATCATTCATAGCCCGACTTTTCGGCGGCTATAAGGCCAAAGTCAGTCTTTCCGCGCAAGCTCAGCGCCGTCACTCGTAGCCCGTCTTTTTCATGATTTTTCTGAACTTGTAATCGAGTCCAAGCAGAACCAAAACCAGAAAAGCAATATAAAAGCAGTACGTATACAATGAGTTGTATTCGAAGCGGATCCGGATGCCCGAAAAGAGGTCGCGAATATCGAACGAAAAATAATAAACAAACACGAACACTGCTCCGGCAATCATGGCAAGAGATACAGCACCCACCAGCAGCAGGCTCAGCAAATAATCGCGCCGGCTTTTCTTTTCAGCCTCCAAAACGATCCGGCTCATCAATCTTTCTTCGAAGCCTACCGGCAACTCATCCGATCGCCGGTTCAGTATTTTTACCAGTGCCTTATCTTTATTCATGCTTTTCATTATTGATCAAAAATACAATCTTTTTCCGAGCCCGGAACAGTTTTATCTTCACATTCTCGGGTGTCAGAGCCGTAATGGCCGCAACCTCGCTCACCGATTTGTCCTGAGTATAATAAAGTGAAATCAGCGCCTTATCTTCAGGGTTTAGTTTTTCTACAGCGGCCTCCATGCGCCTCATCAGTTCC
>JBDKUM010000358.1:0-2948 GCA_039679715.1 Phycisphaerales bacterium
CCGATTACTCAATACCCTGGTTGCTGACTACGGGACTGCCCTACCTTTATCCCGACAGGACTTTCACCTGTAAGCATCCAAAAGCTTAGCTGGACGCGACTATCAAATGAGACTTAATTCAGGTGAAGTTTGAACTTCATCTGAATTTTAGTCGAATTTATCCAGGGACTTAGCCGCTCTTAACTCCCACTCACAGAAGTGGGAGTCTTAGAGCGGCTTGGTCATCGGATAAATAAAAATCAACCTCGTTTTTAACTACTAAAGGAGCACAATATGCCAGATTTTAAAGTACCTGAAGCAATACCAGCCGCCATATCGGTAAAAGACTTTCTACGGCATCATGCCGGTATCTCTTTGACGGTTTGGCGAAAAATTAAACACACCGGCTCCATCGCGGTCAACAACCATCCCGTTGTAAATTATGCTCTGGTCAAGCCGGGAGATATTATTACCGTCACTTGGAAACAGGACTGCGCAATACCGGCTACTCCCTTACCGCTTCAAATATCCTATGAAGATGATTCTATGCTCATTATTGATAAACCGGCGGGAATTTTGGTTCATCCAACAAAAATTACCGATACGGATACATTAGCCAATGCAGTCATGTTTTATTACCAACAATGCGGATTTTCTTATGGCTTTCATCCGGTTCACCGCTTGGATCGAAACACTTCCGGTTTAGTGTTAATCGCCAAATCTCCCCATATTCAATACTTACTTTCACGCGACAATGTAAAAGCTTTACAGCGTGTTTACGAAGCTGTTGTCAGTGGCTCACCCGAGCCTTCCGCAGGAATGATTAATTTGCCAATTGGTCGTGCCCCCAATAGCATTATCCAACGTATGGTTCGCTCTGACGGACAAAAAGCCATAACCAGCTATCATGTTATAAAGTCGTTTACTGCGGCAAGTTTAATCGAACTGGAACTTTTTACAGGCCGCACCCATCAAATTCGGACGCATCTATCCTATCTCGGTCATCCGCTGCTAGGCGACGATCTCTACGGCGGCTCCAACCAGCTAATCTGCAGACAAGCCCTCCATGCCGCCCAACTCAGCTTTACTCATCCTCTAACCCATAAAGCTATCCAGATTCGAAGTCCTTTACCGAACGATATGAGGAAACTGCTCTTTCAGCTATCCAAGGAGGTATCTAACTGATAATTTTTCAGTTTAATTCTAAGAAGGCAAATATGTATAACATAAATTCAAATGATATAGCACATTCGCTTACGAATATATGATATAATATTAAATGGTATATCACATTAAGGAGGAATATTCATGTCACTCGTTACTTCTAAAGAGATGTTTAAAAAAGCCTATCAAAATCAATATGCCGTTGGAGCATTCAACGTAAACAACATGGAAATAATTCAAGGAATCGTTGATGCAGCCAAAGAAGAACAAGCTCCACTTATTCTTCAAGTTTCAGCTGGAGCACGTAAATATGCCAAGCATGTTTACCTGATTAAACTTGTAGAAGCGGCGCTAGAAGATTCAGGATTACCCATTTGCCTGCATCTGGATCATGGGGAAGACTTTGAGATATGTAAATCCTGTGTCGATGGCGGTTTTACATCTGTTATGTTTGACGGATCGAAACATCCGTTTGAAGAAAATATTGCCATCACTAAAAAAGTGGTAGAATATGCACATGCCCACGGCGTAGTAGCGGAAGCGGAATTAGGACGTTTAGCCGGCGTAGAAGACGCACTAAAGGTTAATACCAAGGATGCAACCTATACGGATCCTGATCAGGCAGTCGAATTTGTCGAGCGAACCGGCGTAGACTCTTTGGCTATAGCCATAGGAACCAGTCATGGTGCCTATAAATTTAAAGGCGAACCAAGTCTGGATTTTGCGCGTTTAGAAAAAATCACCAACATGCTTCCTAATTACCCATTAGTCCTGCATGGCGCTTCCACTGTTCTGCCTGAATTTGTTGAGAAATGCAATAAATATGGCGGCCAAATTAATGGCGCACAGGGTGTACCGGAAGAAATGCTGCTGCGCGCTGGCAAACTAGGCGTTTGCAAAATCAATATTGATACCGACCTTCGCCTGGCAATGACAGCATCCATACGCGAACACTTTATCACGAATCCTTCTGATTTTGATCCACGTCAGTACTTGAAACCAGCTCGCGACGCAATTAAAAATATGGTTAAACATAAAATCCGTAATGTCCTCAACTGCAGCAACCGTTTATAATACTTATAATTCTAAAAATACCTGTCCAAGCAATGGGCAGGTATTTTTGCCGTCACACGGACTGCCTCTTGCCACGTTAAGATCGCCAGTTGACAGATACGACGGTTCATAGCACATAAGTCAAGCCACCCGTCCAACGGGTGGCTTGCTCGCCCCTATAAGGGGCAGTTACCGGCCAGCGTCTAAAGGCGCTGGCTTTCACTTCGTTCAAGCCTTAGAGTCTTTGACTCGTTGCCACCCTTAAAAGGGTATTTGTATTACCTGCTACCCCTTGAAGGGGTCCTCATACTCCTTGACACTCAATTTATCCAGTGCTATATCATGTTTTTCCTGCTCTTGAATATACTTTTGAATTATTGCTTCATTGAGTCCTACTGTACTCACATAATAGCCCTCTGCCCAAAAATGCCTATTCCCAAATTTATACTTCAAATTTGCATGTTTATCAAATATCATTAGCGCACTTTTCCCTTTTAGATAACCCATAAATACCGACACGCTAATTTTCGGCGGTATACTTACTAGCATATGGATATGGTCTACCATAACTTTTCCTTCTAAGATTTCCACTCCTTAGTATGAACATTATTGTTTTAAAATGTCTCTTATACTTTCTTTGTATTGATTATAGATTATTTTTCGTCTATACTTTGGAGTGAACACTATATGATATTTACACATCCATTTAGTATGAGACAAACTGTTTGCCTTTGTGGCCATTTTTATCACCG
>JBDKUM010000359.1:0-10181 GCA_039679715.1 Phycisphaerales bacterium
CGTCACGCCAGTATTTTATATTCCAAAGCCTTTTGACATCGCCAATGCGAATCTTTGTTGTAACAACATTGTTCACATCATCGATGTACATCCCTGCTCTGCTTTTATCGAATACAAGGCTCTTATAATCCATTCCGTTTGGTTCGCCAAGTCTTTGAGCAAGTGCAGGCGATTCATTCAGAACATAAAGGATTCTTTCATACATCTGGTTCGACATCATTGCCGCCGTGTTAAGAACTCTGCTGTCATGCCGAACTTCAACAAAATCATCACGTGTCATCTCAAAAATCTTCTTGAGAATCGCGATTCTTCTTTCGTTCTCGCTGGCATAAGCTTCGGATAACGTTTGCTCATCCATAACTATCTGGCTGTCAAAGCGAAGATTTTGGCTTTCATTATGAAGATGCCAAGCCTTCTCATCCACAGCCATGAAATACTTGCGTGCTACAGTAAAGTTTTCTTCATTGAAAGTAACCATCGTAGTCCAAAATTGCGAAGTATCTTTCTTTTCGCCCCAGCATGCTACCGTACTTTTGCTTTGGCTGATAAGTTCTTTATCGTACTGCTTAACCATTTCAAGAACTTCGGCGCTTGTGGTCTTTTGCGGCTCGATTATTCGATACGCTTCAGGCTGCTGGTTTGTATAAGGCGGTTCTTCGAACCATAGTCTTTCGCCTATTTCATCCATTCCGCATCCTGCCAAAAACATTCCTGTTGAAACGACTGCCAGAAGCAATAAGAGATTACTCTTTTTCATGGGCCTTCCTTTCATAGAATCAGCCCGCCGAAGGCGGCTCCGCAATTTTTAAATATTAAATATTAATTTTTAAATTTTAAATCGTTTAAACTTCTTTCGCATGGATCCATTTCATCATGTTGCGAAGTTTTCTGCCGACATTTTCGAGTTTGCAGTTGTAATCTTTCTTATACAGTGCGTTGAATTTCTTCATGCCGCCCTTGTATTCCTTGACCCATTCTTTCGCGAATTTTCCGCTTGTGATTTCGGCAAGGATTTTCTTCATTTCAGCACGGGTCTTATTCGTAACAATTCTTGGTCCGCGTGTCAAATCGCCGTATTCCGCTGTATTTGAAATGCTGTATCGCATATAGCTCAATCCGCCCTGATACATCAGATCAACGATAAGTTTCACTTCGTGCATACATTCGAAATATGCTATTTCAGGCTGATAACCTGCTTCGACAAGCGTATTGAAGCCTGCTTTGATTAATGATGTCAAACCGCCGCAAAGAACTACCTGTTCGCCGAACAAATCTGTTTCGGTTTCTTCTTTGTATGTTGTCTGGATGATGCCCGCTCTTGATCCGCCCATACCCGCGCCCCAGGCAAGTGCTATTTTTTTTGCTGTTCCTGTTGCGTCCTGCTGTACTGCTATGATGCAAGGTACGCCGCCGCCTTTTTCATATTCGCTGCGTACTAAATGTCCCGGTCCTTTCGGTGCGATCATAACTACGTTCACATCTTTTGGCGGAACGATATATTTGAAATGAATATTGAATCCATGGCAGAAGCCCAATGTCTGACCTGCTTTAAGATGCGGCTTGATTTCTGTGTCGTAAATCTTAGCCTGCATCTCATCCGGCAGTGTTATAATAATCAGCGTTGCGCCTTCCATTGCTGTCTTTATATCGCCGGGTTTGAAGCCCCATTTTTGTGCTAGTTTAAAATTCTCTGTGCCTTTCAGTTCTGCGACTGCTACTTTGATTCCGCTGTCGCGAAGATTAAGACTATGTGCGTGCCCCTGGCTTCCGAAGCCTATTACTGCCACTTTTTTCCCTTTAAGTGCTGTTATTGGGGCGTCTTTTTGATAATAAATTTTTGCCATTTCAATTACTCCTATTAAAAAAAATAAATGTTAATATCCAATACCCAAGATACAAATTCCAATTTTGGTGATTGGAAATTGGCTATTGGTTATTTTCCAACTAGTTTACTGGGTATTTTAATTCCGTATTTTTTACACCTATTTGCCCATCTTTGCAAGGAAATATTATTGACATAAGGAATAATAGGCAGTATAGCTCCTTTATTCTTTTTAATGGATTTGCTATGTCCTGCCGGATATTTAATGCAGTTGTTTTCCTCGTTTGCGGCCTAACCACTTACCTTTATGGCCAGATACCCTTAAACAATGGAAGTTTTGATGCCCAGACACCTCTTTCAAAATGGAACCTGTATTTCTACGGTGCTAAGCCGGAAATCGTTGCTGATAGAGAGAACCGAACAGATGGCATACAATCCATTAAAATAGCCAGCAGCGAATTGTCAGATTGTGCCATTGCACAGGAAGTTGGAGTAATCCCCGGAAAATTATATTCTTTGACAGGTTGGGTACGCACTGAAAACTTAAATTCTTTGGATTCACCTGTTTTTGGAACAATTATCGTACAATTTCCGAACGGCAAAAGCAATATAGCCTACGGTCAAAATCATAATGGCACAACTCCATGGACACAGGAAGTCATTCTTTTTACCGCTCCTGAATGCGGTAAAATACGCATTTCCTTGTTTTTCACTGGTTACGGCAAAGGCACCGGAACAGTTTGGTTCGACAATATACAGCTCCAATCTCATAATGACTTTTCCGCCAAAATAAAAATCAGTTCAAAACTGCGATCCAACAACAATATTAGTCCATTTCAATACGGTCAATTCATAGAACCGTTTTACGATTGTGATACAGGAATGTGGTCTGAAAAATTATCCTATCAAAGCTTTGAAGGCATCACCCCTTTTAAGGATTTTGTAGTTTTCAACAAACCAAAAGATTTTCAATATAGGCAATGGTATCCCACCGGAGCTGTTAATCGTGGTTTATATTCACTTGATAATAAAAATTCATTAAATGGTAAAGTGGCACAATGCATAAAAGTAAAAACTGGCGAACCTTGCGTTACTGGATTAGCACAAGACGGCATCGCTGTTAAAAAAGGAGAAACATACAATTTTTCTGTTTACCTGCGAAGTCATAAAATATCCAACCCTGTTCGCATTCTTTTACTCGAACAGGGAAAAGTTCTGGCGCAGCTCCAATTCGCTCCTGCATTCAACTGGCAGAAATTTACTGGCTGTTTGATTCCGACCGCCGATTCCGTAAATGCTTCGCTGAAGATTGAATATGACGCTCCGGGAACGTTATGGATTGACCAGATTTCACTTATGCCGGTTGATTCCGTATTCGGCTGGCGCAAGGATGTTGTCGCAGCAATCAAAGAAATGAAACCCGGAATTATTCGATGGGGAGGAATCGCCGTCGAACATGTTGACTGGAAGAATTTAGTCGGAGACCCTGACAAACGCCAGCCATGGATCGATCCTTTCTGGGGCGGTACACACAATCCGGCAGCAGGTCTCGAAGAATTTGTCAAGCTCTGTAATTTGCTCGGCATTGAACCAATGATTTGCGTTCGGGTTACCGATTCGAATGCCTTCGATGCTGCGGCGGAGATTGAGTATTTTAATGGCGCAAATGATACTCCTATGGGGAAATGGAGAGCTGAAAATGGTCATCCTGAACCGTATAATGTAAAATACTGGCAAATTGGAAATGAGCAGGAAAGCACTGAATATACAAAAAAATTAATTTCTTTTTCGGAAGCTATGAAAAAAAAGGATCCTTCCATTAAACTTCTTTCTTCATTCCCAAACCCCGAAATTCTCCGTACCGCGCCTCTCATTGATTATATCTGTCCTCATCATTATCGTTCTGATTTAGCTGCATGTGATGGCGAATTCAAACGATTACAATCATGGATTCAAAATTATGGAAATGGCAGAAATATAAAAATAGCTATAACCGAATGGAATACAACAGCAGGTAATTGGGGATTATCGCGGGCAGGTCTATGGACACTTGATAATGCGCTTACTTGTGCGATATATCATAACATTATGCACCTTAATGCCGACTTTGTAGAGATTTCAAACCGTTCTGATTTAATAAACAGCAGTTGTGCCGGCTGTATACAGACTGACAATTATCGTATGTTCAAAACACCTGCGTACTATGTTCAATCTTTGTATGCTAATAAATCCGGCGAGTATGCACTTGAACACACGAACAGCGGCTGTGTCATGCCCAATGAAACAAGCGCAACAATCACCAATGATAGAAAAACCATGACTATCTTTTTTGTTAATCAGTTTCGGACTAAACGAAAAATCCTGTTTGATCTTTCAGAATTTGAAAAACTAAAAGAAAATATCATGATATGGACAGTTAAGGATACTCAAAACGCAAACCAGAGAGACATCGTAAATAGCTTTGACGAACCGGAAAGAATAAATATTGTTCAATCAACCGCTGTTTTGGAACAAAATAGATTTTCACACCTTATACCGGAATTATCTTTAAGCGTATTTCAATTCCAAATCACGCCTTAAAGAGAGATTGAGGATACAACTCTTATATCTTTTTTCTTTACGGTTCTCGAGACACGTTTATTGTGCCGTCGCATTACTTGGAATGCTTAATTTACCCATCGCGACGGTACCCGTGCGAACCATATTTTTAATTCCATAAGGCCTGCATGCTTCGATAAAAGCTTCAAGTTTATCTTCGCTGTCCGCAAGTTCAACCATTACGAATCTTGTCCCGACATCGACAACTTTCGCCTTGAACATCTCGAAAAGTGCCAGCACTTCCGCCCTTTTTTCAGGCGGTGCGTGAACGCTCATCAGCATTAAATCGTGCGCTACAACTTCTTTAAATGAAAAATCCTGTACCTTCACGATTTCTACAATTTTTTCGAGTTGTTTGCGAACCTGCTCTACTACTTTATCGTCGCCAAGAACTACTATCGTCATTCTGCTAAGTTCCGGGTCATCTGTCCTGCCTACCGCAAGTGAATCTATATTAAATGCTCGTGCCGCGAACATCCCCGCAACATGAGCCAGAACTCCAGGCTTATTCTGAACCAAAGCGCTTATTATATGTTTCATATATTCCTCATATGTAATTTCAAATCTCAAATTTCAAATTCGTTTATGCCATGCTCTCGAAAATATCCAAACCGTCCATTTCATGCAGGCTCTTTCCCGCCGCAACCATTGGCCAGACATTTTCTTCACGTTCAACCCGAACATCCAGTACGCATGGTCTCTTTTCTCCGAGCCATTTTGCGATAGCGCTTTTAATTTCAGTCTTTTTATCGACCGTAATTCCAACCGCTCCGAACGCCTCTGCAACCGCCGCGAAATCGGGATTCTTCAGCGAGCTTTTCGAATAACGTTTGCCATAAAACAGTTCCTGCCATTGCCGAACCATACCCATATAACCGTTATTCATTATGCAAACCTTCACAGGCAATTCATATTGAACCGCCGTACAAAGTTCGTTCATTGTCATATTAAAACTGCTGTCGCCGTCAATATCGATAACCGTCATATCCGGCTTTGCGACCTGTGCGCCAATCGCCGCAGGCAAACCAAAGCCCATAGTTCCTAACCCGCCTGACGTTATGAAACGTCTCGGCTGCGTGTGCTTATAAAATTGAGCACTCCACATCTGATGCTGACCAACACCCGTTACAATAATCGCGTTATCTCTCGTCGCTTCCCAAATCTGCTCGATAACATACTGCGGCTTTATATTCGGGCTTTTATTATCATATCGCAGCGGAAAACGTTTTTTCCAGTCAGCGATTTTCGCGAACCATTCCTTACGTTCTTTATATTTAACAATTTTTGTAAGTTCGCCGAGAATATATTTCGCGTCCCCGACAACTGGAATATTGACCATAACATTTTTACTGATGCTGCTTGGGTCGATGTCTATATGAATAAATTTCGCGCGCGGAGCAAACGTCTTGATTTTGCCCGTAACTCTATCGTCAAACCGCGAACCAACCGCTATAAGCAGATCGCAATCCTGAACCGCGTAATTTGCATAAGCCGAACCGTGCATTCCAAGCATATCCAGCGATTCCGGCTGAGTCTGGTCATAAGCGCCAAGTCCCATCAGCGTCATCGTTACAGGCAGATTCGCCTTTTTTGCCAACGCTCGCAATTCTTCAGCCGCGTTCGCCGCGATAACACCCCCGCCGACATAAAGCACCGGCTTTTCAGATTTATTTATCTCTTCCGCAGCCATAGTGATTTGTCCGTGATGTCCTTTGATCTGCGGCTTGTATCCTGCAAGATTAATTTCTTCCAGCGGCTTAACCGCACATTTATTTACTTCGACATCAACCGGAATATCTACCAAAACAGGCCCAGGCCTTCCCGTTTTTGCAATATAAAATGCTTCACGAATCGTCTGCTGTAAATCTTTAACATCTTTAACTATCGTGTTATATTTCGTTATTGGCCGCGTGATACCTGTAGTATCTGCTTCCTGAAATGCGTCATTACCAATCAGGTCAGTGCGAACTTGTCCCGTAATCGCAACCATCGGAACTGAATCCATCATCGCGTTTGCGATACCGGTTATAAGATTGCAAGCCCCCGGCCCGCTCGTCGCAACAATCACGCCGACCTTACCGCTCGCGCGTGCATAACCGTCAGCCATATGACAGCCGCCCTGCTCATGACGCGGAATTATGAAATTGATTGGCGCATCGTATAATTTGTCAAATAATGGCAGCACCACTCCGCCAAGATAACCGAACATTGTCTCTACACCCTGCTCAATCAAAGTGCTTACGACAATTTCAGCGCCGGTCTTTATTGGGATAGGATTAATTTGAGTTGCTTCTTTACCATTCCCGCGCATGGCGGGATCCTTAGTGGGATCTTTCATTTTTACTCCTTATACTGGCATGGGATAACGGACTTGTCTGAATTACCCTCTCTAGAGCAACGAGCTGTTAGAGCCTGTAAATTCAGGATTTACGTCCTGCCGCATAGCCTTATTCAGGTTCAAAAATACTATAATATCACCTTTAGCCTCTTTTGTCAATCCCCTTGAATAAATGTTTAGCCCTGCCATCATTTCAATCCTCGCAGGGGACTATGGCAGGGTTCACAGGAATTATATCATAGCGTTAAAAATAATGTTGGTTATTGTTACTTGATTATTGGTTATTCTGTTTGAGATTTGTTTCTTGATTATTGGTTATTTTAATATTTCTTTAAAATATCCCGGCACATGACTCTCAAACACCATTTTCGCACCCGTAACAGGATGCAAAAACGAAATTGATTTCGCGTGCAGTGCCAGCCTCTTGAAACCATCATCTGCTTTACCATATTTCCTATCACCCGCGATTGGATGTCCTTTATCAGACAAATGCACACGTATCTGATTTTTTCTTCCTGTCAGCAAATTGATTTCAAGCAGGCTCAAATCTCTGGATTCTTTTAAAACCTTATACGCTGTATGCGAAAGTTTGCCCTTGGTTTTATCGTTTGTCGAATAGACGACAAACATTTTATTTTCAGCCAGGTATGAACTGATTACTCCCTCTTTTTCCTTTAAAATGCCGTGTACAACTGTAATATATTTCTTTTCAGTTTTATCCCATTGCTCCTGCAATTTATTTTTTATCTCTTCGCTTTTGGCAAAAATCAAAACCCCGCTCGTCCACTGGTCGAGCCTGTGAACAACATAAATTTGTTTGCGGGATTTATAATTACCTTTGCGAACATAATCGGTAAGAACATATTGCGCCGTCCGTGTTTTCTCGGTAGCAGTTTTAACAGTCAATAGCCCCGCCGGCTTATCTACAACAATAATATCATCATCTTCATAGAGTATCTCCAAACCTCTCGGTAAATGGCGATATTTTTGAGATTTACTTTTTTTAGCATCCATGCCGAACATGTTATTACCCAATGTTCATTAATGCAACAAGTAATTCGGTTAGGTTTACCTCAACCGAGCTTCAAGCGATGGGTAATAGTTTGTTTAGCCCTGCCATCATTTCAATCCTCGCAGGGAACCACATAACTCAGTGGTTAGCCCAGCCATAACTATGGCTGGGTCCATAAAAACCTATGGCAGGGTTCGTTGTTTAGCCGTTGCCAGAAGGGCAACGCGTCATCGCCAACAATCATGCGCTTTCGCTGCTGAAGTAATGCCAAACCAATCCCGCGATTAAAGCACCAACTATAGGCGCAAGCCAGAAGAGCCATAATTGTCCAATAGCCGCACTGCCCGCAAATAATGCCACGCCGGTACTTCGAGCCGGATTGACAGATGTATTCGTAACAGGAATGCTAACAAGATGAATTATTGTTAATCCCAATCCGATTGCTAAAGGTGCGAATCCTATTGGCGCTAGTTTGTCGGTTGAACCCAGAATAATAATCAGGAACATAAACGTCATGGCTATTTCGCAGACAAGACATGCCGCAAGTGAATAACCTCCCGGCGAATGCGCACCATAACCATTTGATGCAAACCCACCTGATAAACTAAATCCCTGTTTTCCGCTGGCAATGAGATACAATACACCCGCCGCCGCGATCGCTCCCACAACTTGAGCAATGATATAAGGCAAAATATCTTTTGCCAGGAATCGTTTACCTGCCCAAAGCCCTATTGTAACTGCTGGATTAAAGTGACCGCCTGAAATCCCTCCAAATGCGTATGCCATGGTCAAGACAGTTAATCCGAATGCCAAAGCGACTCCTAAAAATCCGATTCCTGTTTCTGGAAATTTCGCTGAAAGTACCGCACTTCCGCAGCCCCCCAGTACCAGCCAGAATGTCCCTATTAATTCAGCTCCCGCACGTTTAGATATTGGTAACATTTTTTTCTCCTTTAAAATTTTCACATGTTTAGCCGTTGCCGGAAGGGCAACGCGTTTTTTTAACATCAGCAAAATCTGTCGAAGCGAAGCGTTGGAGCGAAGCGCAAACTCCCGATTCCTTAGGATTTTTCCACTCGAAGAAAAAATCAGAGGGAGCACAATCAGCGTTTAAATTAAATTGTGTTTATTCGTGTTAATTCGCGGTTAAATTAATCCATTTACACATTAACTCATTTACCCTTTTACCCATTTACTAATTTCACTTTCTTTCATTTAGTTGAAAATAGTTTACTTTTCGCATCCATGCAGTCGAATTGAATCCTCCTTGGCAGCAGTTTATTGCCTTTTTTAGTTCATATTGACAAAGCTCATGATCATGATCGCATTCTTTGAATTTATAATATTTTATCAGAACATTAAGTGCGCGTTTATCTCCTATTTGCCCCAAAGCCCAAACTGCTGAATTTCTCTTCTTTAATTTTTTCTCGCTGCAATCTACATAAGCCATCAATGCTTGAACTTTGTCAGGCCCAAATTCTTTCATCGCTTCTTTACTGATTGAATTAACGCTGGAAGCAATACTCCAGCAGATAAAAGAATACCCGACAAAGGCAAATATCATAATCAAAACGGAAGCATAGATGATTTCTAAAAGATTTTTTTTAATTCTTTTTTGCATGGGCGCCTCTATATCTATTTTCCCAGCAAAAATCTCCCCTTTCAACCCTATTTTACTATCAGGTTTTTTACTAATATTTCTCCACGGTTAGCCCAGCCATCATTTTAATCCTCGTAGGGGATATGGCTCCGGTTCGTTGTTTAGCCGCTTTCAGAAGGAAAGCGAATCTTATAGGCTTGTCTTTTATCCTCGTCCCTTTTATTCAATTAGGTTTGCGATGTGTATGATGTTCTACGTATTTCGTTCTACTTGTTTGCAAAAGAATCTATTTCTGAGATTTCAAATTTTAAATCTTAGCTTTTTTTTAATCTATCAGCGAAATCTGTCGAAGCAAAGCGTTGGAGCGAAGCGCAAACTCCCGATTCCTTAGGATTTTTTCCCCTCGAAGAAAAAATCAGAGGGAGCGTAATTAGCGTTTAAATAAATAGTGTTCATTCGTGTTGATTCGTGGTTAAATTATTGTTTATAATATTATATTAATCCGTTTAGCCGCTTTCAGAATTTCAATCCTTGTATGCCATCGAAATCCGTGTTTTGCTTTAAGGCAAAGTCCTGTAAAGGACGAAAAAATTAAAAAGACAATCTTGGAAAAAGCCTGCCCTGAGCGAAGTCGAATGGGTCGTTTTTTGGAAAGATTGTATTTTAATTTTTACAGTGTTCGTTAGAACACGCCTTAAAGCAATATCTCTGTGTTCTTCTATGAAGCCAGACCTGTCAAGTTTAAAATTTGTCTGATTGGTTCAACCTTCTATCCGAGTTTCCGCCAGGCATTTAGCCTTTTTACAGCGGT
>JBDKUM010000360.1:0-12460 GCA_039679715.1 Phycisphaerales bacterium
TTCGACAATTTCAAAGCGGGTTTTAATTCTTTTTTAAGATAAGTGCTACCGGGATACTTAATAACGCCATATTCCGGCCTATAATGCGTAAGCTTGCGGGGTGAGTAAAAATGAAAATCGTACATCGTATTTGGCCGGTCGATATAAATTTTATCACTTAAACTATGAACATTCCCCCACCATGTTCCGGTCAAAGACACAATAAATCGCGGGTCAACTCTATGAACAGCATCCACTATCGCGATGCGAATTTTATTATACTCTTTATACTTATCAGGTTTTATATGTATTTCACTTAAAGTACTGAATCCCATTAGGTAGTTTAACGAAGAGTATCGTTTCGCAAGTAATTCATACATTTTTGAAAATTGCTCACATAACAATTCCGGCTTTTCAAGATTATCATCCGCGCCCAGCGCCCGCCAATGGATTTCCATCATATAATAAATTTTATTTTTTTCCAGCCATGCAACCCTCTCATCCATATAACGCAGATTTTCCTCGTGAAGAATACATCTTTTATTTAAATCTTTTTTGCCATTGTTGACAGCGTCCCAGTAGTTGGGGTCAAAAGTCAGCAGGATGCGAATAAAATTCACTCCCCAGCTTTTAAAGTTCTCGACTTCTTTTTCATTGCTCAGCCATTCGCTACGAGTATAAATTCCTCTTAATTTCATTATATTTCCATTGCCGTCAACGATGTTGCGGCCATTTATATGCAGACGAACTGCATCATTTTCAGCTAAAGTACAGTGACAAAAAATTAAGAAGACTAAGAGACAATACAATTTCATTTTACACATGCTCCGTTTGCCAAAAATAAAATTTTACAGGGGGAAACTGGCCTGATATTCTTTCAGGCCCAAAACATAACTTGCTTAACATGGGCAAAAAATATTTCTGCGACCTTGGAATTTTAAATTTTTCCATAAACTTATTTTCATTTATGATGCGAATCATTCCCAAATAAAATGTAGTTTCGGGAACATTCAATTCTTTCAAATATTCGCGAAGGCCGTCATCCTGCGAAGGCGTAAACACTCTAAGCGATGAATAATTTTCTTTTTCAATCAGTCGCCGCAGTATGGCGGCAACAATATGAACACTGCCTCCATATTCAAGAACTATATTTTCATCGCCTATAAGCACATATCCGGAAATTTTACCATTCTTTTGATAATATAATTTTCTTTGATTATTAAATAGCAGCGGATAATCGCCCAATTGTCTGTAAGTTTTAAATATATTTTTGTTGTATAATTCATTTATTTCAGAATAATCTTCAATACTCGTTTCAAGCGGAAACTTTTCATCATATTCAGGAAAGATAAATACATTCCCCCGATTGATTTGAAAATTGCAACCCAGCCCCGCCAGCTCCCAGCCAAGTCTTCGATAAAAATCTGGCGTACCCGTCCACAAAAGCGATATGTCATAATCCTCTTTTTCCATTTTCTTAATGCAATCTTCAAGGATTATAGAAGCATATCCTTTTTGCCTGTGTTCCGGTAAAGTCGCAACCCCTCCTATACAGCCGATTTTTAAATTTAAACCGTTGGTTGTATTAACAGTTCGCTCATATATCGCCGCGTGAGACACGACCTTTCCGTCGGCTTTGATTATCCTCATATTATCAAGATTACACTGACCATAAGCAAACGGATAATACTTTCCGATTCTTCGCGGCCTTGCTGCATGGAAGATAGAATCCATCAATGCAAGAGTTTCATCAAGCTCATTTGCAAAACATTCTCGCGGACCTTCGATATTCATTTTACACATTGACAATATTCCTTGCTGCTCGAACCGCAACTAACTGACATGGCAGGCAATAAGCCGCAAATTTATATTGCTTGCCGGGCGGAAATACAACCTGTTCATATGCAGTCAGATGCCCTTCTGCCTGATGATAGTAAATGTGTCCCCAGAGACAAAGTTTAAAATCATCATATAAGCCAAGATTCCAAAGCCCTTCAAGCCATTCAGCCAAAGGCCAATCATCAAGATGATCTTCAAATCGTGTTGTTCCGCAAAATTGTCCTCCGCAGTTCAGGCGTGCCTTAACAATGCGTTCCATCAATTCTTTTGGCAATACGCCGCTCGACATAAGTTCAGGCCAATATCTGTAATTCACATAGCTGCTGAAACGTGTTGCGGTAATTTGAGCAGGACGCTCGGCGGGTTCACCGTCAACTTTTTCTATTGTTGCCCGCAGCCACCAGTCTGAAGCATCTTTAGGCCAAACCTCAGTTATCACTTCAATAAGCAGTTTCTGAAGTTGTGTAGCTTCCTGCTGAATTACAGATGCTATTTGTTTTTGGTTTAAATATTTACCTATGACAAACGACCAGTCTTTCAACCCTCTTACAACCCATGCATTGTTGTGAAAATAAGTAGCCGGATTGCCTCTCTCGTCATCTTCAGGTACTCCGAAAAGGAGTCTGTTGGGCCCAGTTGCACTTATTAAATCCCGCAGAAATTTTACCAAAAGATTTATTTTATCAAAATTCTTTTTGAGCCATTCCGCATTTGCGCCACGAACCAACAGTCGGCAAACAGAGGTCAACAGCATTCCCACTTCGCTCAAAGATGTACCGCGATAACTTATAGTGCCATCAGGACGAACAAATGTATTAAACCAATACTCGAATAATTCTTCCGCCCTGGGTATAAGACCCCATAAGGTAAGAGCGTCTATTGTCGATACAATTACCGGCGGAAAACCATCATGACAATCATGAGAATAAATACCGGCTCCATATTTCGGATGATTACCTTTAAAAGTCGCATCAATATGCGCCAAGCCTACGCGAACTACGCGCTCTAGCATTGGATGCGGAAAAACAATATTTGCCGGCAGAACTATTTTTTCCGCCATTTTTGAAATCATATCCGGATCAAAGACAGGCTCATCTCTTATCGGCTCTGCACAGCTTTTAACTTTTTCCGGAAAATCTTTTCCCACAGGCAGCAGTTTCTCGCGAAACGGATCCTTCATTGCTGCTTGCCACTGCGATACTTTTTCAATATTTGCTTCTGTCATATTACTTCCTTTTATATATTATCTATATAATAAAGCATTTCAGCTTTTACTTTAAATGGAGGATCAATTATTGTCTTGTCACGCTGTATATTCATTTCAAAACCATCTTCAAGGTCCTTAGGTTTTGAATATATAATTTTAAATTTATGCAAACCTTTCTCAAGCGTCATTATTCCAACAACGGTTCTTGAATAATTGAGCTTTGTAGAAAAATGTTTATTGGACAAAACATCATCTATATAAATTTCATACGCCCCATACGATTTCGGATATAAGAAATATCTGCCAGCTTTGGATATATCAATCAATCCTTCATAAACCACTGTTTTGGCATCGGATTTACTAAGCTGTGCCTCTCCAATTCCGGCAACTACACCGGTTTTCTCTGCCTTTTCCAATTTTAATTTTTCAACTTTTTCAGCAGCTATATTGTAAACAGAATATTTAAGTCCGGGCAGAACTTTTCCCTTTGCTTCAAAAGGTTTCAAACCGCCAAATTCAAATGTCGTCTTATCGATCGGACCTTTCTTTCCCTGGTGTATTATTCTCGTCATAACAGTTGTTGTTTTATTAATCTTGAAAGGCTCTGTATATAATTTCGATTTTTCGTCCGGTTCTGTTCCATCTGTTGTATAGAATATGTTGCCGTCACGCGTCCACGAATCGATTTGTACTGTCTGCTCATCCGTAAATCTTCCGCCATGCGGATTTATAGCAAGTTCGTAATCGTCAAGTCTGCACTGCCACAAATCTTTCCATAGCTGCGGCACATCAGTCATACCTAAATCCCATGTCCAGATGATCCAGGGAATTTCATTTCTTTCGAAAATTCTGCAAACATCTCTCATCCATCGGTCACTCGAACCATCGGGAGCGTTGTTAAAGGCTCCGAACTCGCCGCACCAGATAGGCACATTATATCTTCTCGAAAACGCTATAGCCGGACCAATAAATGTTTCATTCAGTTTCTTGTCAGAATAATAAGATCGGCTGCTAAATCCGTGCGGTATTCTACCGGGATATCGCATATCTCCGAACCACGGTCTGTAAGCTACAAAAGTTTTAATATCATAATAATGAAAATCATATATCATATTTGGCCGATCGATCACAGATGCTTCAATCAAACCATCCGGTCCGCTGCATTTTACGCCTGTTGAACACATAATCATACGAGGCGAAACTTCGTGAACCCCATCTACTATAGCCGTGCAGATATTTTTATAGTCCAGATATCTTTCAGGCATTATAGTAGATTCGCTGAACATACAAAACCCCATTAAATAATCGTAATCTTTAAATTCCCCGGCGAGCTTCTTATACATTTGAACGCATTGCTGCTTAAGTAATTGCGGGCTTTCCAAATTATCGTCCATTCCGTACCATCTCCACGGAATTTCCATAATATAATATATTTTATGTTTTTCCAGCCATTCTAATTTCACTTTAGTTTTTTCAATATTTTCATCACGAAGAATGCAGCGTTTGTTCAAGTCTATTTGGCCATTATTAACTACCTGCCAGTAATCTTTATCGAACGCAAGCAAAATCCTTACAAAATTAACGCCCCATTTTTTAAAGTTAATTACTTCATTTTCAGATTTGAGCCATTCTTCCCTTGTGTAAATGCCCCGCAGCATTACTTTATTTCCACTACCATCGACAAGGTCAGTTCCATGAACTTTAAGTCTGACAGTTTCATCGCCTGCGCGGCTTGGTGAAACCAAACCGCAGACAAAAATAGATACAATAACTCCCAAGATGACTCTGCTTTTCATGCTATTCATTCCTTCCGATTTGTTTTATTAAAAATAAGACCGAATGTTATACGCCGATTCCTTCTGTATATATTTTTTCATATCCGGTTGAGTATTAGGATTGTAAAAGATAAAAATTGACTCTCCAGCATATGGTTCATACATAATGAGTTCGTCTCTGTCGTCTCCCATAATATCGAGTACAAATACCTGTGCGGCTACCGGTCTCCAGCTTGATCCGCAGTGCAGCTTTTCCTGCACATATTTATCATAATCACCAAGTTCTGCCACTATATTACCTAAACCATCAACAAGAATCCTATCCTGCGGTATCCAGAGTGATTGCACGTTCATGCTGTTCCAGTTTACCACCTGAGGATAATCAGGATACGAACCTAAAATTTTCCTGTGTGTAAAATTCGCAAGAGTCTGACCATCACAGCCTCGCAACAGTGCAAATTGTCCTGTATGTCCGCCTGTACATGCAATAATCTGTGGCTCCTTCATACCTTCAACAAAATTACCAACCCAGAGAGCCTGACCATGCGAAATTTCTTCACGGGTCTTTTTCCACAAAATATTGCCTTTATAATCAAGACAATAAAGCGGACCGACTCCGCAAGTGCCAATGAGAATTTGAATTTCACCGTTATCTTTAAATTTACCGGTCCCCGTACAATCGGCATGCCATATAAACTGCTCACCCTTGTCCCACATTACTTTCCCATTATCATCTGCCAGCATATGCCCGAGAAGAACTTCGTCCTTTCCGTCATTATCAACATCGCCGACTGATGGAATATGACCCATTGAATGGCTCGTACCTTTTATATGCCAGATAACATTTAACTTATTATCGAGTGCAAAAGCCTGGCACGGCAGACCGTTGCTTGCTTCATATTTGACTACTATGCACGGCGGTTTATCTTTGCCGTTCAGATAAGCAATACGCATTAATGGATGAGTTCGCGAAGATTGCCTGTCGCCGATTTCCCAAGGCTGCCGAACGCTTAAACTAAGAGGTGATTCGACAGAGCGTTTTACTTCGCCGGTTGCACCGTCAAGAATATATAACATTGGTTTATTATTTTCCCAAAGTTCCGATATAACTTCACTTTTACCATCCTGGTCAATATCAAAGACGGTAGCAATTCCTCGCATTGCCGGCGACGTACCCTTTTCATATGCAGGCGCAGAGCCACAGCTTTCGTGCACCATCAGATTTTTATCTCCCTTTTCCCATAATGTTTTGCCGTCAAAATCTACCGCTATTAGTCTGCCCGGAACCGTATAAGTATTTCCGTTTTTAAAAAGTAGGAAATCTACTCTGCCGTCATTATCTAAATCGACCGGACAAATATAACTGCCTTTATATTCGCTAATGTCTATTTCTTTATAAAGTTTAACTCCGGCGGTTGTACCAAGATAATCCTCCGCTTTTCCTATTATGATATTTCTTTTTTCATTAACCTTCCAATCGACGTACGGCGCATCAGCAGGCAGCATTCCTTTGAGTTGTTTGCTTACATCTTTAATTTCCTTTTCAGTCAGCACTCGATCATAAAATAATGCTCCTGCGAATATGCCTTCGAATCTCGGCAAAAGTTTTACATCAGCGCTGCCGTCAAAGCATTTTGCAGGTACATCCTTTTTTACTGAACCGGCTTTTTGTCCATCTATATATATTGCCGCTTCTTTGCCTGGGTCGAATATAGCTGTTACAACCACCGGTTCTTCTTTTTTTATTGCCTTGCTGCTTATTACTTTAAAATAATTATCATTGGCATTTCCGGTAGTGCTCAGTTGCAAGTAAATTTTCCTGTCGGGAGTAAGTCCCAGTTCATAAGCCGCCTGTCCGCGAATAAAACCCCACTTTGAAATTAATGCCGCCTTCATCGGCCACTGCTTTGCCAATTGAAAAACGGTCGTCAAAGTCATAGGCCCTGTCATTCGGAGATTTCCATCCACTCCCTGCCCAAGGTCAATAGTTGCTTCAAGATATTTATCGGCTTTCAGGGCATAATTAGCGTTGAATGTCGCCAGGAAAGGCGGATTCCTTCCTTCCGGCGCTTTATTTATCGTATATAGGCATTTCAGAATTGGATTACACATATTGGAATTCGAATCAAATGAGAAACAACAGGAACTGTTTGATAATAAAACTATTCCGATAATTACGGAGACAAAAATCCGTTTAAACATAAAAACCTCCGATTTTTCTGCTAACATTATGATGTGTTATAACTCTGACAAAATACGTGCTCTCACCACCATCCATAAGAGCTGTAAGACCCAACTTTACAAAAGTCAATGTACCTGGCACGTTACCCATTCACAAGGCTTCCCATCATAGTTGCGTTCAATATTAAACCTTTTATTTACTTTTTAAAAAGGGGGACGGAAATTACCGTCCCCCTATGAAATTAATTACATCTTTAATTTATATCTTCAAGCCATTCGCCGGCCAAAACATCTATATCAAGATAATCAACTTTGCAGTCGCCAGTTACATCACCAACTGGTTTATTCTGGCAATACTTTATTGGATCATAAATCCAATTTTCTTCAAGCCATCCTTCCGCCATTAAGCTGTAATCTTCGAAATTCACTTTCTTGTCGTTATTCAAATCAGCCCACAACGGAACCTGATAGAAGAATCTTACTTCCCTGAGTTTATATCCATATGTTGAGCCATAATTTCCTACACCAATACCACCGACAGGTGTAATCTTTACATATTTAGCAGCTCTATCGCCGAAATTAATTTCAGTATCGTGAGTTCCATCAACATTGCCATGCGGCAGCACAAAATTAGGCTCCGTGCCATTCATCAGAGTTGTATAAGAAACGTTATCGAGTGAGTACTCAACTTTTATGGTCTTCACTGCTATTGGAGCCTCGCTTGTGCTGGTTCCATCATGATTCCATATCCACATTTCATTAACGTCATAAACTCGGTCGAATGTTATTAACAATGGAGGCTGAAGTGTTCCCGGATTTCGGCAATACCAGCTGTTAGAAGTTGAAAACGTATCATGCATATCATAAGTCAAACCGCTTTCATTTGCTGCCAGATAACCATAAGTGCCGCCGTCACCTTTAGAGCCATTTGCATCAATAACACCGACAAGCCCAGGATTCCACCTAAGCCTTGCATGGGTTGAGAAGTGCCATTCATCGCCTTGTGTTACAACCTCTCCGTTTCGGCCGTCAACTCGCCATACATAATCGGAGAAATTATCTAATTGCGGCATAAGAAAACTATCGGTATCTGGATCGATATTAGAAGCAATCAACTCCAAAGATTCACCGACTTTTCCTAAATATATATCTTGACCTGAAACAGCGAGAGCACTTGGAGTCCATCTAGCCTGAATAAATATATCTACTTCTTTACCGTCTTCTGGATAAGGATAAGATGCCTTCTCATCCCTATATACACTATCCTGATAGAAGCGAACTTCACGAAGTTTGTAACCCCATGTAGAAGAACCATAGTTTCCAATTCCCGGTCCGCCTACTGCTTTTATTTTAACATATCTTGCAGGAACATCGAATTTAATCGCGGTGTCATGTGTACCGTTTGTATTTCCATGTGGTAAAATAAATGTGGATTCTGCGCCATTCATTAATGTTGCATAGCTCACATCATCAAGAGAGTACTTTATCTCGATCGTTTTCAGAGCCATTGGTGCTTCTGAAGAACTTACACCATCATGGTTCCATACCCACATCTCATTGATGTCATAAGCTTTGTCGAATTTAACCAAAAGCTCCGGTTCAGTGATTCCAACATCCCACGGCTTACGACTGTACCATCCATTTGAATTTAGAAACGCTGCATGCAAATCGCCAGTTATGCCGGATTCATTAGCTGCGTTTGTACCGAGACTTCCGCCGCTGCCGGGTGAGCCATAAGCATATACTACCCCTTGACCTGCAGGATTCCAATGCAGCCAGTCGCGGATTACGAAGTTCCACAGATGTCCAGTAGTTGTAGTACCGCCGCTATTGAGACCATCAACTCGCCAATAGTATGTATTTCCACTTTGGACTGTAATGTTGATTGAGTTCGTTTCCGGTGCTAAATTAGCACCAATTTTTGTCATTGCACCTGGGGCAGTTCCGAACCAAACATCCTGACCTGTTACAGTCCCCTGTCCGGGATCCCATTTAAGTTGAGTCGACGATGCCAAATCAACTTGCTTATCAGGTGTGGGTGATGGATTGTAAGCTTCCATACTTGTAATGCAAAACTGTAGTTCCTTAAGAATGTATCTGCCAAGTAAAGTGCCTTCCCAATTACCCGAACCTGCGCCGCCTACAGCGGTTACTTTTACAAATTTAGCGGAAACGCCGCCAAAGGAAATGATATCGCTTTTATTGCAATCTATTGAACCCTGCTTAAAAACGAATAGCTCTTGTCCATCATTCATTAATGTTGTGTATGTAACGTCATCAGTAGAATATTCTATACGAACATTTTGTAAACCATAACCATTAAATCTATCTTCGGAGTTCCAGACATACATATCCGTGAGGTTGTAAGCTCTGTCGAACATAAATTTAAGTTCCACATCGCCTATCCCCATCGATTCAAGGTTTCTGCCATAATACGAATTACCGCCATCAATAAAACCAATATGTGTTTCGCCGATTATACCTTTGCCGTTGAGAGCGTTGAATATTGGTGTACCTGCATCGCCGGTGGGTGCATTTGCATCCACTATTGATCTTCCCCATTTAAGCTTTTGAACAGTGGCTCGAGTTGTAACGATAGTGGTTGCGCTGGTAACGTCATAGCTTGGATAAACTTCATACTGACCAATTTTGGAAGTGATAATTTTTTGCTTTGCTATTAGAGCCCACATTGGTCCTTCAACATTTCCGGCAAGGCTGATCTGTCCGTCTAAAATATCAACCTTTCTGTCATCTTTGACTCTCAAAACACCATCGGTTATGGTCAAAATTGCACCGGAAGTAATTTTTAAATTTCCGCCATACACAAATACCTTTTTAGCTGAAGCGTTCGAATCTATTATAATCGGATAGTTTGCACCGCTTACAATATTAACAACTGCATTGCCGTCTGGAATAGAAGTGCTACTGTTTTCATCCATCCAATTCGCGGCATTGGACCAACTGTTACTGTCCGTACCGGTCCAGTTATTTCTCTGTACAACAGCGGAATCCATAGTTATGCTCACATACGGGGCTTCACTTGCGTCTCCATGGTCTTCTTTAGTTGAGAAATAGGCTGTATCAGTATAATTACCTGAAGCAAAGATAATTGTAACTACACTGTCAGGCCCGCGGTTATTAAGAAATTTCACAAATTCCGTTCCATTTTTAACCATTGTAATTGCTCCCTGGTTTCCTTCCGTGTAGTTTAAAGTTCCGAGCAATACTAAATTAGGGTTCCATGTAATTGGATTGGTTACAAGAGGAGCATTATTATATGTAATCATCGATTCGTCCCAAGTGTCAGAACCTTCTAGCAAACCGAAAACATAGAAACTGGTGGTGAAAGGTGGTGGCACAAAGCCTGGATCTGGAGTGCCGTACAGTGTAAGATTTGCGTCAGCAATATTATTTGGTCCGGCAATGGAAAGGTCAAATTTCAGATAAGGCACATAATTCTTTGATACCATCAAATATGTCATTCCACCATAATTGGTGTTGCCTCCAGTATAAGAAATGTAGGCGTCGGCTCCGGTACCATTACTTGTTTTGATGATTTCTGATAGTGCCGTTTGATTCATAACGCAAATCAAAACTAACAAAACAACCTGTAGTAATTTCTTACTATCCATAATAGTCCTCCTATGTTAAAAAATTGTTATTATTTTTGGCTGATGCCGTGCTTTGACGTGGAATCAGCTCACACCCGATTTTGACAACTTGAGGTCGACGATCAGAAATCGTGCCTTCTGAGCGACCAATCAGCAGCTTTGCTGCTACCTTACCCATTTCAAATCCTTTTTGCCTTATCGTCGTTAAAGGCGGCTGCATCCATTGCACAAATTCAAGGTCTGCGAAACCAATTACAGATAAATCTTCAGGTATTCTTAACTTCATCTGTTCGGTAACGTTATAAACCATTTTTACTAATCGGTCGCTGCATGCAAATATTGCGGTTGGTCGTGGATTCAAAGATAAAAGTTTCACCGTAGCGTTTTCAACATCTTCGTCTTCCGTACAAATAATTGTTGTACATTTTGCTTTGCTGCTTTTTGCAATCGCTTGCTCGAAAAATGTTCGGCGCAGATATGCCCATTTATAAGAATTATCCCATCCAAGATGAGCTATGTTGGTATGTCCTAGTTCGAGTAGATGCTTTGCTGCAAGAGTCGCTCCGGCTTCTTCGTCGGTTTCGACGCAGTCAGCAAACGGAAGTTCATGGTCTATTGTAACTACAGGCAAATCGCGGGCTTCAAGGTCCTTTACAAGGCTCTCGTTATATAATGGTGCAAGATGCGCCCATAATATCAAGCCATCGACACGCCTGTCTATCAAACGATGCAGTTGCTCCTGAAGCAAATTGCTATAAGAACTGCCATTCTGTCGTTCAGAGCACCATGCATTAATATAGACGTGGTCTGCATGTGTAAGTTCTTCATGAATCCCATACAGAACTTGCGTCCAATATGAATCATACGGCGGTACCATTACTCCTATCGTCTTCGTTCTGCCTGTTTGCATTCCCTTCACCAGCATATTAGGCCTGTATCTTAGTTCTTTTGCAATATCAAGAATCTTACATCGTACTGCGGTTGACACCTCTCCTTTATTTCGCAATGCTCGCGAAACCGTCGTAATGGAAAAGTTCGTTCTCTCCGCTATTTCCCGCAAGCTTATTGTTGATTTTTGTCGCAAAAAAACACCTTTACTTCCATATACTAGAACCACATTTCTATTCCTGCATCACCATCAGCACGTTTTTGCATTTTGTTGAAGGGACGCCATTCCAAATGTTGGTCAACAAAAATCACCTGGCCTCCGATCGGTTGACCACTCAGACTGCCGTTCTTTATTTTTGATAAATGATTTGTCGGCATTGGCTGATTACGAACCTGCTCGACATAATCCCATTTCATCCCTTTTGATGTTTTTAGGCCAAGAACCATATCTGTAATTAATTCATTCGATGAAGCCTTGGACATATCTATTCGATCAACAAGTACTGTAGGTTGAGTTTTTAGTAATTCAATGTTATCGTAACCCTTAGGCCTCTTTAGGAGAAAAAAATAACCTACAACACGGTAATCGTAACTCCCTCCCCTTGAACGTTGCCAGTATTGATTTATCAGTTTTTCCGTCAATACCTGGCGAGAAGCGTTAGGACAGTAGAAAAATTTCTTTATAGAATTCGGATCCTTCGCTCCGAGTTGGCGTGTGATCGCATCAATTGTAGGCGTTGCTATATCCCACAAATAAATGTAGGACGTTTTTTGATGTGATGGCATTTTATTATCATTTTGATTTGCATATGTTACTAAACCAAGCCCCATTTGCTTAACATTAGAGCCGCAAATAACACGCTTGGCTTGATTTCTGGCAGATTGCAGTGCCGGCATTAGAATTGCGAGAAGGATGGCTATTATCGAGATAACAACTAGCAACTCTACCAGTGTGAATGCGTTAGTTTTTTTCATTTTAA
>JBDKUM010000361.1:0-4916 GCA_039679715.1 Phycisphaerales bacterium
GATTCCAAGACACAATCCACAACCTACACAAGTATCCTTGTCAACAAAGCCTTTCATACCGTCCCCCCTTTCTTCATTTATCCAATCAAATTGAGTACACCCATTCTACTTCTTTTTACCAGTAATACATTCATAAAGTTAGAACTATCATCCGTATTAATGCAACATAAGAAGTTTAAGTGTGAATTTTTCCGTAAATAGTTCTACGTTTGAGTGGCTGATATATTGAATGCTAGTAGATACTTATGCCATGAACATTTTGATATCATCTTCAGGATTGGTTATGCCGCCAATACCGAAATTCTCTACGAGCACTTTAGCTACATTAGGTGAAAGGAATCCAGGCAAAGTTGGTCCTAGATGAATATTCTTCACCCCAAGATATAACAGAGCCAAAAGTACAATGACAGCCTTTTGCTCATACCAAGCGATATTGTATGATATTGGTAATTCATTAATGTCATCCAGCCCAAATACTTCTTTAAGTTTCAAGGCGATAACGGCTAGCGAGTAGGAATCATTGCATTGACCGGCATCCAGCACGCGCGGAATACCACCGATATCTCCAAGGGGCAGTTTGTTGTATTTGTACTTCGCACAGCCAGCTGTCAAGATTACCGTATCTTGAGGCAACGCTTTGGCAAATTCGGTATAGTAATTTCTGCTTTTCATACGTCCATCGCAGCCTGCCATAACGAAGAAACGTTTGATGGCACCGCTTTTTACTGCCTCCACTACCTTATCAGCTAACGCAAACACTTGGTTGTGGGCGAAACCACCGACAATCTCTCCTTGTTCTATTGCTTGTGGCGGCGGACATTGCTTAGCATGGGCAATAATGGATGAAAAGTCTTTTGGTTTACCATCCACCCGCTCGCCAATTTGTTTCAGACCCTCAAAACCTACTACACCGGTCACATAAACACGGTCTTTGTAGCTAGCCTTAGGCTGCACTAGGCAGTTAGTAGTCATTAAGATTGGTCCGTTGAAGGTTTCAAATTCTTTGTCTTGTAACCACCAGGCATTGCCGTAGTTGCCGACAAAATTGTCATATTTCTTAAAGCCCGGGTAATAATGAGCAGGAAGCATCTCGCCATGTGTATATACATCAACGCCAGTCCCCTGAGTTTGTTCTAGCAGTTCTTCCAGATCTTTTAAATCATGACCGCTAATGAGGATAGCCGGATTATTTCTCACCCCAATATTAACCTTGCTAATCTCCGGATTTCCATAGGTGCTGGTATTGGCTTTATCCAACAAGGCCATAACATCAACGCCGTATTTGCCGCATTCCATCACCAAAGCAACCAATTCATCAGCACTTAATTTATCGTCGGTAGTAGCAACTAGCGCTTTTTGCATAAAGGCAAAAATGGCATCGTCCTTATAGCCTAATGTAAAAGCGTGTTCTGCATAAGCAGCCATTCCTTTTACACCATAAGTAAGCAATTCACGCAATGATCGGACATCTTCGTTTTCAGTCGCCAAAATTCCAACTAAGGCAGCCTTTTCTTCAAAATCTACCGCATTATCAGCAAACCATAGAGCGCTGTCATGAGTAATCTCTGCCGCTATGCCCGCTTTTTCCAAATCAGTTTTGACTTCTGTTCGTAATGACAATGCCTGCTTAATAAGAGCTACAAAGTGTTCTTTATCAAAGTTAGCATTAGTAATAGTGGCAAACAATCCTTCCATAATAAACTTGTCGGCAACCGGTGTGGCAATTCCAGCCTGACGAGCTTTAAGTGCATATGCCGAAATTCCTTTAAGAGTATAAATTAATAAGTCCTGAAGATTAGCAACATCAGCCGTTTTCCCACATACACCGCGCATGGTACATCCAGTACCTTTAGCCGTTTCTTGACATTGGTAACAAAACATTGACATATTTTTCTCCTCCTTTTATGTATAAGCATTATTAAAACTATTTGATATAATTCTAGCAAAAAATTTATCTGTTGAATGTGACCTAAATCACAACATATGTGATAATTCTACATCAGTATTCTCACATAAATTTATAGAATTTTACTTTAGATATCTTCGCTCCAAGCTCTTCGTTTTCTCGTTTGTATTTTTATTTCATATTGAAAATAACCAGGTGGAGGGGGCGATACGTTTAACGCTTTGCAAACTTTATATATCGCACTGACACCCCCGTATTTTTAATTTATAAAAGAAAATAGTCGCCTAGAGCAACATCTAGACAACTATTCTTTAAACTTATCATTCACTTTTTCCTTTATGTCCGCCTACATAATCCGCCCGTTCAAGGAAGGTTCCACCGGTCATCGACCCAGCATAAAAAATCGCTTTTTTGCCAAATCGTTCCCGGAGATCATCTACTACTCTATCCATGGCATGTTTCTTTTCTTCCCCTTCAAAAAACAGTTCCAACTGCTCCTGTCCTTGTGGCACGACTTTCCCAACAGTAATATTTACCGATCGCACCGGTTCACCCTGCCACCGCTTCATAAACTCCTGGCGTACCGCTTCATTAATGATATCCATCGAGTGTTCCGGGCGAACCAACTTAATCCGTGCAGTAAAACCCACCTGCAAATTCCTATCCGAGTACCCTATCCCAAAATATACCTCTTGGCATTTTTCCTGGTGCTTACGTAGCCTGGCGCATATATCTCCCACCATTTCCTTGATGACCATTAGAATTTCTGCTTTTACAACGTAATCCCGCATTAATATTTGGTTCTTACTATAGGATTTACTTTTCGGCCGTTCCTTCTGGCTAATGATGCTAGCATCCAACCCCCATGCGTGATAATATAGCTGCAGCCCCATTACGCCTAAAGCTTTCTGCAACGACATTGGATTGGCATGAGCCAGCGCCTCAATCGTATAAATACCCATTCGCTTGAGTTTATTATCGTATCCTCTGGATATGCCCCAAAACGCAGTCAGCGGCTGTATCTTCCATACCGTTTGCGGCACCATTTCATACGTCCATTTTGCAATCCATGGCGGTCGCTTTCTCACTCCATCTTACAAAATTCAAACTAAGCTATCCGCTAATAAGTAGAATTTAAGTCAACACCATAGTGCCTTATCATCCGTAGTTGCAATAATGAGAACCGCTAAAAGCCCAGCAAACAATAAGTTCATAAATATACTGCCCTGGCTAAGCTTCGTCACTCTAAATTTTGTGTGAATGACTAAGCAAAGTGAAGAAATCATTTATTAACAACATTAATAGGTGATCCTTCCAGAAATTTTCGCAAGTTATCAACTGCAATGTCTAACAGCCTTTTTCTTGATTCTTTAGGAGCCCATGAAATATGTGGAGTAATAATACAGTTTTTAGCCCCTAAGAGAGGGTTATCCTCTTTGATAGGCTCGTTAGACACAACATCAAGGCCTGCGCCACCTACCTGCCCACTATTTAAGGCGTTAGCAAGATCTTCTTCCACCACCAAAAGACCTCTTGATGTGTTGATGATTATAACTCCGTCCTTCATTTTAGCCAAAGTATTCTGGTTAATCATTCCTTTTGTACTTTCCAATAACGGGCAGTGGAGACTAATAACATCGGATTTCGCCAATAGTTCATCAAGATCTACATATCGAAGTGTTTCACTTTCTAGGTCATAAATCCTATGACTATCATAAGCCAATATTTTCATGCCCATAGCTTGAGCAATTTTGGCAGTAGCCTGGCCAATGCGGCCAAAGCCGACAATGCCCATAGTCTTATCGTCAAGTTCAAGCAGGGGATAATTCCAAAAGCACCAATCTGGATTACTGCTCCATTTACCCGTCTTTACCGCTTCACCATGTGCTCCGGCATGATGGCACAATTCCAGAAGCAAGGCAATGGCCATCTGAGCTACTGCATTAGTACCGTACGCCGGAATGTTTGTAACAACAATCCCTCTCTTTTTAGCAGCTTCTACATCAACAATATTATAACCGGTTGCAAGGACGCCGATAAATTTTATATTAGTAGCTGCATTGATGACATCTGCTGGTATTGGTGTCTTGTTGGTAAACACAACCTCAGCATCACCGATTCTTTCGGTTATTAAGCTATTTCCGGATACACCGTAAGCTGTTCTGTCATAAATCATGGTCTCGCACAGTTCTTCCAGGGATCTCCAGCTTAAATCTCCCGGGTTTAATGTGTATCCATCAAGTACTATTGCTCTTATTTTACTTCCTTCTTTCCCAATAGTTTATTTTTTTGTTCATTAATATCCGGTGCCATCTGGTTAGCTGCGTACCATATCTTTAGTAATCTGACTCAGGCTAAAAGCACCGCACATAGCCATCGTATCCTTTAATTCTTCAGCCAATTTTTCAATATAAATCTTAACGCCTTCCTTTTCACCGCCATAAACAGCTGTTACAAACGGACGACAGATTATGACACCGTCTGCACCAAGTGCTAGTGCCTTGAAAATATCCGCACCAGAACGGATACCACCATCAACTAGAATCTTCATCTCGCTTCCGACAGCCTCGGATATTTCCATAAGCACTTCTGCAGTTGCCGGACATTGATCCAGTACCCTCCCACCATGATTAGATACAACAATGGCTTTTGCTCCCGCTTCTTGTGCCTTAAGGGCTCCTTTCACCGTCATGATTCCTTTCACGATGAACGGAATTCCTGCCATTTCAGCAATACAGCTAAGTTCATCCACTGATTTTCCGCCGGCAGGTGGATTCATATTTTTCAAAAAGGGCAATCCAGCCGCATCTACACCCATGGCAACAGCAAAAGCACCTGCCTTACGTACTAGCTCTATTTTGGCTTTGATTGTATCAATATTCCAAGGTTTAATTGTCGGGATAC
This sequence comes from Phycisphaerales bacterium, assembly GCA_039679715.1. Taxonomy (GTDB): domain Bacteria; phylum Planctomycetota; class Phycisphaerae; order Sedimentisphaerales; family UBA12454; genus UBA12454. Next base: position 4,811 of record JBDKUM010000361.1, read on the forward strand.
CTCGACCATTTACTTTTGCTATTGCCGCAGTTGCACCCTCCATGACTTCAGGATTTGTACCATCACCGGTAAATGCTGCAATCCCATGTTCCATACAGGCAGAAAG
>JBDKUM010000362.1:0-32355 GCA_039679715.1 Phycisphaerales bacterium
TCCTGAACTTTGTGAAATGCCCTTGTCTGGCCGGTGAACTCCTTTAAGCCTTTATTTTGAAGGGATTTAGGCTTGAGATTGAACTCTTTTTGAAGCAGTATGAACAAATTATCAAGATTTGAGGCAAAAAGCACGTTTTCTTTGAGGTTTTGAAACTCTTTTGGGTCGCTATTAACAAGACATCCAGACACTATTATTCGGGCATTTGGGTTCGATCTTTGGGCTTTATGGACTAATTGTCGACTTTTTGCAGAGGCAATATGCGTAACGCTGCAGGTATGTATAATAATAATTTCAGCCGATTCGAAGTTTTGTACGTATAACAGATTACATTCAGTCAGGAACTGAATGATTTGCTGTGTTTCGTATTGATTTACCTTACAACCTAGAGTATTTATGGCAAAAGTTTGCATATTTTAACTAATCTGTTATAATTAACTATCTTTATATATTTTAATAAACGCAATTATTGGGATAAAAAATGGCAACAGGCGCTCGTTCCGTATGGGCAATCGACATTGGCAGCAGCTCACTGAAAGCACTTCGTCTTCAGTCAGCAGGCGACCGTATAGAAGTAACCGGCCTTGATTATATCGAGCACCCCAAGATACTTACGGCAGAAGGTACCAGCGAAGAGGAAAAAAATCAAATAATTCGCGCAAGTCTTAATACTTTTGCCAGTCGAAACGCACTTGGGAAAGACGAAGTTGCGGTTTCGGTACCGGGGCAAACAAGTTTCGCAAGATTCATCAAACTTCCGCCGGTTGACCCGAAAAAAATTCCAGAAATTATAAAATTCGAATCTGTTCAGCAGATACCTTTCGACATCAACGAAGTTGAATGGGATTGGCAAATGATGCCAAAGCCCGACAGCCCGGATGTTGAGGTTGGTATCTTTGCGATAAAGAACGAACTTATCAGCAGGTATCTCGAAAATTTCTCATCTGAAAATCTGCGGGTAACACTTGTGCAGATGTCTCCGATGGCGCTTTATAATTATGCTCAATTCGATAGAAATGACCTTGATGAGCAGGATAAAAAAGCGGTTGTGCTTCTTGAGATGGGTTCGGCTGATACAAATTTAGTTATATGCACAAAATTTTCAGTATGGCAAAGATGTATTCCTCTTGGCGGAAATAATTTTACAAAAGCGATCGCGGAAGCGTTCAAACTTGATTTCGCTAAAGCTGAAAAATTGAAAAGAGGCGCACCTGTAAGCAAATACGCAAGGCAGATTTTCCACGCAATGAAGCCTGTCTTTTCGGATTTGGTCGCGGAAATACAGCGATCATTGGGTTATTTCAGCGGAAGCCACAGGGGCACGAGCTAGACAAAAATAATACTCCTGGGCGGCGGTTTTAAACTTCAGGGCCTGAATAAATATGTTCAGCAAACGACACAATTAAATGTTGTTCGGCCTGATTCATTTGAAAAATTAATTCCTTCAGCTTCTGTATCGAACGCGAAACTGCATGACAACATTTGCGATCTGGCGATTACTTACGGGCTTGGTCTTCAGGCACTGGGAGCGGCAAAAATTAAAAGCAATCTGCTTCCGAAGGGAATTGCACGCCGGATGATGTGGGCGAGAAAAAGCAAATATTTTGTCGCAGCGGCTAGTTTGCTTCTTATCGTATCATTACTGGCATTGATGAAATCGAACCTTGACCTTAAAAAAATAAGTTCAAGCAATCCGAATCAATCAATTCTCCAGCAGGCAAAGGAAATTTCATCGGAATTGAGTTCGCAGGAATCGCAAAATAATACCTATAAAGAGCAGATAAGCAAGCAAATGGATGTTTTCAAATATCGCGAAGTAATTCCATTGCTTCACCAAACGATTTTGAAATGCATGCCGGAAGAAAAAGAATTATACCAGGCTTATGCTCAAGGTGACGCAGCTAAAATAAAGGCAATACCGCGCAAGGAACGCAAAGTTGTTTTCATCACAAGCTTAAACATAAACTATTATGAGAGTGTCGCGAGCGCTTCACTTGATTCGGGCAGAGAAGGCAGAGGCAGGTCTTTCGATGGTGGGGCTCAAATGGATATGAGTTCAGACCCGACAGCACAGGCAGACGGCAAAGGTTTTGTAGTTACAATCGAAGGTTATACGCCATATGAAAGAATCGGAGAACTGCTGGACCCGGCGGGTGTTCAAAATTCACCTGATAAATGGGGAATCGTAACAAGGATGATGAACCTTAATAAATATTTCGACGGCAACAGCCCGTTCGAGTTATTCAATAAAGGCAAAGTCGCACATTTCAGAATGGAAAATGATGTCGTAGATGTATCGCCGGATAAAGTTGAAAGAACAAAGATGCCGATGGGAATCGGTGTTCTTGAGACAAGGGTAAGAAGTTCGGCTGAAGAGGCAACGGCAGAAAACGTCGGCGGCGGCAGAGGTTCACGCATAGATACTTCAGACCGAATAACAAGCGAATTTGTCCTTGTTGATCCTCTGACAAAAGAAGAAATCAGCAAGACATTCGATATAGACAGCAGCGGAAGGAAAAAACTCGACTCTTTTGGCAAGCCTGTATATATCGAGCGAGATAAGTGGTTTAGAATTAAATGTAAGTTTCTGTGGAAAGATCCCGCATTGCAGCAACAACAGGCGGGGATGTAATTAAATTATCACTTAAATTGAAAATGATTTGAAAATATGGATGTAGTAAAAATAATAAAAAAGAACATGGCATTAATCATACCTGCCGCGATAGCGGTAGCTGCGATTGCACTGCTGATTCCATCATTTATGCTTCGCGGCAAGATAAAAGCAAAGCTCGAAGAAAATGCAGGTATCGCGCGTGATTTTTCATCGACATTAGATACCGCGGCATCTTCAAAACAGCCTGAGATATCGAAGAAATTTCAGGATATGTATCAGCAAGACGCAAACCAAATTGACAAGCTCGCGCAGCAGACATCTCAAAGAGAACTGCTAAGCTATAAAATATTTCCCGACACGAACGAAACATCATCTCAAATTTTCAATGAATTCAAAAGAGGGTATAACCAGCGGTTCGCGAATTTCGTTAAAGAATTAAAGGCTCTCGATGCCCCGACAGACAGCGAAATACGCAAACAGGCTGGTGCGATAAACATTTCAGGTGTTGACGATAGTGCAAGGCCGGGTTCAAAAGACGGCGATCAAAAAATACTGGAACTCATATGTAAAAGTAGAGGCGAAGAAATTCCTGTTTACGCCAATCCGTGGGTATTCAGCGGTTATGGATTCTGGGATAATTGGGACTTCAAGGGCATGGATATTTCAATCAGAGATTGCTGGTATTGCCAAATTGCGTTATGGATACATCAGGATGTGATCAGCACAATAAATGCCATCAACACAGGTTCGAGCAGTGTGAGCAAATCATCTGTCAAAAGATTGATAGCCTCAAAATTTTCAAACGGCTCGAGAGACGCAGGTCTGGACATGCCAATGTATGTTACTGACAAGATGGGCGGAATATGCCAGCCGTGGACAGGCAGGAAATGTGACGACAAAATAGACGTTGTGCATTTTAACGTGAACGTGATAGTAAAAGCTGATGATGTATTGAAATTTATGACGGCGCTCTGCAGCGAAAAAGAACATACGTTTTCGGGTTTCAAAGGCGAATTGCCGGCAGAGAAATATAAACATAATCAAATAACAATTCTTGAAAGCAGTATACAGCCGATAGACAGAAACAGCGCGGAACACAAAAGATATTATTATGGTCAGGATGCTGTAGTGCAGCTTGATTTAAATTGTGAGTATGTTTTTAACAGGCAGGGATATGACGCGATAAAACCAAAAACAGTCGCAGACGAAATCAGCGGAGTAGGCCAGCCTGAGCAAGGCGGATATCAAAATAATGCTCCAATGCAACCAGGTTTTGGTCCGGGTATGGGCGGAGGTATGCCATAATGAAAATTAATTTGAATTTCAATAAAGATAAACTTTTAGAGCACATAGATAAAATTATAATAGGCGCCGCGGGTGTATTTGCGGTCGTGATTTTATTTGTATTTGTGTTGAAAGCGCCGACATACGAAGGTCAGAAACCATCGGAAATTGAAGAATCTATAAACTCAAGCGCCCAGCAGTTGAAAATGAAACTGGACGGAGAGCCAAACGATAGAATTAAATACGAATCAAACCAGAAAGAATTTCTGGCCAAGATGAATAATTCTATTGATGGCGAAGTAAATGATAAAATATTTTTCCCGCTGCCCGGTCAAAAAGACAATGATGTCAATAAGGTAGAATTTACATACAGTGTTCCAAAAATCGGACCGGTCGCAAAACCAAGTTTGGCTGTGGTAAAGATGGCGGCTTTTGTTCCGACAGAAGAGCTTTCGACAACGGTTACGTATGATTCCGCAGGCAAGGAAATACAGGATTTGGATCTTGTAACAGTCGAGTCGTCAATTAATGCCAAAGCATTGTACAGTAAATTCAGGGAATCTTTCGCGGCGAAAAATTTTCCGCCTGAAAAGAAAAAAGAACAATACGCAAAACCAGTATTCGCGAAGGTTCAACTCCAGAGAAAAACGCAGCAGTCTGACGGTAATTGGACTGAATGGACGGATGTTCCTCAAACGAAAATATGTTATCTTAAAAAGAGCCTTGAAGTACCGGCAGCGCCAAGCGAATTCGCGATTGAAATGGCACTTGTGCAATTCGCTAAGGAAGAATTCCGCAATGAAGTTCTTCAGCCATCGGTTTATTGCAATGCGATACCGAGCGATCCGTGGATTAGTCCTTCATTTTATAATCCAAGGCAGATAAAACTTCAAAAAGCAGAAGAGGAAAGAAAACGGATTGAAGCAGAAGCTGATAAATCGAGAAGACTTAACGATAGAAGCACACCTTCAAGACAAACCAGAGATACAAGAACACCCACAAGAGGTACGGATGATATAGGCATGATGGGCGTGCCTGGCGGCGGTGGCGGCAGAGGCGGCAGAGAAGCGACGCCGCGTACTACATCACGCAGAGGTGAAAACACGCGTCAGAATCCGGCAACATCTAGAAGACAGCCTGCAACGACTGAAAGGACGACCAGACCTGAAAGACAATCTTTGCCGGCTACGAATGTTTTGCAGACAATTACAGAAGAAGCTGATTTTGATAAAATTAAACTCAAGCCTGAAATAAATATCAGCGATTTGGATAAATTAGTTTTCTGGGCACATGATGATACGACAAAGCCGGGAGAAAAATATCAATACCGTATAAGAGTCGGATTGCTTAATCCTATAGCGGGTAAGAACTGGTTTGCTGAAAATGAAAAAGATTATCAAAACCAGGTGATATTATGGAGTGATTTCGCGGACGTTAACCAGGTTGTTGAAATACCGGAAAGATTATATTTCTTCGCGACAAATTATAGAGAAACAGCAAACGATAAAATCGTTGAAGTTATGGTGGCGCGTTATATGCTCGGCAACTGGGCGAGCAAAAAATATAACGTTAAGAGCGGCGAAGTAATAGGCAAAGCAGATGAACAGCCCGACGCAAGACTCGCCAACGCTGGGGTAAGCACAGATGTGATCGATTTCTCTACCGGAGCGGTAATGGTTGACGCACGCAAGGTCGCTAATGCTTCGAAAACTGGTGTAAGCGAATATTATGAATTGCTGTATAACATCAACGGCAATGAATTGCAGCGAACAGCAATTAAAGAAAGAAACTGGCCTGCAAAAACAGGACAGATTTACAAGGAAATAAGTTCAGCTCTCGATAGTGACCCGGTTACTTTACTTACATGGGATCAGGCGGCTACACAAGTAAATCAAAGGTCTCCGATGAGCCAACCTGACAGCTTTGAACAAGGCGGCAGAGGCGGTCCTGGATTCCCCGGAGAAGGCGGTCCAATGATGCCAGGTATGCCGGGAATGCCGTAGAAATAAATAAAAGATTAAAAATAAAAATTCTTTTGAATTTTTTCCTAAACAATATAAAACCCGCCGAAATTGTCTGCGACAAGTAATCGGCGGGTTTAAACATTTCTTCATGTCAATTTTTTTTATGCGACTGCCGCGGGTTCTTTTTGCGCAATCATTTTTTTTAGGCCAGGGAGTATATAATTTTCAACGACAACATCCCAGCTCATCTGTTGTGCAAGCGTGAATCCTGAATTGATCATATCGACCATATCATTGTCATTTTTCGGCAGTCTTGTGAAAATTTCCTTTGCGATATGCTGGCTGATATGATGCTCAAGTTGGTTTCTTGTATCAAGGTTAATACCCAAAAGATCACTGATGTTGTTAAATTGCATTCCATCGAGCTGGGTATAATCGGCAATGATGACGTTGCGGCTTTCGGCGGGATTGCAAATTCTTTTTACAAAACCTGCGCAACCGCAAACGCTGCTGACGACGCAAATTCCGCCAAAGCTTAACGGTTCAAATTGAGCGATGCCGAAAGGTTCGTATATACTTTGTCCGAACTCGACATCGGAGCCTTTTCTGATATCCATAAATTCCATATCTTCGGGCATTCTATGGCCGCAGTGAGCGCGGTCGAAGCCGAATTGATTGATGAAAATTACTTTGACGTTTCTGCTTCGCGCATTGAATTCCTGTACCGCATTGTAGAATACCAATTCTCCGCCGCTTAAATCAGGCCAGCCTTGATGATGTACGACCGGCCAATGGTAATCGGTTTCCATTTTCAGGATGTCTTTTTCTCTTCGCTGACCGACTTCGGTACTTAGGAAGTACATGACAGCGGATTTGTTCATATTTCCAAGCTCTTTTTCAATATGCTCAAGAACTCTTAAATCACGCCAGAGGCCTTTGCTTCGCACAAGTCTTGTAACATGCGTGAAAATATAATCAGGCTGATAGCCGAGAAGGTTCATGCAATACTGCTGCACTCTGGTGCGTGAACGTTTTTTCTCATCAAGGTCGATGTGATAGGCGGGAATGCCGTTATATGCAAGCTCTATTTGCGCAGAATGGAACTGGGGCGACATGAATTTCATTTCTTCGCCTACAAGATCACCAACGACAAATATATTATCGCAATGCTGCGAAGCATTTACCAGCGCGTGTTTTGCGTAATCGTTCTGGTCGCCAAAAACATCAGGCAGCGATAAACCATCACCTTTTGCCCTGTTCATAACGTTATAAAACATTGTGTCATGGCCGTTCCTGTCTTCAACAATTCGGCGAACTGTCGCGACTTCATGGGCATAGAAAACGGTTTTGAAATCAAATTCATTATCGAGCATGGCCGCAAGGGCGGTAGGCATTCCCATAAATTCATGGCTGATAATCACGGTATTGCCGTCATGTGAAGCGGCGCCTATAGCTTTTAAAGCTGCTAATGCAGGGGGCGCAAGGCGGACCCATTCTTCAAATTCCCACATGCGTTCGTATTTTATGCCGTCTATTCCGAAACGCTCAAATAATTGACCTTTGAATTCATTTATCGGCTGATTATTTATTTGACGGACATCAATCAGCAAAACTTCCGGTGTGCTTTTTATGCCGGAGCGTCTGTCTTCAAAAAGTTTTCTGCCGTAAACTATGTCAACATTGAAATATCTTTCAATAGACTGGAAGGCTTCTTCGTAACCTGTTTTTACGTAGCCATCAACACTCGAATAGAGCACTTCGCCGCCATGACCGAGACGGTTCTGAATAGGGCCGTCTGTCGAGAAGAGAGGGCTAACGAGGATTGAGCGGCCGGTTGATTCGAGATATACTTTGTTTGTGAGCATACCTTCGAGTACTGCACCAATGCCGCCGATTTTACCGACTGCTTCGTGTGTTACATGCACAATGTTCGTCTTACAGTTCATTTTCTTGCCTTTCAATATCTAAACATAGCTGTCTGACTATTTTTTATTTTGTTTCTTTTCTTTTCTGCTTTTCTATTTTTTCTTTTTCGGCTTTTTTGGCCTTTTCCTGTTTATCTATTTCTTTTTTCTCTTCGAATTCTTTGATTGTCAGAAGAGGTCTTTTTGTAATTTCATTATATTTTTTCATTTCAGCCTGATTTGGTTTTTCACCTGAATCAATGTGAGGTGAAAGAATAACCAGCAGTTCGGCACTGTCTTCTGTGATATCAGTCGCTTTAAATGCCAAACCAACAACAGGAATATCTCCGAGGAATGGAATTTGATTTTCTCGCTTCTGCATGTCTTTACGGCGCAGGCCGCCAATTACAAGAGTCTGTCCGTCTTCCATCATTAGCGAACTTTCGACCGTTCTTGCGTCAACTACAGGAACATTTTGGAAACCCGCTTCATTGGTTCTTGCTTTTTGTTCAGACTTTACATTTAAAAGAATTAATTTATCATCAGTTAAAGTTGCTCCGACTTTTAATGAAACACCAACATTTTTGAATTTGATGCTGGTTAATTGCCCACCCTCGCTTGTATCAGATGTTTCCTGGTAAGGTATTTCTTCAACAGATTCAATAGAAGCAGTTTGTCCGCTAAGAACCATTACCCTTGGACTTGCCAGTATTTCGACATTATTTTTTTCCTGAAGAGCATGGATGACCGCTCTTATATCACCAAAAATAAGCCAAAAGTCCCCCGCAGTACCTGTTGTATTAAATGCGGTTGCGTTTTGAATATTTGCAGTAGTTTGCGGAACAGCCGAAAGCCGTTCGGAAAATGTTAGATTTTGCCTGTATACAGCATCTCTATAATCATTTGTCAGCATATCCCAATTCACGCCGATTTCTGTTTCGTCGCTTAACTTTACATCGAGAAGAACAACTTCAATCATGACCTGTTCAGGCTTGCGGTCGATTTTGCGGATTTGAGTCATAATCTTGGCGACGTTTTCAGGAGTATCGCAGATTATCAGCGAATTGATTTTGCTGTCGGGTTCGATATTCCCGAAATCACCAGACATATTTGTAATCGACGCTTTAACGCTTTTTGCATCGAGAAATTTTAATGTAGCGGTTTCAACGACAAGGTCTGGTTTCATTAGACCGCCGCCTGCGCGTGGAACGGACTTTGTCGGAAATTTCGCGAAAGGATTATTCTGCGTTAGAGAATTTATATCGACTTCACTTTGCGCGGCATAAGTTGCAGTCTGCAAACCTAAAACGAATATCCAAATCAATGATGCTTTTTTAATTATGTTAAACATTTAAATTCGCTCCTTTGCCTTTAAAGTGTATATGCTTAATGTCAGGCTGCATTCGAGATAACCAGTTTCGCTGTTTATCTCGATATCGATTGAATCGAACTGGACCGTTTGCGGCCTGTTTTGAATTGAATTCAAAAATTTAACAATATTGGTGTAACCGCCAAAAATTTTCAAAGATGACTGGTATTTGTTTATTTTGAGATCGGATGTCGATGCTGCAATTTCATTTACCGGCATAAATCTAATGTTTTCGATTGTGCATTGGTTTTTTTCAGCTATCGTCTGAATTGTCGCAAGAAAATCTTTTGCCTGCTGGTTTTCAAAGAATGTCAGTTTTTTCTGTTCATATTGTTTATTAAGATTTTCAAGTTTTTTATTCAGAACATTCACCCTGCTCGTTAAAATTTTGCATTTAGTATCGACAGAATCCATCGTTTGCTGATATTGTTCTTCGGCCATGAGATATTTTGCATGGGGCGTAACAAACCAGTTGTAAACAGCGATAGTCATGATTATGAGTATCGCAGCGACTGTCGTATTTCTCTTTTCAGATATTTTCATAACTTTCCTTGTTTATTTTTTCTCAACTAAACGGCAGTTAATCGAATAATCAATAAAACCATCGCCATATTGAGTGTTCTGCTTTGTATCTTCAAGCTGCGGAGACGTTATTGTTTTGCAGTTTGATAAATTGTTTAAAAATTCTTTAACGCCTTCATAATTGACAGCGACACCTTCAATAGTCAGTGAATTCAAACTGCCGGTCTGTAAATTTTTGATTTGAACAGTTTGCGGAGCTTTAGTGCATATTTCAGCAAGGATATAAGCCCAGTTTGAACCGCAGCTTTGAGGCAATATCATTTCCAGGCTTTGAATGTGGGCTGTTAGATTCTTTGTTTGTTCATTAGCGTCGGCGCATGCACGCGAAAGTTCAGAGATGCTGATGCCGTTTTGCAATTTTGCGCGTTTTGCGATTTCTTCATCTGCACGCGTCGACCTGATTGTGAGCTGCGCAATATGCAGGAATAATAATATCAAAATAACCGCGGCTGTATTTATGATAGTAAGCAAATTCTTATTGGATTTCCTGATTTCAGAAATTTCATCAGGAATCATATTAATGCTGATTTCAGAATCATTGGCATCAAGGATTTTCATCGCGGCACCGACAGCAACGGCAGAGAAATCCTTATTTTCTGTTTTAACCGATAAATTTAAATGCTGCGGTAAAACAGGACTTATTTCGATGTTATCGGCAATGATATTTTTTAATTGTTCAGAAATTGAAACAGCCTGCTGTGTATTTTGATTGCAGTTTAAAAATACCCGCCAATTTGATTTATCGAAGGTCTTTTCAAGTTCATAAAACTGGAAAACTGATTCAAATTGCTCTGCGATAGCATTTACACATGAATTTTGCTGTGAGCTATCAATTTCAAGTTTTTTGGTACGAAGAAAATCTAATTTGCTGCCATTGAAAACGCAGATGTTAAATACATCATCACGAAGTAATGCGAGCATGATGTTTTTGTCAGATGACGCATTAATGATATTTTTATAACATGCTCTTACGAGCGAAATAACGGCTGGTTCTATTAAGCGAACATCAATCTGAATACTTTCCAACTCCTGGGAAATTTCAATAAGCGGCAAAGTCTGGCATGCACCGACAAGAACCTGTTTGGCATCAGCGCCTCCAGAAGTCCGCAAAGCACAATAATCTGTCTTTATATTTTTCAGCGGCAAAACAGCATACTGGCGAATTTCATCATGTATATATTTAATGATGTTATGCGGCGTAGTTTCCGGCAGCCTTAGAATCTGAAGCAAATCCGGCAAAGAGTTAAAGCAAACGGATGCATCGCAATGTTCAAGCCTTGTTGTGAGCTTCAAAGTTTTTAATGCCGCTGTCAGCTTTTTAGCATTTATTGATGAATCCGGATTGTTTGCGTCATTGTCAAACGGAATCTGCATGCAGTCGGCAAGGGTAATTTTGTCGCCATTGCGTTCCAGCCGAACAACGTTTATGGTGTTCATGCAAACATCAATGCCAATTGCTTTTCTATTATTGATCATTAATTAATCCTCAACTTATCGATACGGATCACATAATTGCTTGTATCAACGGTAACATCGGCGCTAACGTCAGTAATAAATCCCTGCGGCGAGGTGCCTCTCGATGTAAAATTCGGGTCAGGCAGAGAACCGCAAACGGTAACGGCGTACGAGCCGCCGGCGAAGCTGCCATTGAAATTTGCAGGCAGAGTCTGGCTTGTGCGAATTCTCGCCAGTGCATCAGCAATGCCAGCCTGAGCTATATAATTCGATTGCGTTTTAAAAATTTCATTTTTCATAATTTGAAATTGTTCACTGTTTAACTGCAGCATTCCAACGACAAACGCGGTAAGCAGGGCGATTGTGAAAACCACAACCAGTAAAACAGAACCATTTTTTTTAATTTGTTTCTTCATATTATTTAAGGCGTTACCTGCTGCGAATTATTAAGACCACCAAAAGTCCAGGTTTGATTTTGGCCCTGACATTTGATTATCAGTTTTGGAGTATGAGCGTTTGTGCCGGTAGTGTTTTCAGATGCGGCGAACTGGAAATTGTTGTTTTTACTGTTTATAAAACCAAAACCATAATTTGGATATTCGCCATTTATCCAGCCCTGAACAATAGCTTTAACGTCAATCTCTAAAGAGGAAGGAACATTATTGCCCGGAGCAAGAGTAATTGCCGAAGTTAAATCGCAGTTACTTCCCGGTATGATTCCGCCGCCGATGCTGTTCCAGGTTGAGCTTTCACTCCAGGCGGTGTTCATTCGGTAGATGTAAATGTCTTTATTCGCATTGTGGTTTACATACCAAAGTTTTAATGTCGCTTCACTAATTTGTGTGTTTTGCGAAATTTGCCAGTTTGCGTCGCCTACGATGTCCTCGAAGCAAAGCAGTGCCTGGTAACCGTTTTTAGTGAATTCCATTACTGCATCGCAGCCTTGTGAACCTGCGACATAATCGTATGCTGTATTCGGCTTGGCTGAATTTATCATTACATCAATAACATTCTGGCCGAGTGCAGATGATCTTCCGGTCTGAATGAAAATTTTAGTTATAAATGTTTTAGTTTTATTGCCATTTGCCAAATCTGTTTCAATATTTACAAAACGAATATTATTCGCATCGGTAATCGAATTGTTAAAATCATTGAGCGAATAGCATGAAATTTGAAATTTAGTAACAGGGCCTGCAAGCGGCTGTTCATTGCCTGTATCACCAAAGGTGATATATCCATCGCTGACTTTGTATGTTTTTGAGACACCCAGATTGTCGGTGAATGTTATATAACCGCAGGCGACATCGGCCGAACTTACAGCAACGATTTGAGAAGCTGTCGCGAGATTTCTGTTTAGATGTTCTTCAAGCACAATCGAATTTTGAACAAGCTCGGACGATTTTTCTGTGGCTGCCAAACTGTTGCGAATCGCGCGGAACTGCGGAACAACTGCCCCAAGTATGATAAGCAGAAGCGCAGCTGCAACCATCAGCTCAACGAGCGTGAAACCATTTCTCATTTTGTATTTGCGCATATACATACTGTTTTCCGGTACTTCTTTAGAAATATCGGCTTAAAAAAGGGCATTGCTAAGTTCAAAAACGTGTTTTGCTTAATTAGTGAAATAAAGGCAAAAACTGCAATGAGAACATATGAAGCGGATATTTATAGGACATTGAGGCTGTTACGGTTAAAATTTTATGGCCCGGTGAAATTCGTCCTATAATTATCTACGAGCTAATTGTGTTTTGAGTGAAATTTCAATCTCATTTGCGGCTAGAGAGCCATTTTGATTTTTATCCATGCCGACAGAGACTGTAATTGCTTTGAGGTTGGTGTTTATTGTTTGTGAACTGATATTGCATAAATATGAATCATCAAGGGATTGATTGTTTTCGGAAATTACATCATTAAAATTGTAAATTGATTTTGCCTGCAACTCATTAATTTTCATTTTCGCCAGACTTAGGCTTTTCGTCCTGCGTTCAATGAGAACTGTATTGGCATTTATCTGGGCCATAGCTTTGAGGATTGGCACAAGTGCTAGTAAAAGCAGGGTAGAAGCAACAATAACTTCCGGCAGGGTAAAACCAGAGTTTCTTTTTACTGCTGTACGCATTTTACCATTCCTGTATTTGTTATAACTGAAATTATGAAAGTTTTTCCACTTGCACTGATTGAAAGATTGCCCGCAGAGCCTGTTCTCACGCCAAGAGCATTAAACCCAAAGCTGCTTGCTCCGGTGCATGAAATTCCCGAAGGTATGTTTTCAGTTTTTATCAGTTGGCCGGATTGCAGATTAATGATTTGAAAACCTGTATAATTGCCCGAACCTGTCATATTAAGGCTATAACCAGTTTGATTTGTGGCGGCATTATTGATTGCGAGCGTTCTGCATAATCGAATGGCAGAAGCGATTTGTGCGGCGGAAGTTTGTGCTTTACCTTTGAAAACCGCAGACATAGATAATCTAGGTACAGCAACAAAGGTAAATACGCTTATTATCATTACAACAATAAGCAGCTCAATGAGTGTAACAGCCTTTGCATAATTCCTGTTCATGAGTTCACTATAAAAATAAAGGGATGACCATAAGCCATCCCTTTACAATCCTCTTCGCAAATTTATTATTTTTTTAGTTCGTGTGATTGCAGGTTACACGGTTGTTTGCACCTAAACTATATGTGCCGCCTTTTGGGCATGTTGGTGCTCCATCCGGGAAATAGCTTGTATTGCCTGTAATGGTATCCAAATTACCAGCACCTGGATAAACACCATTATGGTCTGCTGCATAAAGCTCAATCTGTGAGTTCAGTAAGTCGAGGTTTGTCGCACAAGCATTGGCTTTTGCGTTACCAGCGCTGACTGTGATTCTCGGAATGGCTATAGCTGCTAGTGCTCCCAAAATCAGGACGACTATAAGCAATTCAATCAATGTAAAACCTGTACGTTTCATCTTATCTCCTTTCGTAAAGCGATAGCGATAAATATTTCTACATTCATAAAACAAATATTCGGCAAAAAAAGCCTTCAACTTATCTTAAATTCATTTTTTTTATTATTTTAAATGCGACATATAATCGAACATTGGCAAATAAACCGCCATCAGTATTAGTCCTATAACTGAACCCATAATGAGAGTAAGCAGCGGCTCAAGTTTAACGAGTAAAGAATTAATTGATCTGTCTATATCTTTTTCAAGGAAACTGACACCCTTATCAAGCATTTGTGTTAATTGGCCTGATTGCTCGCCTGTGCCGGCAAGCTGAATGATAACAGGTGGAAAAATATTATGTCTGCCCATTGCATCTGCCAGGCTATGTCCTGTCTGGATGGATTTTTGTATATCCTGACTGATCTCAAGCATTTTTTCATTATTCGCGACGAATCCCGATACCTGCAAAGCTCGGAGAATGGGCACACCTGTAGAAGTAAGCATTGAAAAGCTGCGGATGTAATTTATCACCGTTGCCATTCTGTTTAATTTGCCAATTATGGGCACAGTAAATTTAAAAATGTCCCACCTGGTTTTGGCGTATTTATTTTTTTTCAGATATTGAAATGCATATAGCGATAAACAAAAAACGATTATTAAATAAAGCCAATATTGCCTGAAAATTAAACTTAATACCATGAGTGTTTGAGTAGGGCCCGGCAATGAAACGCCAAGCTGACTGTAAATCTTGGAAAATACCGGAACAACAAAAATTACAAGAGCTGTTATTATTGCGATGCACATGAACCCAACGATGAGCGGATATGTGAACGCATTTTTAAGCCGGTTACGTAAATCGTTTTGTTTTTCAAGATATTGAGCGCTGATTTCAAGACTTTCAGGCAGTTTGCCGCTCGATTCACCTGCTTCAACCATTCCAAGAAAGAAATCCGAAAATATGTTTTTGTATTTGCTGAAAGAATCGGCCAAAGATGAGCCGGTAGTTATATTTTTCTTTACATCGGCAATAACATATTTAAGAGAAGGATTTTCAGTTTGCTTTTCCAAAGTTTCCAGGCATTGAACAATTGAAAGCCCCGCACCGCACATGCCTGCCAATTTAAATGTAAATGGTATGATGTCAGAACGTTTAATATTTAAGTTTTTTGGATTGAATACTTTGCTTCTTTTAGCTTTTAGAAGGTTATAACCGATTTTTGCGAAT
Organism: Phycisphaerales bacterium; assembly: GCA_039679715.1. Lineage (GTDB taxonomy): Bacteria > Planctomycetota > Phycisphaerae > Sedimentisphaerales > UBA12454 > UBA12454. The sequence goes on from JBDKUM010000362.1 coordinate 15,333, forward strand.
TCGCATCGTAAAGCCTTAATATCGTTTACATCTTCGTAAACGCCTTTAAAAACATGGCCGGCTTCATCGCGTGCGGTATATTCGTATGCTGCCATTTATTCCTCCTGCATATCGACTACTCGGTACAATTCATCTATCGTAGTCGAACCTGATAAAACCTGATTTATTCCGCATGCTTTAAGGGTTCTCATGCCTTCTTTAATCGCCTGAGATTTTATTTGAGTATCGTTATCGCCATGCAATATCATATTTCGGATTGATGGTGTAACAGGAAGAATTTCGTATATACCTTTTCTGCCGACATAACCGCTCTTACCGCAATTATCGCAGCCTTTGCTTCTGTACAGTTTGATATCGCCGGATTGACCGGTAAATAAACTTTTTTCAAAATCTGATTGCGGCGAATAAGATTCCTTACATGCTGTGCATGAAGTTCTATAAAGTCTTTGCGCGATGGTGCCGAGAAGAGCTGATGCAAGCATATATGGTTTAATGCCGAGATTTACCAGCCGTGATATTGCACCGGCGGCATCGTTTGTATGAAGCGTAGATAAAACAAGATGGCCTGTCATTGCCGCACTTACCGCGATTTCAGCGGTTTCAAAATCACGAATTTCGCCAATTAGAATTACATCAGGGTCTTGCCTCAAAATGCTTCTAAGTGCCGTAACGAAAGTTAAACCTGCACGTGCGTTTGTTTGAACCTGTGTAATGCCTCCCAGCCTGTATTCGACAGGGTCTTCAACCGTTACTATATTGTTTCTGCCTGTGTTTAAAAGTCTAAGCAATGAATATAGCGTTGTAGTTTTACCGCTTCCGGTAGGGCCTGTCAGAAGTATCATTCCATAAGGATTTTCTATCAAATTCCTGATTCGTTGATTATCAAATGGATCAGGCGCCATGTTGTCAAGGTTCCACTGATTTTCGCTTTTGTTCAGAATTCTTATAACAATTTTCTCACCAATTACCGAAGGCAGCGAAGAAACGCGAAGGTCATATTCTTTATTCTGATGAATGGTTTTTATATGGCCGTCCTGCGGTAAGCGTTTTTCGGCTATATCCATTTTGGCAAGTATTTTTAAATGGCTCGCGATCTCACCCTGTGCGGTTGCGGGTATATCAAGCTCTTTCCGCAAAATGCCGTCAATTCTGTATCTGACTACCGTGTCTTTTTCCTGCGGCTCAATATGTATATCGCTTGCGCGTGCGTCAATTCCGCCGCTGATAATCGAAGCCACAAGCCCGCTTACCGGGTCCGTACTTTCCTGAAGACTGTCAAGCGTGGCAACTGAATGCTGCTTTTCCTGTTCGTTATTATTTTTTAATCGCATAGAAGCGATAGTCTGCCTGGTAACATTTTGAACGTTGAAATGATAACGTAAAGCGGCTTTTATCGCGTTTGGTGCGGCGGCCATTGGAATGACTTTGCAGCCGGTTCTCATTTCAATTTGATCGCGAATAGCTAAATTCATCGGTGAACTCATCGCGACATAAAGTTTGTTACCGTCATGGCGAACACCTATAAGGTTATGTTCATTTGATAGCTCGTAGGGAATCATGTGTGCCGTTATTGGCTCGACCATATCAGGCGAAAGAGTTACAAATTCGATGTGCTGGCTTTGTGCTACCAGCCTGCTAAGCTGCTCATCTGTCGCGAGATGATTTTCTTTGAGGTATGTGAGTATGTTTTTTCCGGTTTGAGAGCATTGGCTTGTTATCTCATCAAGCTTGTTTTTGTTTACAATGCCAAGACGGATAATTTCATCAAGTATAAGATTTTCAGTTTGTAATTCCTGCATATTTTTCTCACATACCTATAAGACGGATCCCAAAAATACTCGTGCGTTATCCGCGGCTCAAGCGAAGCCAAACTCAATGACTTATAAACCTGCCGACGCGCGAGTAATAATACCAGTTGGTATAAATACACTATCAGCCTTGTTAAAATCGTCAAAAAGAGACTATCGCTTAATTAGAAACCTGAATAGGATATGAACTTTCGCTTTTTCACATTTAATTAAGAGCAAAATAATAGTATAATATCATAACCGACAAATAATGATTTTTTTACTTGTTTTTACTTATTACTATGCCATAATATGGTTAATTGAATATTTGAAAGTCCACTGGACTTAAACGTTCTATCCCGAAAATACGCCACCTTTAAGAAATTAAAGGAAATAAAAGCGAACGTTAGCCAGTGCCCCAAAAAGGGGCGCTGTGCGTGGTTCGCTTATCGCCCTTGGCGGGGTGTTCGGGTAGGCCAGGTAATTAGCGCCCTGCAATTTCACAAAGCGTGAGATAGGGCTTAAAGAACTTTCGAATAGGAGAAAGAACATGGAAACAGGAAAGATTTTGTGGGTTTTGTTTTTAGTGGGGATTTTTGCAGGAGGGGCATTAGCAGGAGAAATTACATTAATCACAGACACAAACAATCCCGACCCGAATGAAGAAGTTACTATTTACGTTCACACCGATACCCCTTTGTTTGCGATGGGTACAGGCATATACGTTATAGGCGATGCCAACATTACAGGTGGAATGTGCGAAGCGGACTGCAACCAATACGGCTGGGATAACGGCTGGAACAGCGACCCATATATTGACCCAAATGGTTATATTTATCTTGGCGGAGTACGATGGGCTTCCGATGCTAATGGCGTTATCAGTTATTTTAAATTTAGATATAATAGTGGGCAAGTAAGCGTTTATCTTGATCAGGAATGGAGTTGTGCATTTAGCTGGGATGGCAATTCATGTCCCGAAGTTCCATTTTCATCGGATATTCTTTTATTTGGTCAACCCGATTCGAATGACTTTAACGAAATGGATTTCTTCTCCCAAGACGAAATTATAGTTGGTGAAGAAATACAGATGGATTCCTTATCGTCCTATGACGTAACCCTAACAGGAGTTCATAAATATACCTCACCAATTTCTTATTCCAACCAAACTATCCTTGCTGATGATAGTGCGTATTTAGTATATGATTGCAACTTTACGCTCGTAAATTGCGTTATGGACGTAAATGGTTCCGTAGAATTTAATCGCAATATTACACTTACCAATTCACAAATAAGGGTAAAAGGTAATTTGAAATGTAAGCCTGGAATTGAAATAAACGAAACAGGGGCATCCAGTATTAGAGCTACCGGTGATGATGAATGTGCTGGAAAAATTACTCTTGATGGTGATCTAGATAATACTATTATAGTTGTATCTGACAATGTATCAGTTGATAGCGAATTCATCATTATTGATGCAAATTCATCGTCTAATTCATCTTTGAAGTGTATTGATTTCTACGGAGGCTGGACAAATATTCAAATAAACAACAAAAGGCTTAACAAACCTATAAGTAATTGTTGTTTCTTTGGAGCGGAAAACGCAATATGGCAGGATGGGGTAACAGAATTAACAACTATCAACTTTTCTCTATTTTCTCAAAACTATATTTCAATTTATGCAGGTATTGATGGAATTTCACGAACAGTCAGATATCCTTTGATTGATAATGTAGTTATTGATGGTATACCAGGTGAAAACCTTGTGACTTTTGGAATAGTATTGGAAGGGGGACAGAGCACTTCGTACTTTGACTATTTTGAAATAACGAATTCAATAATTGCAAACTGTTATTGCGGCTGGTACTTTGATGCAGATAACGTTTATCCGCCAAATATGTTAAATCTCGCATATTATGGCAATGATTATGATGATAATTACGGTCATCCAAGTTTTGTCCGAAACCCGATGTATCTTACACAAACTCCATTTGTAAGCTATGGTGGTTGGCCTTATTTCACCAATCCTGCAAGTCCTGTTGCTGATGTAAATTTCGGATATAATATAGAACAGGATGCGCCAGAACAAATGTTAACCTCTGTATATAGCGATTCAACCCCAAGAACAAATATAGGCTTGGGATTTGGTTTAGCCTTACCAAGCGGTTATGTTTCACATGTACCAAATCTTATTCAAGGCGATTTCGATGAAAGTGGCCTTGTTAATAACCGTGATTTTTATGTATTTGCCGCAGACTGGCGAAGTATCCGAGGGACAAATCCAATTCATTACCCCGATGTTAATGGCTATTCCGTTGCTGATTTTGACAAAGCAGGAGTTGTAAACAATTTTGACTTAGCTGTTTTTGCTACTAATTGGCTTTCTGACGATGGTATTGAATTGATAATAGATAGCAATGACACGTTAATAACAGCAACCTGTCAACAAATTCCCGGATTATATATAAAATATTACGTTTTCTTCCTTGATGGAAAATTTATTGGTTTAAGAGACCCGAATGAAATAGCAAACATAATAGTTGAAAAAATGAAGTATCCGCAAGGATTGCATTATTTAAACGCTGTTGCGGTAACTACAAATGGAAGCCAATTTTATACAGAAAGCCAAGAAGTTTTATTCAATCCTCCACTTTCAAATTTAAGCTTTGATGAATCATTTGATCCAGCCAAAAAATTTGCCATATCAGGAAAAGTAAATGCCGGATATGCTGCAACAATTTCTATTAAAAATTTGGATAATCAGATATTGTGGTCATCTACTTATACAACTAATTTTAACACGAAATTGGATTCGAGCATATTTTCAAGTGAATTTGAATTTGAGGTTTCATATAGCTACGAGGAAAATACATTAGAAATGCTTGATAGCGGTTCATTAATGATGAGTTCATCCGCAAGTTCTTCTTCTGGTTCTTCCAGTGTGGTAGGACTTGATGGGCCTCCTGACAACAGAACGACAGGTCTTATCTTATGTATGATGGAGGATGGTTGGAAAGATGGTTCAAATTGGACTGATACCGGCACTTGTAGGTTCGCTCACAAAATGATGCTGGATAATGGGGTATGGCCAATGACTCTTAGAGGATTCGGTGGATATAATCGAGTCACAAGGGGCATTATTAATCAAGTATTCCGAAAATACCCTAATATAAAGTATTGCCATATTTATGCTCATGGAAACTACGAAACTGATAAAGCGTGGCCATTTACTGGCGATGCTCGGCGAACACGCCTGTTATTTAATGATGGTGAATGGGTTGCATTTAACTCACACACGTGGCTTGATAGGGACCAAGCAGTTCCGGCAGGTTACGAATACCTGTCAGACAGATACGAAAATGCTCATTATCTTAATCAAATTCCATTTGCAACTGGCCAGCTTAAAATACTGGTTATTGAATCATGCTATGCCCTTCGCAACATTGTAACCATTGATGGCGCAGGACTCTGTCATTATCAAAACGGGCAATATGATTGGGAAATTAATAATCACAGAAACTATTCTTACGATTATGGTTATCCATTCAGTGATATTTGCGCTGGGCTTAATATGACAGGGAATCAATCTTTTGCATTAGGCGGTGGTGAAGTTATAATTAAAGGGCCATATACATATTATTCCAAATTCTTTAATAATTTCTGGCAGGGTCTTGCAGATGGCAAAACAGCGTTGAACGCATGGGACTGGGCATACTGGCATTCAGACCTTACTGTAGAAGTACAATATAAACACAGATGGAGAGGGGCCGGTACCGGTGTTACTTTATCAAACTAAAACTCCTTTAATGAGGATCTTAAAATGAAAAATTATATCTTGATATTATGTTTATTTGGTTTTCTTTTGATTGTAGGATGCAAACAAAAAAAAGAAATTGAATTAACGCAAGATAATTTTCCAGAATTTCGTAATTTGAAATTAACTAAATTTTATATAATGACTATTTCTCATCGTGGTTATGGTTATGAATTTTATATTGATGATCTAAAAAAAGCTGATGTAATTAGATTATGTATTTACCAGGCAAAAAAAAACGAATATGACAACGAACGATTTCAGAAAGACAAGCAAACACAGAAAAATGAAGATCACGAAATTCTATATTTTGAAACCAAGGATGCTATTTACACAATGAGAATAGGCTGGAACGATGAATTTGTTTACGGGTATTGGTGGGAGTCTGCGCCTCTATTAAAAGTTTTTAAGAAATGGCAGTTATTTGAGGAATTATCCAAAGCAGACCCCGCTTGGCCGGTATTTCTTCCAAAATACTCAACCTCTGACACAAATACAGTCATTTTTTACGAGGCGAATGAATCTGAGTATATTCCAAAACATAATAGATTCCAGCCGCCTTCGCATAACGAAAATGCACCACCGCAATCAGACTCGAATGAAGGAGGATTAGTACTTTAAACAGTTGAATAATTCAAACAGATAGGTTTTAACTTTGATAAAAAAGGCCGGAATTCTCCCCGGCCTTTTTCCTATGCGAGATACGCTTCACGAGATTCGAATTCAATTCTGCGCAACTCTTGATTTTCTCTTTTCTCAAATTTTCTAATTTTCACCACTGAATTAATACTTTTTTAACACTTTTTTCTTCCATTTTCACACTTTTTTCTGCTTTTCATAAATTCGCGCAAGTATACGCTATCCGCTAAACGCTGTACGCTAGGTTTGAGTAGCATTTTCAAAATAGTTGTAGCATTAAAAAAAACTATGTAGCATTTTAAAAATGTTATAAGGGTATTTTCCCTTGCGCAAATTTTCTTGCGCTCTTTTAAACCTTAAATTTATATGTTCCCCCCTATATAGGCCCACCTTGCGCAGTTTTAGCACAATTTTTTTAATCTCTGTGGTCTCTGACTTCGGCGAGCTCAGTCGAGACGTGAGCTCTGCTGAAGCTTAAGCGTAAGCCCCCGAATCTTTTAGGAATTTTATGCTTTTAATCCCCCCTGCGGGGACTCGAAATAAAATTCAGAGGGGGTGGCTAAAAAAAATAATTTTCGCGCACTTTTTTTAATGCGCAATCTTTAGGCCCGATAATATTTAATAGGTTTAAATTTTTAAAAACCTGTACGCATGAAAATTATTTAAAATAAAAAATTTGTTATAAACGCCATTTAGAATGTCGAAAACAGTAAAGAGATTTTATTAAAGGGACAATATGCTAGGTTTATTTAAATCAAAAAATAAAACTTCTACTATTCTTGTTGTAGATGATGAGCCTGATTTGGTTAGTACAATCAAGGCGCGTCTTGAATATAATAAATTCAAAGTTGAAACAGCTTCAAACGGAAAAGCCGCTCTTGACAAACTGGAAACAATGAAACCCGATTTGATATTGCTTGACGGCAATATGCCTGTTATGACCGGTTTCCAGATGCTCGAACAACTTCGACAAAACAGCAAGTTTAAAGATATTCCAGTGATTATGCTAACTGCAGTGTGCGAAGCTAATAGTATCGAATCGGCCGCAAATATGGGTGTTACAGAATATGTTACGAAACCTTTTGAATATCCGCAATTGCTTGAAAAAATAACGAATATGATTGAAAGTTAATTATTTAAAGCGGTTAATAAATTGGAAGAGACAGCTACAAACGAAAAATTGAATTTTATCATCAAGCTCAAGAGCAAAAGTCTTGAAGTGATTTTTGATGCTGTACCTGATGGTTTGCTGCTGGTTGACGAAAAACTGGTTGTATGCAGAGTAAATGAGGCAATTCGTAAAAGAACCGGCAAAGAATATAAAGAAATTATCAATTCATCAATCTGTGACGCTTTGCAATGTAGAATAGCTGCAACAGAAAAAGGATTCGACGATTCAATCTGCGGCAAATGTATTTTACGGAATAATATATTAAATGTACTTAAAACTGCCAAAGCCGTTGAAGAACTGGAGTTTGAAAGTAAAACATTATTTAACTGCAAAGATAATAAGCTCTGGTTTGCTTTAACTTTAAAGCCGGTAGTCGTTGATGAGAGAAAATATGCCGTTGTGTGCCTGAATGATATTTCCGTAAAAAAATGTGCCGAGGAAAAAGTTGCAGAATCTATGCAAATGAAGCAGCAATTCATTTCTACAGTTTCACACGAACTTCGGACTCCTCTTACGGCTATCAGGGAAGGTCTAAATATTGTTCTTGAAGGAGTAGCAGGGAAGTTAAAAGACAAACAAAGAGAATTTCTCCAACTTTCAAAAAGAAATGTCGACAGATTAAGTGCATTGATAAATGATGTGCTTGATTTTCAAAAGCTCGAATCGGGAAGAATGACATTTAATTTTGAAAGCTCAAATATTGCCGATACTATCAATGAAGCTGCTGATACGATGAAACTCATAGCTAAAAAACATAATATTGAATTAGAGGTCGAAATCGAATCAACAATTGGTACAGCTATATTTGATCATAATAAAATGATACAGGTTTTGACAAACCTTCTAAGCAACGCAATCAAATTTACTCCCGAAAATGGAAAAGTTCAACTCTGCGCGCGATTAATAAATGACGCGATTTCGATTACTATCTCAGATAACGGCATGGGAATTCCTAAAGAAGATTTATCAAAAATCTTTGAAAGATTTTACAGGGTGCAAAGGCCAGGCAAGGAGATTTGTGGAACCGGTCTGGGCCTGCCGATTGTAGCGCAAATAATAAACAGGCATAATGGCGTTATTTCGGTAGAAAGCGAATTGAATAAAGGTACAACTTTTATTATCAGCATGCCAATAAAAGGCCCGCAAGATACACTGGACAGCGGCAGAGATGAAATTCTGGAAAAAACTCTTAATTAAATGAATCTACTTTTTTCCGGAAACATATAAATCATATTGAATTTCAAATCTGAGTTTATGCCTTGCCTCTTCTTCGGCCATCTCCATCAATACTTCGCGGAATTCCTGTTTGTCTGTCAATGAATATAATTCTATATAAAACCTGAAAGCTTCTTTTTCTTTAGCCATTGCCAGAATAAGCAAATCGGGATAATTCAAGTTCATTACCTTTGACAAATCGACCATATAATCCAAAGGCTTACTGGTGATTGTTGAATTCTTACTGGTGGTTTCACCTAATTTGAAAACTTCAAGCTCGAGGTTAGCTTTATGTTCGAGCTCTTCAGCGGCGAATTCTTTACAGATTTGAACAATGTCAGGATTGTTGACATATTGCGAAAGCAGATTGTAAAAAACATTTGCTTCAGTTTCTCTTGCTATTCCTACCCTAAGAATATCGAGAATGCTCCCAGTCTTTGCCATGATCTTTTCCCACTAAAAAGAAACGGAGAGGGCGAGATTTAATCTGGCCACTTTCTGTAATATTATTAAAAACCTATTTTTTCTTTACTATCTCAGCACGATTTTCTACTGTCTTGAACTCTATTTTAAGAACAGTTTGAGGACAGTGGACACATTATAGCATAAAAAAAATAAAAATCTATCATTTCAGTTTCCCAAGTTGAAAGTCGAGAGTTCGAATCTCTTCGCCCGCTTTTTGTCTATATATGACAAGAGGTAGTTGTGTATATGTCAGCCTATCTAATAAATTGTGAATTGTTATTGATGGCCAGACCGTTGGTTCTTCTATAGGTGTACAGCAGATCATATCTCCCGCCGGCGAGAGTCAGCGTACGCTTACTGCAAGCTATTTGGCCATCGGCGAAGATTCGCTATCTGAGGGAACCCACACCGTCTCTGTTTATGGTAGTGCCTCTGGCAGTTTCAAGCACCTTTCGCTTCACCGTGAGACGGCTCTGGATTTGACTGATATAGTCCCAAGGAAAGGCTGAAGTTGATGATACAGAGATGACGATATAGATGACCATATTGATAACTTGAGAATATTTTAGGACAGAAGTGTAAATACGAACAAGATTTATACATAGTAAATTATTTGGAATACGTTATGATGACTAAAAAAATAATTGGAAAATGGACATGGGTATATGGAATTTTGATTATGACATCTGTATTTGCCGGTAATGATGTTTTTGGTGAAAATAATAAAACAAATCAGATAATAAGTTTATGGCCTGAAAACCCTAAAATTAAGCTGGAGGTATTTCTGCCGCAATCTTCACTGAACACAGGCACAGGTATTGTTGTTTGTCCGGGAGGCGCCTACGGCCAGGTAGTTGTGGAAAAGGAAGGGTATGAGATTGCTCAGTGGCTAAATTCTATCGGTGCAGCTGCGTTTGTGCTCAGTTATCACATTACTACTGATTCTAAAATTCCCTCTTATCCATGGCCGATTAAGGATGGCAGGAAAGCAGTGAGCATCGTTCGCTGCAGAGCGGCTCAATATGGAATCAAACCTGATAAACTTGGCATTATGGGATTTTCGGCAGGCGGTCATCTTGCGTCAACGGTTGGTACTCACTGGCAAAAAGCAAGCCCTGATGAGTTAGTTAACGATGTTTCGTGCAGGCCTGATTTTATGGTGTTGTTATATCCTGTCATTTCATTCAAAAAAACTTATGGGCATATGGGCTCAAGGCAGAATCTAATTGGCTCTGAACCTAATGAATCGCTTGTCGAAGAACTTTCAAATGAACTGCATGTAGATGGAAATACTCCGCCAAGTTTTCTCGTTCATGCAACCGATGATAAAGCAGTGCCCGTCGAAAATAGTATTATGTTTTATTCTGCATTAAAAAATACCGGCGTTTCGACAGAGCTGCATATATTCAGCAGGGGCGGGCATGGCTTTGGATTGGGTTTTTCTACGGGTTATTCCTGTGACTGGCGGCAGGAATGTGTTGAATGGATGAGAGATTTAAAATTTCTAAATAAATAACATCCGTGAACACATGTATAAAAGTTTAGGTGTTGTTATCGGCTGAGGTTTAAATCGCGATTGATTCTATGTGCATCATTTACCTAAAATCGTCGGCAGGGCATCTGTAAGATTATCACATTTATCCAAAAGCAACGGGCTTGTGCCGCTTATCGAACGGTGTGTAAATGGCCTCTACGCCATCGCTGCCGATAGAGAATAAATTATCAGATGATCTGTTTATGGGTAGATAAAAAGAGCAATCTCCCAAAACAGGGTGTTTCGACTCATTTATTAAATTGAAATTATTTTGTTTAAGCATATACAGTATTATCCGAAATATCAGATTTAAATCTAATCCTATTTGCGCACTTTTTTATCCAAAAGGCGCAAATTGTTTGAAAATATATAAACTTAGCCAAATGTGTTTTAATTTGTTTTTTTTGAAGGAAAAAAGCAAACTTTGTCTTAAAAAAAGATATTTGCACTTGGAATAATACTACAATTTGGCCGAAATATACCATATATAAAGATTGTGAATAATGTTATGAAAGTGTATACCATATATAAAGGTTGTGAATAATATTATGCAAGATGTTAAACGGATTTTCTTACAGATAGAAACTTCTCGTGCTTACGGCAGGTCGATGCTGCGGGGGATTGTTGAATATTCCAAGAAATTTGGCCCCTGGGCATTCTTGCATGAAGAACCTTTCTATCATAAGAACTTTAATACTGTTAAGCAGATACTTGCATGGAAACCAGACGGCATTATCACCAGATTTCCTCAAAAAGATATCGAGCAGCTTAGAGATCACGGCATACCTATAATAGTTGCCAGACATATTGAAAAAGATATATCAGGCGTGCCTAATGTCAAAGGTGATAATGATGGTATGGGCAAAATGGCCGGAGAGTACCTTTTGGGACTTGGTTTTCATGAATTCGGTTTTTGCGGATTAGAGAACATGTTCTGGTCAGAGAACAGATGTAAAGCTTTTGAAAAAGTCATCAATGATGCAGGGCATTCTCTTAACATTTATCGGCCGACGAAAAAAAGAAAAACTCAACGCGATGATCAGCAATCTCTTGTTGAATGGCTGAAATCACTTCCCAATCCCATAGCGATAATGGCATGCAATGATGACAGGGGGAAACAACTGATAGAGGCCGCCAAAATAGCCGGTATCAGAATACCGGATGGTATTGCAGTTATCGGTGTCGATGATGATGAGGTTGTTTGCGATCTTTGCTACCCATCGCTTTCAAGTGTTAAACTCAACGTTTCTCGTGCAGGCTACGAAACAGCCAAGCTCCTTGATGAAATGATGACAAAAAAATCATTACTTCCGAACGAAATAATAGTTCGACCTATAGGTATAGCAAGGCGTCAGTCAACGGATGTTTACTGTGTTGAAGATCATGAAGTAGTAAAATCATTGGTATATATCCGGCAGAACGCACGTTATATGATTCAAGTTTCTGATGTTGCGGACTATGTTTGTCTTTCTAAAAGAGCTTTACAGCTAAGATTTAAAAAGGCTCTCGGCTATTCATTGTACGAAAGGATTAAAAAAGAGAAAGTCAATAAGATGGCAGAACTTCTGACAGAAAGCACTATGTCTGTTCTTGACATAGCATTATATTTAGGATTTTCAAGCATTAATCATATCTCTCGCTTTTTCAAACAGGAAAGAGGCTGTTCACCATTAGAATATCGCAAGCGATATAGCGTTAGATAACGAACACAAAATTTGTAGATATGTAATTTTGGCATGTCCTATAAAGAAATTTCACACTTAAATCTTTTCTACTATTTCGTTTTTGTTTTTCCGCAGAGCAAGTATTATGCAAAAAGGACGCTTTTGGGCGTTTAAATCACTTTTGCGCTATATGGAGAAAATGATGCGCAAAAAGGGGTGGGCACAATGTGTCGATAGTTCTTATAATGTTAACAGCCAATCCTATTTCGTTAAAATGATTTGGCAAAAACCTGTGTTTTTAAGTTAAAAATGCAGATTGGTTTGCGCTAAATGGAGATTTTTGAGCACGAAAAGATATGTAATCGGGCATGGTAATTGTGTAGAATAGGGTTCGGTTTAAATAATAAGATTGTTTTGAAAAATACAGGAATTATAAAATGAAACCGTTTGATATTATTGAAAATATTGCATTGAACCATAAGAATGCCCTATCCAATCATGGATTTAGCAATGTTTTTTCGAATATGGCAGTTGAATCAAGAATCTCACCGGATCCGGTTCGCTATGAACGGATGACAACCGATGAAGTACGGAAGAATTTTCTTGTCGATAATTTATTTACTGCTGATTGTATTCCTGTTGTTTATTCTGACGTTGACAGAGTAGTAATTGCATCGGCTGTTCCCTTAAAGAAGTCTCTATTGTTAGATTGTCCTCCGCAGCTTGCCGCCAAATATTTTGCGCAAAGACGTGAGATTGGGATAATAAACATCGGCGGTTCGGGTAAAATAGCAGTGGATGGTAAAGTATATGAACTTGCTAATCGTGATTGCCTTTATATCTCACGGGGACAGAAAGAAATTGTTTTTTTAAGCGATTTTCCTGAAACACCTGCAAAGTTTTATATTATCAGTTATCCCGCTCATACAGAATATCCTACAACTTTGATACATAAGAAAGATGCGACGGCAGTTGAGCTTGGTAACGAACGAAACTGCAATGTCAGGACGATTTACAAATATATTTATCCGAATGGAATTAAAAGCTGCCAGCTTGTAATGGGTTTAACCGAACTTGCTTCAGGCAGCGTGTGGAATACAATGCCCGTACACACTCATGCTCGCAGGACGGAAGTTTATATGTATTTTGATTTAGATAAAACTGCTGATTGTGTATTTCATTATATGGGTAAGCCTGATATGACAAGGCAGGTTGTTGTTCGCAATGAACAAATAGTGATTTCTCCAAGCTGGTCTATACATGCCGGCGTGGGCACGAGAAATTACACGTTTATATGGGCGATGGGTGGCGAAAACCAGGATTTCGATGACATGGATGGCGTAAAGATGTCCGATTTGAAATAAAATATTTTAAAAACAGGGAAATTTGAAAAATGATAATTGATGATTTTAGACTTGAAGAAAAAAAGGCAATAGTAACAGGTTCAGCTCGCGGGCTTGGTCAGGCAATGGCTATAGGCCTTGCTGAAGCCGGCGCAGATGTAGCGTTAGTTGATGTGATTGACACTTCTGAAACGGCAGAAAAAATCAAAAAACTTGGACGAAAAACCGTTAGTATATCTGCTGATTTGAGTAAAAAAGAATGTGTTCAGGGAATAATAAAACAGACAATAGATGCTTTAGGTTCAATCGATATTCTTTTTAATAATGCTGGTATTATCAGAAGGGCACCAATAACGGAATTTACAGAAAAAGACTGGGATGATGTTATGAATATTAACATCAGAACAGTTTTCTTTCTTTCACAAGCAGTAGCGAAAGTGATGATATCACAAGGACGAGGCGGCAAAATAATTAATACCGCATCAATGTTAAGTTTTCAAGGGGGCGTGTTTGTTCCATCCTATACCGCATCGAAGAGCGCGATAATGGGCCTTACCAAACTTCTTGCCAATGAGCTTTCTTGTCACGGAATAAATGTGAATGCTATAGCTCCTGGTTATATGGCCACGGACAACACAGCTCCGCTTCGGGCAGATGCAAAACGCAGTGCAGAAATACTTGGAAGAATACCGGCCGGAAGATGGGGTGAGCCGAAAGATTTAAAAGGGACGGCGGTGTTTCTTGCTTCAAAAGCTTCTGATTATATTACCGGCTTTACAGTTGCTGTTGATGGTGGTTGGCTTTCGAGATAGTAATTTTCAACTCATTTTTTTACCGGCTGTTGTGGTAATTTAATGTATGGGAGTGTTTTGTGTCAGCATAAAAACTGTTGTTAAATAATGGTTGGAAAATCAAATGCCTTTCTTCGCCAAACGAATTTGACTCTGAACGGATTTTTGAGACGGATATTCCTCGTGATGTTCACAGCGTTCTTTTTGATAATTCTTTAATCGTAGACCCGTTCCGGGAAGATAATTTTAAACAATGCCGATGGGTGTCGCGTTGCAACTGGCTCTTTTTACGCGAATTTACGATAGATTCATCATTTGCCAATAAAAAACTTGAACTGGTATTTGATGGCATCGATACCTATTCAAGCATAAACCTGTGTCTGGATAATGACATCTTCCATGCTGGCTGATATATGTGATTTGGATGAACTGAAATCTGGAGTACGTCAGGAAGGTATGTACGGAGCAGTTTTCGCCTGGGTATTTAAACTTGGTATTTCCGGCGTCATGATTTTAAGCGGCTATATGATGAACTGGTCTGGCTTTGACCAGAGCGTCGCGGTTCAATCTGTTTCAACGATATTCAGTCTCCGAATTCTTTACGCTCTTGTGCCCGCCGTCGGAATGATTATTGCGATATCGACCATGGCATTTTATTCTATTACAAAAGCAAGGGCTTTAGAAATCCGAAAAGAACTTGACATAAGAAAATCGCTACAAACTGCATGATGATTTAGTTGTTTTTACGAGGCATATTTGGAAATTACAGCAAATAATAAGACGTGGTGATGAATTTAATGGGAAATATAGCGAGTAACTCTAATGGGTTTCTTAATCCGTTGGTAATCAAGAGCTTAACTAATGGCTCTCTTATAACGGAGAGGGCGAGACTCGAACTGCCCACTTTCTGTAACATTATCAAAAACCTATATTTAACACTTAACTCAAATAAAAGCAAGAATTTAAAGACTCTTGTTTCTTTACTATATTCGCACGATTTTATACTATCTTAATATCTGTTTTAAGGACATTTTGAGGACAGTGGAAGAATTATAGCATAAAAATATATCATTCAAACTTCCAAAGCCTGAAAAAAAGAAAGTTTACCTATTCGTTTTTCACCTTAATTACATTATTCGTAATTACCTTCTTTTCTCCAAAGCTCGAGCATCAATTCATATCGCTTGAGATTCATGCCTGTATAAATGCAGTTGCTTGTTGAAAAAATATAACCGCCGCCTGGCATTCCATTTTTAAGTGCATATCGAACAGAATCGATTATATCCTGCTCCGTACCGGTATCAAGCAGGCCGCAATTTACGTTACCTATAAGACAAATCTTGCCTGCAACACGGCGTTTTACTTCGACAATATCGACACCGCCTTGAGGATCGATACTGTGTAGAGCGTGTGGCTTTGTTGAAATAAGTGAATCAAGAATCGGCATAATATTGCCATCGGTGTGTTTGATTGTATAAAACCCCATTTCACGATAGCCCGCTATCAACTGTGCAAGATAAGGAGTAATAAACTCATCAAACATGGACGGAGAAAGAAATGGCCCGCTGTTAAAACAGTAATCGCTGCATAGAGCAAAACCGTCAAGCATTCCGCGAAACTTGCTCGCGCGAGCCAAGGCATCGTCCACATGCTTTTGAGCAACATCTTTGACATGTTGAGGATCATCGGCTATTAAACTAACAAAACTCATCATTGTGTCGCCTTGAGGGATTTCGTAAGTCGCATCGCCATGCATCATGAGAAAATAATCCTGATTTGACAGTTCACGGATATGCTCAAATGTTCGCAGAAGTTCACCATCAAGATCGCTCGTCCAACCCTGAGGAGGATGGAAGAAAATCGCTGAATGCTCATACTTGCGAGCGGTCTGAACATACACATCTGCAATATCACGCCGATGTAGTATACGTTCAGTTTCAGACATCTGACCCCATTGCATGTAATTGCGATATATCGGGTGTACCTTGCCAAATGTCTCCATAGTCAAAAAGAATACCAGTTCAAAATGAGGAACCCTGCCCAGAGGCTGCCTGCATTCCAAGGCATTAATAAATTCTTCTCGCGGAGTCATATTTATGGTCCTTTCTTTATCGACTGTACCTGGTGTCCAATCCACAAGTTGGCCTTACCATTCAAGTTCCATTTCGGATCATTCATGTGAATATCAATTATCAAGAGGCCACGCAAAAAAACACTCAATAGTCCGCACCTCTTCATCCAGGATTCCCAGTTATCGATCTGAACTGAAATGTTGTGTTCCTTGCACATGTCCAGAGGGCCTTCAATCAAAGGCCGCTATGTACGATTTGAGCCATTTAGATCAGGCCTTTAAGTATCTATAGGGGCGCCTGAATTTCAACCCATACCAGCGATATTGGTATTCGAAATGCAATTAGTATCCAAAGTAATTTTTAAAGTTTCATATTGTATCGGGCAAGCAAAGCCAAGCAAATAAATTCCTAATATTTTTAAATTAAAAAAAAACCGGAAAACAACACTCTCCGGTTAAAAATCCCCGCTACTTTATATTCCGTTTCTGAAAATTAATTCCAGCCTATTTGTGTTCCGGGAACCCATTCGAC
>JBDKUM010000363.1:0-4108 GCA_039679715.1 Phycisphaerales bacterium
CTCCTAAGAACAGGTTGAAAAAAATTGGGACATCCCGCCAGTCGGGTAAGCCCGTCTACCGTGGTCATAGTACCACATAACCGTTCAATTGTGAGGTCTGGCTTTCATAGTTTCTCTGTGGTGAAAAAATCAGTATCATCAGCGTAATCAGCGTTAAATAATTAGTGTTTATTCGTGTTAATTCGTGGTTGAATTGATCCTTGTAAATCCTTGAAATCTTTGGTGCTGGTTTACTCGCAACCGCAAAACGAATCCGAAACGAGCCTCGTTGGAGCGTAGCGCAAATCCTGTAAAGGGCAACCGCAGACCTCATTCTGTCATTTCGAGCGTAGTTCCGTGAAAACGGGACGAAGTCGAGAAATCATTTAAAACAGTAAATTCCAAAATTCAATGTTGGAAGTTGAGTGTTCGATGTTCAACGTTCAAAAATTAGTGTCCATTTGTATTAAACCGAGTTTGAATTTTCAGCGAGATACGCTTCACGGGATGCGAGATACGCGGACTAATTTGCGTTCTTTTTCGCAACTTTTCACTTTTCACTATTCGCTTTTCACTTTTTTCTTTCTGCTTTCTGCTATTACCGCCCACACTTTCGAAGCTGTTTCGTCATCGAAATCAAGTTTTGGTTCTTCCTCTACATCGGGGTTTGGTTCTTTAATCTTTTGTAATTCCATAAACGCCAGGCATGCCTTTCTGCTTACATCTTCGTTATCGCTGCTGCACAGATGGACCAGTTTCGCCGTTACGGCCGGCAATAGTTTCGCCAGTAGGATCTGGTTAGACAGATTGATCGTTTTGATTTTATTTGTGATTGTCGAAATAAAGTATTTATCAGTCAGCCATTTCCTGAATGTCTGTTCTGAAATATTGTTTGCTTTAAGAACTTTTTGTTCACCTTCGTTTTCTTCGAACAATTCGGTGATTACTTTTAATTGTTTTTCTCTGCGTCTCATATTTTTCCTTCCTCATTCTGCTGGAGCACAGCGAAAGCCCTCGTAGAGGGTATTCTTAGTTCTGTGTTCAAATAATTAGTGTTTATTCGTGTTCATTCGTGGTTAAATTATTCAGCAATTTATTCATCAACCCTTTTTGACGCCATCCGAAACGAGCCGTGTTAACGAAACCCCAGATCGCGAAATGAAATCCGTAATACCATTAATCTACTTTAAATAAATTTCAAATTTCTTTGTGTCTTGGTGCCTTTGCTGGAGCGTTAGCGGAAGCCCCCGATTTTTCAGGAATTTTATTCCACATAAAAATAAAATTCTAAGGGGGTGGCTAAGTAACTTTTTTCTTCTTTTCAACCACTTTTCTCCGCTTTCTGACTACTTTTGAATCACTTTTGGCCGCTTTTCGTTCACTTTTTTTCGCTTTTTTCACACTTTTTTATGTCATTTTACATCAAAAAAAACTTGCGCCTTTTTATAATTCGAAGTTTCTCTGTTATATCCTTCCATATTAAGAGAGTACTTGCGCGCATTGGTTAATTTTTTTGAAAAATCTTTATATGAATTTCTGTAAAGGTTTGGATTTGAAGGGAATAAATTTATTTATTTTTTTCTTTCGCGCAACTTTTTTCCAGCGCAAATGTATTCGTTTAGCCGCAGTCATATCAGAGCCGCGACCGTAAGCGAGCGGGTAGTTTGATTAGGCCTTCCATCATTTCAATCCTCGAAGGGGACTATGGCTGGGTTCAGAAGGGCAACGCTTCAATCCGTTGCGCTTGAGGCCGGGTTCGTCAAGACTTGTCCCTTATGCCTTATGCCTTATGCTCTTGTGTACTAGACAAGCCCCAATGTTATGGCTTTTTTAACTAGTTCTGCTGCTGTTTTTGTCCCCAATTTATGCATTAATCGATTTCGATGATATTCTATGGTTCGCTCTGTTCTGCTTATCTTTTGTGATATTTCTTTATTGGTATTGCCTATCAGGATTAAATTTAGAATTTCGATCTCGCGTTTCGTTAAGTTATTGTCAAATAAGGTTTTAGATAGGGTGTCTTCCAGCAATACATCCGACTTGAAACGATCATTTTCTATTTGGGAGATATTTGTTTCTAATAATAGTTCCTGGATTTCTGCCATAACTAAGCCCCATGCCTTTCCCAATGATGTAGGTTTACTTTAATTGTCGAGTAATTTTTCAGGAACTTAAGAACTTTTTTCTCATTTTCCGTTATGAAAAAATTTTAAATGCCGAAAATACTATAAATGGATTTATCCTTAAGGAGTTAAAGATGTTCAAGGCCAAAACAATAATGTCTACGAAGCTGATCTATGTAAAACGCCAGACAGAAGTCTATGATGCCATCAGAACGCTTGTAGAGAACAATATAACGGGTTTACCGGTTGTTAATGATGATATGACTATCGCAGGCATAATCACAGAAAAGGACGTTTTAAGACTGCTTTATGAAACTGAAAACAAATCGGAAAAAGTAGAAGATTTCATGACAAAAGGGGTGGTCAGTTTTAATGAAGAAGACAGCCTTATTGATATAGCAGAGTGTCTCATAAAGAATAGTTTCAGAAGGGTGCTTATCACATCTGGCGGCAAACTTGTAGGTATCATCAGCCGCAAAGATATTATCGCGTATATTCTAAAATTGAGGCATAAAGCCTGATTTGCTGCAAAATATTGATTTTGCTTTACTTAGATAATTTCTGAAGTCTGCCGTTGAGTATTTTTGCCACTTCAGCATTTCTATCCTGCAAATCTTTTAATTGAGTTGATACAGTATCAAGTTCTTCCTGGAGTTTTGTACTCTCGGTTTTGCATTTATTTAATTCGGTTTTTGCAGTCTTTAGTTCGTTATTAGCTTCAAAAACTTGAGTTTTTAATCTGTCGGCTTCAACCTTTGATTCTGCCAAACTGGTTTCAAGCCTGGCGAAATTTACTATTTTTTCCTCCAGGTTTTCATTGCTTTTGTACAAATTAAAGTACATAAAACCCGCTAAAACGATTAATACTCCAAAACTTGCGCAAACGCACTGCCAAACGAATTTTGCCCTGTTTTGGTCCGTTATAATATCCAGCAAAATGCTGTTATTAATATTGAACTTTTTCGCAGCTTTGGGTGCCTGTGTTTGATTTTCAAAAGAATCAAGCATATCATCTTCCGGCATCAGTTCGCATATATTAGATTTATTTTTTTCTTTTATCATAAACCATCCCAGGTAATTGTTAGTGTCTGTGTAGCCGTATAATTTCCTGAATCTGAAACGCCATCAGCACGATTGCTCGCCCTGACATGAAGTTTAACCTCAACTTCCTGGTCGCCAGGCACATATTTTATGTTCATTCCCGGATCCAGAAAACTACCGGCCGATACATAATTTTCCATACTGTTACCGCCCGATTTGCTTGTTCCGTCGCCGTCGAATGTGAGCTTATATTCTGTTATCAGCGTATCTGTACCATTTGTTAATACTGAACCGGCCTCATTATTTGCTGTTATTATAGCTTCATCATCGAATCCTGAAACGTCCAGGGTAATTGTCGAACTTCCTTCCTGTACATCTGATTTTTGGGATATATTTGTAAGTACAATAGGAGCAAAATCCGTTCTCCATGCGAATTCGTTTACAGCGCAGATGACTTGAGGCAAAGCTATCAATGCAAAAAAAGCTAAAATAAAATGTTTGTTTATTTTTTTCATTTATCTTTATTTTCTTTACCTGCATCTGAATCAACCGCCAGCAGTGAAAGTGCTTGCTGGATCATCTGTTTTTCCTGTTCAGTACTCATTTCATTTGAAGTCTTCATTGTATTGTTATGAGTACTTGTTTTTTGGATTTCATCGTTTTCGCCTAGTACATTAATGGCTTCATTTAACGATTGAATTTCATCTTCTTTCAGTTTTTTATTACTGTTCTTTTCCATCGCATAAAATTCTGGAGAGCGCAATTTTTCTATCTCTTGGGCACCATTGATCATCGTATTGCGGTCTGAAAAAGCAACTTCATTGTCCCTTATTAATTGCGGCGTAATAAATATCATGACTTCTTTCTTTGTTGTCGTATCCGCTTTGCTCTTGAATAGTCCGCCGACAACAGGGATTTCTGCCAGGCCCGGGAATTTACCATGGTTGGTCGATTCCTGTGTCTCT
>JBDKUM010000364.1:0-11679 GCA_039679715.1 Phycisphaerales bacterium
ACTGCCGGTGCAATGCTCGTTTTTACATACGCCCTTACTTCAAAGCCCAGGTTCTATCATGCGATACTAATCGGAGTTGTGCTTGGGTTTGGAATGATGGCAAAAGGACCGATAGGATTGCTGCCTGTGCCCGCGATTGGTACCGCATTGATTTTGAACCGCAAAAATTCTAATTTCACTAAAAATATTCTTTTCGGTGTAACGGCCCTGATCATTGGTTGTTTGATTTTTCTGGCATGGGCACTGCCTGCAAATGAAGCGGCAAACGGAGATTTTTTCAAAGTTTTCGTAGGCCGCCATGTAATAGAACGTGCATTAAGACCAATGGAGCATCATGGCGGAAATTTCTTCGCTTATTTGCCCTATTACATTCCTATCGTCATAGGCGGATTTTTTCCCTGGATTCTTTTTCTACCTGGAGCATTTTCTGCCATGCTGGGCAAAAGAATCGGAACGCAGCAGTCACGAATATTATTGATAAGCTGGATTGTACCCGTTTTCATAATCATGAGTTTGGCAATTACCAAATTACCTCATTATATCGTATTCATCTGGCCTGCTCTGGCACTTTGCGCAGCGTATGTTATAAACGCGTCAGATGAAAATTCATTATCTGATTGTGATAAAATGTGGCTTCGCAGAGGAGTATGGTTTTTTCTTCCCATCGCATCTGGAATAATATCCATTTTTTTGATTGCACCATGGTTTTTGAAAATTCCGTCCCTTTTTTTGCCGGGCATAATAGCGGCATTTATTCTTACCGTTCTATCAGTTCTGATTTATCATTTTCAGCAGGCAAACAAATTTAAGCAAAGCGCTAAAATTGCTTTAGCAGGAATTATAGTATTAGAGATTTTTGTTTCATGGCGGGTAATTCCTGCTTTTGAATCAATTAAGATTACACCTTATCTTTCACAGCAAATCAGAACACAAACAAGCAATGATGTCCCTGTTGCTATGTATAAATTCGCAGAGCCGACATTGAATTTTTATGTCGGTCGAAATATCGAACACATTAAGAACGAAGAAAAACTTCTGGAATGGCTTGGACAAACCAATGATGGAGTCTTGATTATACCGAGCGATATTTTTGCAGGTATTCAAAACCGTTATAAAACAATGTCTTTAAAACAAATTGCATGCAAGAGCGGCTATAATTATTCGAAAGGCAAAAAAATAGAAGTTGTAGTTTTGCTGCGAAAAGGCAGTGTGGTTTATGACAAAAAGTAAGTACAACAAGATAAGATATTTTGTCGTCATATCAATTGTATTATTCGCTCTTCTGGCTTTGTACAGTTATCTGTACGCTGATGTTCATGTATCGTCGTTTTTCCAAAAGCACGATCAGCTTGAAAAAATACCTGGAATGAATTTAATCAGGCCGATTGGAAAATCATACGTTCCTTTGTGGCTGATTTTCATCTGCGGTTTTTTAAAAAAAAGAATTGAAATAATTTTGACAGGTGCGATCTCAATGCTGCTGGTGCTGGCCATAGTTTCACCGGCAAAAATAATTATCGAAAGGGAAAGACCCTACACATATTTTAAAACACAGACACCAAACGTTCAGCAGTCTTCGCACTTAGATATTTTTTATAAATCTTCAAGCCAATCTTTTCCCTCGGGGGATACTGCAACAATATTCGCAATTGTAGTGGCTGTTTCGCCTTTTATTTCGAGATTTTCGTTTCTAAATCTGTTGATCATCGCTGCGCTGGTGGGATATTTGCGTGTAGTTGATTTGGCTCACTACGTTTCGGATGTATTTGCAGGGGCTATAATAGGTGTTTTTTGCGGCTGGCTGGGTATAATGATTTGTCAGCAGTGGATGAAAAGAAATAAGTTCCCTTTTGGACAAGGATGGCGTAATATAGCGGCTGTTGGGATATTCCTGATTCCGACATTAGTGGTCTTTGAAGGATTTGAAGATTTTTCGCTTTTCATTGGTTCAAGTATTATATTAGCAGGATGGTTTTTTTCGGCATTAAATGTTTGGCCAATTTTCAAATTAAAGCTAAGCAGCCCTAAATGAATTAGAATAAGGATGTAAAATGACGCAAGTTCCGCCGGTAGTGCTTTCGACGATAATCTGTGAAAGAGTTTTGTTTGATGCACCTACTAAAACTTCTAGCTTAATCGGTATCATCGACAGGATTTTTGCGCCGCAATACCCCATACGTTTCCCGCGTCTGTTCTTTTTTGCCGAGATGACAAACGGCCATGATGCGACTGAAGTTGAAGTGCGGCTTGTCGACAACGATGAGAAAATTGTTTTAAGCCAGAAAGCACAAATTAATTTTCCTGACGTTAAAAGTATCGTTTCTGTCGTGCTCGCGTTCGAAGGCCTGGCGTTCAATCAGCCTGGTGAATATTATTTCCAGCTTTACGCGGCAGGACAAATTGTTTCGTCAAGAAGATTGATTTGTCTTGTTGCACAAAGGCCTCCAATTAATCCAAATGGAAACGCTCAAAATCCAAATACCTGAAAGTGAACTGGAGTTCAAAACCAGCAGAAGTTCCGGACCCGGCGGACAAAATGTAAATAAACTTAACACGAAGGTCGCTGTAATTGTCGATATTCAGAATTGCAGTTTTTTAAATGATCAGCAAAAACATATTATCTTACATAAACTTTCACATCGGCTCACAAAAGACAACAGATTAATTGTTGAAAGCCAGAGATTCAGAACCCAAAGGGCTAACCGCGATTTCGCGATTGAGAAACTAAAAGATTTAATCGAAGCAGCACTTAGAAAACCCAAAAAAAGAAAATTAACAAAACCGAGTTACTCATCGGTTGAAAAAAGATTAAATCAAAAGAAAAAAAGATCAGAAATCAAAAAGTACAGAGATAAAAGGTTTGAAACTGAATAACAACTCTAATTTGTCATTGCGAGGCCTGAAAGGCCGTGGCAATCTCAATCTTAATGCAATTGTTTGAGGCGGCTTTGCCTAAGAAGCTCATAGTTATTTTTTTATTTCTTGCTTTGTGCGACTGCTCTGGAATAAAAATTATCTTTCGTTAACAGTTCCGCAGGACTTCCCTGGTCGATAATTCGGCCATTGTTCAGAATTACAATTCTATCGACATTCCTTGTAGTTGTTACTCTATGTGCGACGACGAAAGTTGTACGATTCTTTACTACTTTATCCAAAGCAAGGCGAACCCTTTCTTCCGATTCCACATCGAGCGAACTTGTCGCTTCATCGAGTATAATTACTTTTGGGTCACGAATTATGGCACGTGCAATCGCGAGTCTTTGCATTTGCCCGCCGGAAAGTTTCAAGCCGTCAGCACCGATATTGGTGTAAATTTTATCCGGCAATTCTTCGACAAAATCCCATGCATCGGCAGCCTGTAATGCCGCGATAACTTCTTCTTGCGTAACAGTTTTATCGCCATAAGCTACATTCTCATAAAGAGAGCCTGAAAAGAAAATACTTTCCTGTGTTACAACGCCTACGTATTTTCGATATGTTCGTAAATCCATTTCTTTTATGTCTCTGCCGTCGATGAGAAGTTTGCCGCTGTTTGGCCTGATAAAACCAAGAACAAGCGAAAGTATGGTTGATTTGCCGCTTCCGCTTGGGCCTACAAACGCAACCGATTGGCCGGGTTCGACAACAATCGAAAAATCTTTTAAAGCGTGGCGAGTTGTTTCGGGATATTGATAATTGACGTTTACAAATTCGAATTTGCCTGTAATTTTATGAAACGGCTTTTTACCGCTGTTTTCTTCGAGGTCGGGTGATGTCAGCACTTCATAAATCGAATTAATCGAATCGCCTGCCTGGCTAAGTTGCGGGAGAGTGCCGATTATCATCAGCATTTGACCTGTTAGCGTGAGGAACATCGAATTGAAAAGTACGACATCGCCGATAGTAATATAGCCTTTTATTGCGGAATAGACGGAGCCTGCAATGAAGGTAATATGTATTATCGACATTCCTACCCATGTAGAGGATCCGAAGAGGGCGACGAGGGTATCAAAATGTTTGCCTCTGCGGAAGACAGCGGAAATTTTGGAATCAATTTCTTTTACTTCGTATTCTTCAAGGCCATGCGCTCTTGTGATTGGTATCATATTGAGCATATCGTTCATTGATGAACTCATGTTTTCCATCGCATAGCGGTAACTCTTTGCGCTTTTTTTGACTTTACGGGCGAATACTTGCCTGAGGGTTACCGCAATTGGTACGGCAATTAAAAAGAACAATAGTGCGATTGGTTTGCGGATTGCTATCGCTGCAACGGCGATTGTTACCTGGCATATAAAAGTAAATACCTGTTCGGCGAGGATTCTGGGTGTTTGTTCGACGATTTCAATATCACGGATTATTTTTGAATGAAGTTTGCCTATGCTGGATTTATGATGATAGAGTATACTAAGCCGCTGAAGCTGACGGCAAAGTTCCTTGCGGAGATAAAGACTGATGCCTCGCATGACATCGCTTAACATTCGCGCATAAAGAGTATGGGTCGGGACATTTTGTGCGATTAGGACGATCATGAAAATCAAATACCAGGAAAGTTTTGTTATCTTTTTCGGGTCTTTGCCGGCGGCCAGGTCGATCATCATGGCGGTAACTATTGGCATAAGCCAGGCGGGACTTGCCTTTATCAGGTTAACAAAAAAAATCCCTATGAGCTTTACCCATTGATGTGATAGAAGGATTTTATAACTATGGAACAGATTTCTTTTTTGGTGTGATTTCATTTATTTTTATAGTGCGATGCCGAAATCTTCAAAGGATGAATTAAAGTCGGCATCCTCGACCTTTACATCTCTGCATGAGAAGGTATCTTTCAAATCTTCGATGCAATCTTCTATGTCCTGCGGTTCTCCCTGCAAGCGCATTTCAACTTTCCCATCGTCTCTGTTGCGAACATAGCCGGTGAGTTCATAACGATGCGCGATTTGCTTGGCGGTGAAACGAAAACCAACGCCCTGCACATAGCCGCTGAAAATTGCGAGTTTAGCGATTGCCATTGAATTTACCTCAAATGTCAGTATAATATGGAATGTAAATTTTGCAATAAGTATGGTTTTTCACCTCTAAGGAGAAAATAATACAATATAATCTTAATTTAAAATTATTATAAATTAGTTATAATAATGGCTCAAAAGAAGAAATAGAAGATATGAAAATACTTGGAAAAACAAAAAGGGAAGAACAAATATACCAGTTAATTACGCTGGTAGCCGGCGGTTTTGCGCTTGGTGAGGTTCTGGATAAGCTTGCGCGGGCCGCTGTTGAAATTACGGGCGCATCGGCTTGTTCGATAAGATTGCTTGATGACGAGGCCGGCGATTTGAAAATGCGCAGCACCTTCGGACTTAGCGAAGAATATAGAAATAAAGGACCTGTTACTCGAGAAGACCCTGTTATCCAAGCTGCGTTCGCGGGCGAAGCGGTTATCATCGATGATATGAGCAAAGATGATCGCGTTGGATATAAAGCTGCTTCCGAAAAGGAAGGCATCGTAAGCCAGCTCACAGTCGCAATGACTTTCAAGAACACGCCGGTAGGTGTGTTGAGATTATACCGCCCCAGAGTCGGCGGATTTACTGAAGATGATATTTCACTTGCGCGTTCAGTTGCTTCGCAGTGCGCTGTTGCGATTACAAACGCTAAATATTATGCAAGAGCACTTGCCGGCGAACAGGTTGCGCAGCAGGTTCGTCTCGCCAGCATTATTCAAAGGCGAATGATTCCTGAATCAGCGCCGAAAATTGAAGGACTCAATATCGCCGCCGCTTATAAACCATGCTTTGGTGTCGGCGGTGATTTGTACGATTTCATCAGGCTGGATAATGATTGCCTGGCTGTTGCGATTGCTGATGTAATCGGCAAAGGCATACCCGCTGCGATCATGATGAGTTCATTCAGAGGAATGATTAGAGCTTACGCCGATGGTGGCCACATGCGTCATCCTATGGCGGAAATTATTCGCAAGCTGAACTCAAGCGCATGCGATGAATGCAGAGATGGCGAATTTATCACGCTGTTCTATGCGATTCTAAATGCAAAAGAAATGACAATGACTTACTGCAATTGCGGACACGAGCCTGCACTGCTCTGGCGAAAAGGTAAAATTCGCGAACTGTCAAAAGGCGGTTTGGTTCTTGGCGTTACGAAAGATGCTCAATACGAAATCGAGAAAGTCGAGCTGCGCGATCAGGACAGGCTGCTATTTTATACAGATGGCTTGATAGACGCTGTCAACTTCGATGCTAAAATCTGGGGCATCGAAAATCTGCTTAAAACTTTCAAACAATGCGCATCCGGCACAGCGGCGGAAATTGTAAACAATACGCTTACTCTAAGAAGAAGATTTATCGGCCTTGCGCGTCAGACTGACGATACGAGTATCGTCGCTGTTAAAGTTTCAAATACTAAAGTTTAAACTAAGAATACATAATCAGAGCCGCGACCGTGAGGGAGCGGTAATATATTTTGGATGATGGCGAAACTTGTTATTACAATCGATGGCCCGGCCGGCAGCGGCAAAAGTTCCACTGCCAAACTTCTTGCGGCAAAATTAAATGCCGATTTCCTCGATACCGGCGCGATGTATAGAGCCATTACACTTGCAGCGATGCGGCAGGGATGTGATTTTAATGATGTCGCGCAACTGGAAAAAATTGCTGATACCTCGAAATTCGAATTTAAAATTCAGTCTGGTTCAATGGTTGTAAAAATCAATGGTCAGAATGTTACCGAAAAAATTCGAGAGCCGCAAGTTACAGCAAATGTTAAATACGTCGCTTCGCAGCCGAGTTTGAGAGACAGGCTGGTGAAAATGCAACGGGAATTTGCTGCACGCTGTGAAAAAATAGTAACCGAAGGCAGAGACCAGGGTACTATCGTATTTCCAGAAGCGAATTTAAAAATCTTCCTTACAGCAGATAACGCCCAGCGTGCCAAAAGAAGGGCACTGGAATTATCTCAAAACGGCTATAAAGTTGATTTAAACAACTTACAAAATGAGATAGAAAAACGGGATTTGCAGGATACTTCCAGGAAAGTCGCGCCTTTAGCCGCTGCGAAAGATGCAATTACAATCGACACAACCCGCTTAACGCTCGAAGAGGTTGTTGATAAAATTTACGAATTAGCAAAACAAAAATGAAAATTTTAAATTTCATAAAATATATATGGTACTTTATCTGCGGCTGGCCTTGCAGATTTTTCTGCATGCTGTTTTTCAAAATCCGTTTTTTTGGCGTTGAGAATGTACCCAAAAAAGGCGGATTTATTTTGCTCTGCAATCATCAGTGCTGGCTTGACCCCATGTTCGTCGTTGTGCCGGTAAACAGGCAATGCGTCTTTGCCGCACGAGACAGTCTTTTCAGGGTTCCCGTAGTCGGCTGGATTTTCAAAGTTTACAACTGCATTCCGATAAAACGAAATCAGGCGGACATTGGCGCCATAAGAGAATGCATTGAAAAATTGAAAAATAATTGCGGCCTTGTTCTATATCCTGAAGGCACAAGAACACGCGATGGCAAAATCGCAAAGCTCAAACCGGGTTTTACTCTGTTAGCAAAAAGAGCGAACGCTCCGATTATCCCCGTTGTCATCGACGGCGCTTTCGAATGTTGGCCGAGAAACAAAAGTTTTCCTTCGATTGACGGCAAAATTTACATTCAATACGGCGAGCAAATCGATCCTGAAAAAATCGCTTCCGAATCTGATAAGGAATTTATGTCTGACCTTACCGAAAAGATGCGCCAGATGCAGACGGAACTCCGAATAAAAGTCGGCAGAAAACCATTCGATTACAAAAACAATGAAAACAGTGATGCTTCAACTCAAATTGAAGCCTTGCCAAATGTTGTTCAAAATCCTCAACCGTTAATCAAAAAAATTAAGAAGAAAATAAATTATTATTGGTATTGCCTCTGGCGTCAGGGCTGTAGAATATTTTGCAGAGTATATTTCAATCCTACAGTTTTCAACAGAGAGTTAGTGCCGGAAGAAGGCGCGTTTTTGCTGCTGTCGAACCATCAAAGTTTTCTCGACCCGATGCTGAACGCTGATCCGCTCCGACGTCAATGTTGTTTCGCCGCCAGAGATACGCTTTTTACCATTCCGGTTTTTGGCCCGCTTGTCCATTCGTTCAATGCGATTCCAATCAAAAGAGGCCAGGCCGATTTAACCGCTATCAGAGCATTTATCGAAAAACTTAATGATGGTTTCGGCCTAGTGCTTTACCCTGAAGGAACCAGAACTGAAGATGGCAAAATTTCCGAAATGAAGCCGGGCTTTGGTTTGATCGCGAGAAAAGCGAACGTTCCGATTGTGCCATCCGTAATAGATGGAGCTTTCGAAGCCTGGCCCAGGCAGCAAAAATGGTTTTCAAGAGGCAAAGTTTATGTTACTTACGGCCCGCCGATACCAGCGGAAAAGGTCAAAGAAATGGGCGACAGAGATTTTGCACATTATTTAACTGAAATTTTGAGGCAAATGCAGCATGAACTTCGATTGAAGGTCGGCAAAACCCCTTTTGAATACGACGAAAAAAAAGGCTCCTGACCCATTTTATGGCTGTATATAGAAAATCTTTGTGTCTTTGTGCCTTAGTGGCTATTGTTAGTAAAATATGAAAGTAATCATCGCAAAAAGCAGCGGATTTTGTCCCGGCGTTAGAAATGCCATCAATATGGCCGAAAAAACTCTATCCAAGGAGAAAAACGTACACAGTCTTGGCGATATCATCCATAATAAGGATGTCGTAAAGAAACTTTCGGATGCCGGGCTGAAAATTGCCGATAAGGTCGAAAAAATAAAATCAGGCACCGTCATCATCCGTTCGCATGGCGCAACCGCCGAGCAGATTCATAAAATAGAGGAAAAAGGTCTCGAAATTGTAGACGCGACCTGCGTACTCGTAAAAAGGGTGCAAAAAATCGCCAAACTCCTACATTCGCAAGGCTATCAGGTTGCAATCATTGGCGACAAAGGCCACCCTGAAGTTCAGGCTGTTTTAGGCTCCGCTCCCGATATAGCCGTTATCGGCAGCAAAAACGACATATCTAAACTATGCAAACACAAGAAGTTAGGTGTAATTTGCCAGACAACTCAAAGCCCCGAACATTTTGCCCAGATGCTGGCCGAAATCGCATTAACCGACTTTGCCGAACTAAAGGTCATTAATACCTTGTGCAAGGAAGCGATCAAACGCCAGAGCTGCGCGGTACAGCTTTGCAAGAAGGTGGATATCATGTTTATCCTTGGCGGCCTGCATAGCGCTAACACAAGGAAGCTGGCGGAATTATGCAAAAATTACAATAAAAAAACCTTTCATTTGCAAAATTGGAAAGAACTTGATAAAACTATCCTTTTCGGTAATAATGTTGCCGGCATTACGGCTGGAGCTTCCACGCCGCAATGGGTTATTGACGACTTTGTTGAAAACTTACGGAGATTCGATAACAAGAAGAAAAGTTAATATGCCAATTTGTTTTTAAGGAATAAATACGCGTTGGCGGTGTAGTCAATGCGTTTTTTGTTAAATAAGGTTTCGCGTTTAAAGCGTGATGTGGAGGACGCGAAAGCCGGATTATTAATACTCCACGAAAAGGAAAAATATGGTTGATAGAAATATAATTAGAAAATTAGGATTCACACCAGAGGAACTCGAAAGCAAAGTTAACGAGTTGTTCACAGAAGAAGACGGCAAATTATTGTCCGAAGCTCTCGAAAAGAAAGTTGACGCCTTAACTCCCGGTACAATTCTCAAAGGCAGAATTATTCAGCAGATTGGCAATGATGTCATTCTCGAAATCGGACTCAAAAGCGAAGGCGTTGTCGATGTTTCAGAATTTGACGACCCATCGGAAATTCAGCCGGGTCTTGAAATTGAAGTGCTGCTCGAAGAAGTTGATTCAGGCGGCCTTATCATTTTGAGCAAACGCAAAGCAGACAGAATCAGAGGCTGGGAACGTTTAATCACATCGCACAAAGAAGGCGATATGGTTACAGGCAAAGTTATCCGCAGAATCAAAGGCGGCTTGCTTGTCGATATCGGCGTACCTGTCTTTTTGCCCGCATCGCAAGTCGATATTCGCAAACCGGGCGACATCAGCAGATTCATCGGCCAGGATGTTACATGCGAAATTCTCAAAATTGATCAGGATAATAAAAACATCGTCATATCAAGACGTAAAGTCATCGAAGACCAGAGATCCGCAGGCAAAGAAAAACTGCTTGCTGAAATCGAAGCAGGTCAGATTCGTAAAGGCGTTGTCAAGAATATCGCTGATTTCGGCGTATTCGTTGACCTCGGCGGCTTAGACGGCTTGCTGCACATTTCAGATTTGAGCTGGGGCAGAGTATCGCATCCATCTGAAGTTGTTCACCTTGATCAGGAAATCGAATGTGTCGTTATCGGCGTTGATAAGCAAAACGAAAAAGTTTCTCTCGGCCTTAAACAGAAATCGTCAAGTCCGTGGGAAAATATCGAAACACGTTATCCGGTCGGCGCAAAGGTTAAAGGCGCAGTCGTTAACGTTATGAATTATGGTATTTTCGTCAGACTCGAAGAAGGCGTTGAAGGCCTCGTTCACATCAGTGAAATGAGCTGGACGAAGAAAATCAATCATCCCGGCGATATGTATAAACTCGGCGATGAGATTAGCGTTGTTGTTCTCGATGTTAATAAAGAAAAACAGGAAATTTCTCTCGGCGTTAAACAGCTCGAAGCAAATCCATGGGCTATCGCTTCGCAGAAATATCCGCAGGGTACAATCGTTAATGTTAAGATTACAAGCCTTACTAACTACGGCGCGTTTGATGAAATCGAACCGGGTATTGATGGCTTGATTCACATTTCAGATATTAGCTGGACAAAGAAATACAATCATCCCGGCGAAGCGCTCACAAGAGATCAGGAAATCAAATGCGTTGTTCTCGAAGTCGACGAAGAGAAACAGAGAATATCTCTTGGCATTAAACAACTGACCGAAGATCCGTGGGTTCACGCGATTCCGGAAAAATATTTGCCCGGCCAGATCGTTAAAGGCGTCGTTACAAAGATTACAAACTTCGGCGTTTTCGTCGAACTTGAATCAGACCTCGAAGGTTTGCTGCACATTTCTGAAATAGCAGACCACAAGATTGATAATCCGCAGGAAGTTGTAAAACCTGCACAGGAAGTTGAAGTTAAGATTCTCCGCGTTGACAGCGATTCGAGAAAGATTGGTCTTTCAATGCGTAGAGTTAAATGGGCCGAAGAGGATTCAAAGGCCGTTCCAGCTCCTGATTTGGAATCAATGCCGTCATCGGCTCCAGCACCATCGACCCGCAGAGGCGGCCTCGAAGGCGGCGGCTTGAATATTCCGCCAATTCAGCCTAAAGAAGAAAAAGCTGAATAATCTCGGATAAGTGTCATTCCCATGTAAATGGGAATCCAAGTAAAAGCCAAAGGCCGCTTTAATTTAAAGCGGCCTTTTTTTTGTTCCTCTCTTCGATTTATTCAAAGCCATCTGATCCCAACTTTTTAATATCTGCGCATTAATTAAATTGCGCAAAAATTATTTTTTTGCCACCGAGAAACTATGAAAGCCAGACCTCACATTTGAACGGTTAATGTGGTACTATGACCACGAAGACGGGCTTACCCGACTGGCGGGATGTCCCAATTTTTTTCAACCTGTTCTTAGGAGATCTGGC
>JBDKUM010000365.1:0-7272 GCA_039679715.1 Phycisphaerales bacterium
GATTACTGGCGATTTACTCGACATAGTTGGTGGAACCGGAGACTTAGTATGAAAAAAGGAAAATTGGTACAGGTTATTGGCAGTGTTTTTGATGCTAAATTCGATTTGCAGGATGTGCCTGCCGTTCATAATGCGATTGAAATTACCATGCCAAGCGGAAAAAAATTGTTTGGCGAAGTACAGCAGCACCTTGGCGACGGTAAAGTTCGCGCTATCGCAATGGGCAGCACACTTGGCCTTAGAAGAGGCCTGGAAGTCCTGGATACCGGTTCACCATTAACAGTACCAGTCGGCAAAGAAACCCTCGGCAGAGTTTTGAACCTGTTGGGTGATCCAGTCGATGACGGCGGCAAGATAATGTCAAACATTACCCGCCCTATTCACCGTCATCCTCCCAAACTTTCGGAGCTTTCGGCGAAATCTGAAATGTTCGAGACAGGCATTAAAGTTGTTGATCTGCTTTGCCCATTCGTTCGAGGAGGCAAAACAGGACTCTTTGGCGGTGCTGGTGTCGGCAAAACTGTTATTATACAGGAACTTATCGCACGTATCGCAACCAAGCACGGCGGGTATTCCGTATTTGCCGGCGTTGGCGAACGAACACGTGAGGGAAACGACCTCTGGCTTGAAATGCAGAATACGAAAATTGGCGATACTAATGATACCGTCTTAAATCATACCTGTCTTGTCTTCGGGCAAATGAACGAACCGCCGGGAGCCAGATTAAGAGTCGCACTTACGGGTATGACCCAGGCTGAATATTTCTGCGAAAGCGGAGTAGGCGATACCCTGCTCTTCATTGATAATATTTTCAGATTTTCACAAGCAGGTTCGGAAGTTTCCGCATTGCTCGGCCGTATTCCATCTGCCGTAGGTTATCAACCAACTTTGGCTACAGAAATGGGCGAACTGCAGGAACGTATTACTTCAACCCTTAGAGGTTCGATTACATCTGTACAGGCAATTTATGTCCCTGCTGACGATTTAACAGACCCTGCGCCGGCTACAACCTTTACGCACTTGGATTCTTTCGTCGTGCTAAAACGCGCTATCACGCAAAAAGGTATTTATCCCGCTGTAGACCCGCTTGAAAGCTCTTCCCGTATTCTCGACGAAAACATCGTCGGCAAAACTCATTATGATGTTTCGCAGACGGTACTCGAATACCTTCAGAGATATCATGACCTGCAGGATATTATCGCGATTTTGGGCGTTGACGAATTAAGCCGTGAAGACCAGACGATTGTCGCGCGTGCAAGAAAGCTTGAAAGATTTTTCTCACAGCCATTCCTCGTGACTTTCCAATTTACAGGATTGACCGGAAAATATGTTGACAAGAATGATACGATCGAAAGCTGCAAGGAAATATGTGAAGGCAAATGGGATCATCTGCCCGAAGAAGCTTTTATGTATGTTGGGACCGTTCAGGACGCAGAACAAAAAGCAGCACTGCTTACGAGTAAACAAAAATAATGGCAGAATCTAAAAATACATTCAAGTGTGTTATTATTTCGCCTTCGGGCAAACTGTTTGATGCCTTTACTGTGGGAGTGAATTTCATCGCAAATGACGGCAGCGTCGGAGTTCTGGCTCATCACATGCCTATGATTTGCGCACTCGGACTCGGCATTATGGAAATACATCTTCCGCCTTCTGATATGGGTGAATCTCAAAAGAAGTACGCTCTTATCGACGGCGGCTTTGCACTCGTTCATTCAAATATGGTGAACATTATCGCAAATGATGCCGTTAGTGCCTGGGATGTAAAAAGAGAAAAAATCGAAATTCTTATCGAAAGAGACAAAAAGAAACTTAAAGAACTTCCCGAATCTTCAGATAAATACGCGCAGCTTCTAAAGAAAAATATGCTGCTCGAAAATTTACTTACACTGCACAGTGCATAGTATTCTGTTGCTATTTCAAGCTGCCAAAACAATATTTTTTATGTGCAACGCATTTACACATACCAAAAATCGATATTTTCCCTTTTCATAATTCCTTTTTTTGCTAAAATTCCGGTATGAATACTAAAACACATAATTTATCCGGAAAATGGCAATTTAAACAATATCCTGTTTCAGCACGAAGAATGAGAGATCTTGATGAGGGAAATTGGCTTGATTGCAGCGTTCCTTCTTCAATCTTTTCCTGTTTGATTGACTCAAACATCATTAACCGCAAGGAACTGGAAAACAATCCAGAAAATTACGACCATGTAAGTCTCACCCCATGGATTTTCAAAAAAACTTTTGATTTATCCGAAGTTTTTTTAAAATCTGACAAGATTGAACTCGTTTTTACAGGTCTCGATACTTTCAGCAGTATTTGGCTCAATGGCAAACTCATTGCACGAACAGATAATATGTTTTGCTCATGGTCTTTTGATGTCAAATCACTGTTGAAACAAAATGAAAATGAACTGCTGGTGAAATTCGATTCAGCCGTCGAAGAAGGCCAGCGGCTAATGAATCGTTTTGGCGATATGGACCCCACCGCTGTTGTCGGCTGTTCTTTGAAAATGAGGCCTTTTGTCCGCAAAGCTCAATGTCAATTCGGCTGGGATTGGGCACCTGCCCTGCCGGGCTGCGGTATTTGGAAGGATGTTTGGCTCGAAGCTTTCGATAAAGCCTGCATCCGTGACGTTCAAATCGCGACTATCGATTGTGATAAATCTTCTGCGGATATAAAAATTTCCGTTCAGTGCGAAAATTTCTCAAAAAAACCTCTTTCTGCCGAAATTTCAATTTCCGATCCATCTGGCTCAATCGTAAATACAACGAAAATCGAAATTGATAATCAAAATCTTGCTTCGACAGTAATAAAAATCAAAGACCCGCAGCTATGGATGCCCCGCGGATACGGCAATCAACCGCTGTACAAACTCGATGTTAAACTTTTCTGCGAAAATCAGCAGGTCAATATTGTCTCTAAAAATTTCGGAATAAGAACCGCAAAAGTTAATCAAACCCCAGACGAATTCGGAACAAGTTTCCAGTTCGAAATCAATAATCAAAGCGTCTACGCAAAAGGCGTCGATTGGATACCTATAACGCTGTTTATTGGCTCTGCAAAAACCGAAGATTATGAAAAACTTCTCGCACTTGCAATCGACGCGAATGTTAATTTTATCCGCGTTTGGGGCGGCGGATATTATGAAACAGATACTTTCTATGATATTTGCGACAGACTGGGAATCATGGTCTGGCAGGATTTTACATTCGCATGCTCGTTATATCCTGACCGTCAATGGTTCATGGACATGATAAAAAAAGAAGCGACGCAGAATATTATCCGCCTTCGGAACCACCCATCGCTCGTAATCTGGTGCGGCAACAACGAAATTGATTGGCAGGTTTCGATGCATTCTACCAAAGGAAAAAAATTCTACGGCAAAAATATTTATCATTCGCTTTTGCCAGATCTTGTCCGCGAACTTGATCCGAATCGTGATTATATTAATTCAACACCTTTTGGCCCAGCAAAAGATCCAAACACTCCCAAAATCGGCACAGTTCATCAATGGGCGGTCTGGGCATGGCTTAAACCTACAGATCATTATCGGGATTCTGTCCCACGTTTCGTTTCAGAGTTCGGCTTTCAGGCTCTGCCATGTAAAAAAACGCTGGAAGATCTTTTTGATATTAATGGTAAACACCCTGCTATTGCCGCTCTTGAAAAACATAATTATATGCCAAACGGCAATCACAGACTTTATTACTATTTGGACGAATTATTCCCGCCCCCTGCTGATATTGACGAATTCATTTATCTTTCTCAGGTGATGCAGGCACGCTCAATTCGCAAATATGTAGAGCATCTGCGAGCTAATTCCAATATTAATTCTGGTGTGCTCTATTGGCAGATAAATGATTGCTGTCCCTCTATAAGCTGGTCATGTCTGGATTATAAAAACAGAAAAAAAGCACTTTATTATCATACACGTAAATTTTATGCTCCTGTAACTGTTTCCGCACATGCAAAAAATAATCATCTTGCTCCACAGCATAAAACAATCGATTCGATTTCTATATCAGCAATTAATGATTCTCTCATATCGCAAACTGCATTGCTTGTTTGCAGACTTATGGATTCTAAATTGCAGCCTATCGATGAATTCAAACGGCCATTGTCAATCACACCCGGCAAGGTTGAAAAGATTCTTCTTCCAAAATCGTTTACCAATCCGCCGAGTATGAATAATTCATTTATTAATATAGAGCTTTGCGGCGATTCTGGATTATTAGCTCATAGTTCATTTTTCTATGTTCCCGATAAATACTTTATTTTTGAAAAACCTGAAATTGAAACAAGGGCAGAGAAAATTGATGAACTTACGTGGAGTTTATCTTTGGTAAGTAAGAATCTGGTAAAAGATATTCATATAGAGCTGCCTTTTGATGCTGATTTAAGCGATGATTATTTCGACTTGTTAGATAAACCTGTTAACATAAAAATAAAAACACAAGCACCTATAGACAGAATAGAAAGTCAGATAAAATATTATTCAGTAAATTCAATTATTACGAAAATTCGATAATAGATGTTTACATGTCCGCATTGCCAAAGCGAGCTTCAAAGCAATAAGAGCAGATTTGGGCTTTTTTGGACCTGCCCATCCTGCAAAGGTCGTGCTCTTACTCTCGAACTGGTTCGCAAAATAGTTTCACCTGTTATCGCGAACAAACTCTGGCAGCGAACAATTACAGGCGGGTATCCTGAGAAACGCAAATGCCCTTCATGTTCAAATCCGATGACCGAAGTACCTATTATCACAGACAAAAAAACTGTTTACCTGGATGCCTGCAAAAAATGTCATTTCATCTGGTTCGATAATTCTGAATTTAGACTGCTTCCGAAAAAACCGCAAGAAATTAAACAGCCCGAAAATGAAATATCTATAAAGGCTAAACAAGCTCTAGCAATTGCGCAAGTGCAATTAATGAACGAGCAGCAGCGTGAATTGGCGGATTGTGAGGACCCATCGTTTATACTTGCTTTATTATTTAATTTGCCGATAGACGCAAGTGATGAGGAAACTGAAAATACTCCGATATTGACCTGGATTCTTTCTTTCGTAATGGCGGCAATTGGCCTTTTCTGCTTATTTACATACTTTGACGTTTCGAACAATTTAATTAAATACAAAGAAATAATTGATAACTGGGGTTTGATTCCTGCCCAATTTACGCGACATTTCGGCTTGACCTTGCTTACTTCATTTTTTCTAAATTCAAATATTTATATTGGAGCACTAAGTATATATCTGCTCCTTGTTTTTGGAGAACATGTAGAAGATGTATTAGGTAAATGGCGGTTTAGCTTTTTAACATTTTGTTCAATTTTTGCCGGTTCAGTATTCTTTGTCATGTGCAATCATTCTTCTACATTGCCTTTCGTCGGCTCCTCTGCGGGCGTTACGGGCATAATCGCTTATTATGCGTTTAAGTTCCCTTTTAATGAAGTTAAATTCTTATATGGAATGCGGGGATATTATAGATGGGCAAGTCAGCCTGCCATTTATGTTTTTGTTGGTTGGCTTGGGGTACAGCTTTTTATTTTTTGGAAGCAGTTGCATGGCTGGGATATCATGGAACCTTTTTCAGGCATTGCCAATATTGCCGGAGCGGTGACAGGATTTTTATTTTGTTTATTTGACAGATTGAAAGAATTAAAAACTAACAAACAAAGAAGTTAGGAGAAACGACTCAACCACCTTGTCCGATTGCTTGGACGGTAAAAATCAGACTAATTTAAAGAAGATAATTGAAGCATGGCCAAAACTATTTGAACATATTCAAAGGGCAATTTTAGCGTTGGTTGGGGACAGATTAGGTTAAACGATTGCTTATGTGGCTGTAATTATTTCCATAAAAGGCGACCTCCGGATTATGATAGCCAACTCCACGTTTTGTAACTACTTGTCAATAAATGATTGACGATTGCACAATAAAGACTTATGTATTCTGACCATAGCCCAACCGGAGATCAACCGTAGCCCCAAAGTACACGGCTATTGCAAAACCGTTACAAATTAAAGACTGGATTAACTTATATTTATAAAAACTTGTTCATCATTACCTAGCAAAATAATCGCGTCAACTCAAATCAGCGTCTAAGATCCCCCCCCCCAAATTTACTGTTTTAA
This sequence comes from Phycisphaerales bacterium, assembly GCA_039679715.1. Taxonomy (GTDB): domain Bacteria; phylum Planctomycetota; class Phycisphaerae; order Sedimentisphaerales; family UBA12454; genus UBA12454. The sequence continues at coordinate 6,146 of JBDKUM010000365.1, forward strand.
TGTAATTTTAGGTAGGCGTTATCAAACTGGGTTATTCGTTCAAACCATAATTCAATTGCTTTATTTTCGTCAACGTAATAAGCATATCTATGGTTACCATTATTATTTGGATCAAAACAAGTGAAAGAAAACTTTGCCTTATCACGCAGAATTACCTTCGCAGTACCTGTTCGCCATTTTACTATGTCAGGGTACAACGTAACTAAAACAGCCAAAGGGTCATGTAAAGTTGGTAATTCACCAGGCGAGTCACAATATTTACTCCAAACCTCGATTGTCTTATACAATATTTTTGCTAAAGTCGAATTTGACTCTCCAAGGTTGTTTAGATGCATTTGATTCAACTTCATACGAAGTGTAACATCAAGTCCCACAATATCTATAGGTATACCGCTTTTGAAAACATATTCAGCTGCTACAGGGTCACACAAAATATTATATTCAGCTTTTTCAATCTCAAAAGCACCACCCATCAAAATAATTTTAGGTATTTTACGAATTATTTTTGGCTCTTTGATCAATGCCATAGCGATATTAGTCATTGGGCCTATACACATAAGGGTTATATCTCCATCCCCATCAAGAATTTTTTCTATTAAAAAATCTACCCCGTGGCCGTCATAAAGCGAAAACAATTCTTCTTCAGGCAGTGATATCCTGTGTTGATTAGTTAAAAGGCCGCTAAGATATTTATCTGCCGGATTAAATGGCAATAAAGTTTCAGGAGAAATAATCGCACCGCAACCGGCCGCAACTGGTATTTCTTCCCTTTTCAGCCACTTGAGAATTGTACGAACTTGCATAGTTCGTATGTATGTATTTCTAAATACAGTAGTAATGCCCACACAATCTAATTCTTTAGACGCGAGTATTAGACCAAGGGCTAAGGCATCGTCAATGTCATCACCAATATCTGTATCTAAAATAATTTTCTTCAAAGAAATAACTCCAAAGTTAAATATCAATTTTTATTTTGAATTATCCTGAATTTCTCTCATAAAAGTGACCTTGCCCCCAAAAACTGGTCCAAATCAAGAGAGAGGTTTCCAGAGTACATTAGTATAGTATTGTTATATTGGATGGATTAAAATATCTGTTAAAGTTCAGCTCAAGCCTGACCCGGCAGG
>JBDKUM010000366.1:0-24791 GCA_039679715.1 Phycisphaerales bacterium
GGCTCATTCGGCCTTTATACTTATGAATAGTCATTGCTTTCATAAGCATATAAACATCCGTTATCGCGGCAGGATCAGGAGTACCGACAAGTATCGTATGATCTCCCGCAAGACAAAACGCCATGACAGATTTACTTATCCCGGCAGCGGTATCGATTAAAACGATATCATAATTTTCTGCAAGACCATCGAGAGCTGCGACAATTCTTTCACGCGCAAAATCTGTCAAATGAGAGAGCTGCTCAACTCCCGCCAGACCGCAAAAAATATCAACGCCTTCGCAGGCATTTTGAGCGATTTCATCCAGGCTTTTTGAGCCTTTTATAAAATGCGAAAGATTATATTTACTGCTTATACCGAAAATGATATCGAGATTGGCAAGCCCGAAATCCGCATCGAGCACAGCCACTTTCTTCCCTGTCGCGGCAAGGCAAATAGCCAAATTTGCCGTAATATTCGTTTTTCCTACACCACCCTTACCACTGGCCACCGTCAAAATCATGGCTTTGTGCCTGGTTTCGGCGTTTAGCTTGGCAAGTTCCTGAACACTTCCTTGTGCCATCAATTCCTCCATTGCCTGCTAAATTTAGCTAACAAGCTCATAACAATCTCAAATCTGATTCTCTACCGAATTATCCGTAACCCGGCTATCTTCTTCCGCCATGTTCATTTTATGGTAAAACAATGCACAAGCGGTTCTATTGTTCGACATATTCTCTTTTAATCTTTCTTTTTGCAGTTCTATGTATGCGGGTAAATCTTCTTCCATCAATTCCGCAGCTGCCAGATCTATCTGCGGCTCAAGACGAAATTCGCCGCCCGAAGTAAAAGTTATTGTTCTGCTGTCGCAAAGCGCCAGCCTTTTAGTTTTCTGATGTTCGCTCAACGCAATCGATATTACTTTTGCAAAATCATCGACATCGACATACCTGGGAACAAAATTTTGTTTTCTGCAATTAAGGATGTTTTCTTTGATGATACTATGGTGATGATTGGTGAATTGAATTATGCGTACAAGCATTTCGTCGATATTATCTCGAACGAGGGATGACAATTCCGTTTGCCTGTTGTTAATCATCAATTCAGTACTTCCTTTACTCTATTTAATTTTTTATGGTCTTATAAAGAACCATTATTTATTTTCGTTCCATCGAAAATTTTAATTAGAGCAAATCTAGAATTTGCCCTAAATTTTTTGTCTTTCTCATTTCAGCTATTTGCGCCAATTTATCAAATACACTTTCGTCATATAATCTGTGACCGCCCTGAGTCCATGTTGATTCCTTTATGAGACCCATGATTGTGTAGTTGTGAATTGTCTGCCTGGAGAAAGGCGTGCATCTTACTAAATCACCGATGCGGTATAATTTTTCGGGAGCAGTAAAGCCTCTGTTTTCGCTTTTCAAACCTGACTGCTGAATATCAAACATTTCTTTAAACCTGCTTTACCAGCACATGCCGGTAATCCCGAAAAAAAACAACTTTTACGTTTTATAAAATGTAAAACATATTCCGATAATCGTCAACATTTTTTTTAATTTTTTTTGAATTATTTTTGCCCAATTTGGATTTTACCTATTTTGTTCTTATTCTTTGTTTAGCAGGGAGTAACGGATAATTGTTTATACCTCTTTGGAATTGCTCTTTGAAACGCTTTTAACCTGTTTTTTCGGACTTTAATCAATCCCACGAGTAATCGTGGGATAAGGGTGTCAAATGCTTAATTTTGTAAAAGGACTCGAAAGGATTCTTAACCTAATCTCCAAGTACAATGAGTACATTATAATTTAGGCAAAATACAATGAATAAAGAATTGAATACAAAAACCCTTGACGCGATAACGCCCCTGGCTCAACAGCTAAATTGCCTTGATATCCAGCAAATCGGAAAGGTTTGCACCCAGCAGCTCCCAAATCTTATCGGTGCTCGCTTTGTTTCTTTATATCTGCTCGACCCTACCAGCGATATGCTCTACCTTGAAAATCACAATCACACCTGGCTCATAAACAATATCGTTTCACTGAACCAGGAAAACATATCACCAATGATAAAGGCGGTCCGTGACAAGGAGTTAATTATTGTCAAGAATACTTCCCAGGTTACTGACCGCTACAATGACCGTTTTTCAGAAAACTATTGTACGCCAACGTGCATCATTGCCCCTCTCATCTGCAACAACAGAGTCGTTGGCGTTCTTAATTTAGCGGACAAAGTCAACGCCGAGGAATTCTCGCGCGAAGACATTGCGGTGGTTGAGCTGTTCAGATTTTTGATCGGTTCATCCATCGGCAATATAAATATGTATGAAACTTCTCAAGTTCAGGCCCGCACTGATGGCCTTACTGGTCTTGTCAATCACAAAACGTTCTATGAACAGCTCGAAAAAGAGCTTCGCCGCTGTCAGCGTTATGGCGGCCATGTCTCGACTATCATGATTGATATTGATAATTTTAAGACCATAAATGACACCTTCGGCCATCGTGCAGGCGATGCTGCGATAAAGAAAATAAGCTTAAAAATAGCTTCATGTGTCCGCAAAATCGATATCGCTGCCCGCTACGGAGGAGATGAGTTCGCGGTCATTCTGCCAAATACGACTATCGAAGAAGCCAAGACACTTGCACAAAGAATGGTTAAGGAAGTTTCTTGCGGCCCAATCATGTGGGAAGGCAACAAAATTCAGCTTTCTATTAGCGTCGGCGTTGGCCAATATGACAGTAAATTCACGCCTGATGAAATTGCGCATTGCAGCGATACCGCCCTTTACGCCGCCAAGCAAGCCGGCAAAAACACGGTCAGAATCTTTGAAACCTCAAAAAATTGAGATTTGTATCTTGGTTATTGATTATTTAAGATTAAACATTAACAATCAGCATTCATCATTCTTTACCAACATTCCTATCGACAAATTAGCCTTTGGCCTAGTATAATAGCCTTTGATGGCACAAATACGTAAAAACGAATCCCTGTTTTCAGAAGTGGAAAAGGCGCAACTTCAATCAAACGCCCCACTTGCGGCGAGAATGCGCCCGCGAAGTCTTGATGAATTTGCCGGCCAGAAAGACTTCATCGGTCAGGGTAAATTACTTCGCCGAATGCTCGATGCAGGCTCATTGGCAAGTTTGATTTTCTTCGGCCCGCCCGGCACCGGCAAAACTTCGCTTGCCACAATCATTGCGGGTCTGACACACGCAAAATTTAACTATCTTAGTGCCCCTGCCGCAACTGTCGCCGACATTCGTGCGGTAATTCAGAAAGCAAAAGACAGCATTCTCACCAGCAATACTAAAACCCTGCTTTTCATAGATGAAATACATCGTTTCAACAGAGCTCAACAAGATGTTCTTCTAGATGATGTCGAAACCGGCGTGTTAATTATGATTGGCGCGACAACTGAAAACCCATATTTCGCCATAAACTCGCCTTTAATTTCCCGCAGTACAGTTTTCGAATTCAAACCGCTTGAAAAGGCAGATATCGTTGAATTGTTAAAACACGCAATAAAAGATAATGTGCGTGGTTTAGGCAAATTAGATATACGCGCACACGATGATGCTTTGGAATACATCGCGATAATGAGCGATGGCGACGCTAGAAAATCACTTACCGCTCTGGAAATAGCCGTGATGTCGCAAAAAAATACAGGTGCATCGGTTATAAAATTGGATCTAGAGGTCGCAAAAGAATCAATTCAGCAAAAATCAATCGTTTTTGACCCCACCGGCGACACACATTATGATTTAGCCAGTGCACTCCAAAAGAGCATGCGAGGTTCTGACCCTGACGCAACGGTATATTGGCTTGCGCGTTTGATTGCGGGAGGCCAGGATCCGCGGTTCATCGCCAGGCGAATCGCCGTTTGTGCTGCCGAAGACGTTGGCAATGCTGACCCATTGGCAACGGTTTTAGCCGCTTCAGCAGTCCAGATTTCAGAATTTGTCGGCTTTCCAGAAGCACAACTGCCGCTGGCTCAAGCCGCGATTTACATCGCCTGCGCTCCAAAATCAAACGCCTCATCAAAGGCAATATGGTCGGCTTTGAGTGATGTAAAAAGTAAACGCACGGTGCCTGTTCCAAAACATTTGAAAGATTCCCATTATGCCGGCGCTAAAAAACAAGGCTACGGCACGGAATACAAATATCCACACGATTATCCAGATGGATATGTCAGACAGCAATATTTGCCCGAGAAGGCAAAATACTATACACCTACAGGTCGAGGAAGAGAAAAAATTATGAAGGAATATTTGCAAAAGCTGGAAAATTTGTTAAAACAGGAAAATCCTGAATAAATAGTATTTGAGCAGCGTTTGAGTTTCATATAATTCGGGGTTTGAGTTATTTAAATGAATTTTATCAATAGCATTGTCTAAAATCCTTTGAATCCAACGGAGGGATTTTTTAATGGAAAAACAGCAGCTTCGACAGAAGATTAGAGCCCAGCTCACTGCCATCACTCCGCAGCGCCGGATTGACATGAGCCACAAGGCTTGCAAAAACCTCGTGGACACTCCCGAATTCCACGGCGCAAATACTATCATGGCTTTTCTTTCAATGCCGCATGAGATCGAAACTGCACCGTTTATTCTCTATGCATGGCAGCACAACAAGACAATTGCAGTTCCTAAAATTTCCTGGCAGCAGCGGCACATGATTGCGGTTGTTATTAATTCGCTTGATACAGGAATCGCAACAGAAGCGGGCGGGCTTCGTAATCCTGTTACAGGCATCCCCGTCCCGATTGAAGATATTGATTTAATTGTAACTCCCGGCCTTGCGTTTGATGATAAGGGCAATCGCTTGGGCAGAGGCGGCTCATATTATGACAGGTTTTTCAGCAATGAAAAGCTGCGTGCGAAAAAATGCGCCTTTGCATTTGCAGAACAGGTTGTCGATAATGTGCCAATAACACAAAGCGACAAACCGGTTGACATGATTGTTACTGAAAAAGGCGTAACGTATTTCAATAAGAACAAATAAAATCCCTCAGGGATTCCACATTTTTGATTTTTAATATTTGATATTTGATTTTTTTATAAGGGATTATAAAAATGGCTGTTTCATACGGTAATAACAGGAACAAAGTTGTAGTTTATTATGTTGTAATAGGACTTGTCATCATCGCTGCTGCGATTTTCATTTTTTATCCTCATAAGAAAAATAAAGCCGTCGACGAACCAAACATAAATACAGCAATCCAACAAACTCAGCCGCTGCAGACGCCGTCTCAAAATACAAATGCTGTCGCGCCGGGCACGGCAGTTACTCCGCCTGCAAACAGCACAAATCCACGCGCAGCGGCAATGATTGCAGATGCCCAAAACTGCATCAATGAAGGCAAAGTCATAACCGCACGCAATACATTAAACGACGTTTTAAATATGTCGCTCGACCCCACAACAAGAGAAACAATAAAAAAACAGATGACCGCGCTTTCAAATGAATGGCTTTTCACACGCGTCATTCAGCTCGGTGACGATTTATGTTCGACATACAGAGTTCAGCCCGGCGACAAACTTACATTCATCGCGCAAAGCCATAAAATTCCTTACAAGTTATTGATGAGAATTAATAACATTCAAAATGAACGAAGCCTTCGCGCAGGCCAGACATTAAAAGTTCTGCACGGCCCATTCCATGCAGTCGCATACAAATCAGCATATACAATGGATCTGTATCTCCAGAACATTTATGTAAAAAGCTATAAAATCGGTATTGGCAAAGACGGACATGAAACGCCAGTAGGGCTTTGGCGAACTAAAGTTGGCGGCAAAATGATTAAACCGACATGGACAGACCCGGAAACCGGCCATACATTTCATGCCGATGATCCAAATTATCCGCTCGGTTCAGGCTGGATAGCACTTGACGGCATAGACAACCGCACACGCGGGATTCAGGGCATCGCAATCCACGGCACAAAAGATGAAGATACGATTGGCACGAAAAGTTCTCTCGGCTGTGTACGCCTGTATAACGGCGAATTGATGGAAGTCTATGATTTGCTCGAACCGGGCTATTCAGAAGTGCGGATTGTTGAATAAAAACTTACCCGCAATTGGTTTCATTAGTGGTATAGGTACGGTAACGTCGCGGTGATAGGTATGGTGTTAGTGCTTAGTTATCGCAGCACAAAACCGAATAACAAGAACAAGACCTTACCGATACCGAAACCAATACCTATAACATACCAAATAATCAAGGTTTCCAAATCAGCCAGACAAATATGTAAGCTGCGCCAACAGCCGCAAGTGTAAACGGCAATCCGATTTTTACGAAATCCCGAAACCTGACGTTATAACCTTCCTTTTTAAGAATACCGCACCCAACGATATTCGCTGACGCACCTATCGGCGTTATATTTCCGCCAAGACTTGCGCCTATCAACAATCCGAATAGAAATAATGATGGATTTACATTCAGCTTATCACTCATAGAAATCGCCACCGGCAGCATCGCCGCAAGGAAAGGAACGTTATCTACAAATGCTGAAACAAAAACGGATATAAATACCAGTAGCGTATATCCCATAAAAATATTCGTGCCTACCATTGACGATAAAACATCTGAAATTCTTTCAATCCAGCCGGTAATGGTTATGCTTCCAACAAGCACAAAAACGCCAACAAGGAAAAAAGTCGTATCCCAGTCAAGCGATCTAATGCTTTTGATAATTGAAACACGGTTTACAAATTTGCCCCAAATAAGTGAAAAAATTCCAAAAATCATGCAGATAATACCAGCGGCATAAGAAAAACCTGTATCGAAAAAACTCGACATTGCCAAACCTATTATCAGCAGAACAAGCAGCATTGTCGGCACCCATGATTTTACTTTTTCTACCGCTATGATAGTTGTTTTCTCACTGTGCTTTTTGAATATCAAATACAAAACTATCATCGAAACTGCTGCCCCAAGCTCTACAGCAAAAAATATGCTCGGTTTTCCATGATAAAAAAAGAAATCCCAGAATGTCATTTTCGCAAAACCGCCCAAGAGCATACTCGGCGGGTCACCAATTAATGTCGCGCAGCCCTGCAAATTACTCGATATTACGATACCAATCATCATATTAATTGGGTTGATTTTTAATTTTTTAGCAAGAGCCATCGCTATTGGAGCAACAATAAGCACTGTTGCCACATTTTCAACGAAAGCTGAAATAAAGCCTGTCAGCATACAAATTAGGAGAATAGCCCAAGTCGTGTTTTTGGCTTTATTAACGATAATTTCAGCTAGCCAGGCCGGTACCCTGCTCTCCATAAAAATATCTGCTACCGCCAAAGTGCCTACAAAAATCCCCATCACATTCCAATTTATAGCAAAAAAGGACTGTTTAAATGTTATTGTTCCTGTAAGTACGAGAAGAACGCCGGCGGCGACCGCGACAATCATTCTTTTTGCGGGGAGTATTATAAAAAGCAAATATGCCGAAAGAAATATCAGTATTGAAACAGCACTTGGTTCCATAATAGGACACATTTTAACGACTAAAAAAAGCTCATACAAGCAAAATCGATTTTCAAAAAATGGGTTTCGATTTCATTTGACAACTCTACCCTAATTCCTATCCTATAACCAAACCTAAAACTTAATTTTTAAGGATTTTCGTAATTATGATACAATGGTGGCGAAAAGAAGTTTCGGAAATAGTCTCATTACTCCAAACCGACCTTGATAAAGGTTTAACTTTAGAGCAGGTAAAGCAAAAAGCTGATGAATTCGGTCCAAACCAGCTAACCGAGCAAAAAGGCCCATCTGCTTTGGAAATCTTCATCGATCAATTTAAAGATTTTATAATTTGGGTGCTTGTCGGTGCAGCTATCGTCAGCGGATTGTTAAAGGAATGGGTCGATGCCATCGCAATTATCGCCATTGTGATTCTAAATGCAGTTCTGGGCTTTATACAGGAATACCGCGCCGAACAGTCTTTAGCGGCATTGAAAAAACTATCAAGCCCAACTTCAAAAACAATTCGCAATGGAACACCAAAAAACATCCCTTCAGAAGAACTAGTCCCCGGCGATATAATCGAACTCGAAGCAGGCGACAATATCCCCGCAGACAGCCGCATCGCATGGGTTACATCGAATTTCTCCGTCGCAGAAGCAAGTCTCACCGGCGAATCATCGCCGGTTCTTAAAGTTTCTTCTTCACTCGATGAAGAAGAAATACCTCTGGCAGACAGGCCGAATATCGTCTATGCGGGTACTTCTGTCGTATCAGGCAGAGCCAAAGCTATTGTTACCGACATCGGAATGAAAACTGAATTAGGCAAAATCGCAGGTATGATTCAGGAAATCGGCAAGGAAACGACCCCGCTTCAGAAAAAGCTTGAAGAGTTCGGCAAATGGATCGTCTATCTTTGTTTCATTCTCGTTGCGCTCGTATTCGCTCTCGAAATGCTCCGCGGCGGAAAAATGATAGATGTATTTTTAACGGCAGTAAGCCTGGCTGTCGCTGCAATTCCGGAAGGTTTGCCCGCCGTTGTTACAATCGCGCTTGCACTTGGTGTTCAGCGAATGGTCTCACGCCATGCGATTATCCGCAAACTGCCCGCGGTTGAAGCACTTGGCTGCGCAACAGTTATCTGCTCTGATAAAACAGGTACACTTACAAAAAATGAAATGACCGTTCAGGCTATTTACGTGGATGATAAAATCTTTAAAGTAACAGGTGTCGGCTATGCACCCGAAGGTGATTTTCAGCTTGACGATAAAAAAATAAATCCCGCAGATTTCACAGGCCTTATAAATGTCCTTAATATCAGCGTTCTCTGCAATGGTGCAAAATTAATCAAAGATAAAGAAGTATATAAAATTTTCGGTGACCCTACAGAAGGCGCTCTCTTAACCGCAGCGGCTAAAACAGGCATTAAGAAGGATCAAAAAGAAAAGGAATTTGAATTTTTTGATGAAATCCCATTCGATTCAAATCGTAAGAAAATGTCTGTCATTCGCAAATCCGGCGGCAAAATGGTAGCGTATGTAAAAGGCGCTCCCGATGTCATTCTCAATGATTGCCATGGTCTCTCAGAGCAGGACAAAGAAAAAATTCTCCAGGTCAATAATAGAATGACCGACCAGGCTATGCGTGTCCTCGCGTTCGCATATAAGGATATGGACCATATCGAAAAATCGCAAATTTCATCCGAAACGATTGAAAAAAATCTGACTTTCGCAGGTCTTATCGCGATGATAGATCCGCCGCGAATGGAAGTGAAACAGGCAGTCGAAGAATGCAAGACCGCAGGTATCAAAACCGTAATGATCACTGGCGACCACAAAAACACCGCTATCGCGATTGCTAAAGAATTGAAGATGTACGGGCCTGATTCAATGGCGCTCACTGGCGATGAACTCGATAAATTAAGCAATCAGCAGCTGCAGGAGAAAATTGAAAAAATTCCCGTCTATGCCCGCGTCGCGCCGGAACATAAATTGCGAATTGTTCGCGCTTGGCGAAGCAGAGGCGAAATTGCCGCTATGACAGGCGATGGCGTAAACGATGCCCCCGCCGTCAAAGAAGCCGATATTGGCGTCGCGATGGGAATTACCGGCACTGACGTTACAAAAGAAGTTTCAGATATGATTGTCACAGATGACAATTTCGCTTCGATTGTAAACGCAGTGGAAGAAGGCCGCGGCATTTACGACAACATACGCAAATTCATACATTATTTGCTTTCATGCAACGCAGGCGAAATTCTCGTGATGTTCGTCGCGTCTTTAATCGGCATGCCGGTTCCCCTGCTGCCCATACATATTTTATGGATAAACCTTGTAACTGACGGTCTGCCCGCGCTCGCATTGGGTGTTGACCCAATCGACCCGAATATTATGAACCGTCCGCCAAGGCCTGCGCATGAATCTGTAATTACAAAATCCATTGCGATGACAATGCTGATGCAGGGAGCGTTTATCGCAGCATGCAGTTTGCTCGCATTTAGTTTTATTTATTATGTTGAAGATGAAGGGATTGAAAGTGCCCGCAGCGCCGCCTTTATCGTTTTGGCTTGCAGTCAGCTTTTCCATTCATTCAATTGCAGGAACAATAAAATTTCATTGTTCAAAATCGGAATTTTCACAAATAAAAATCTCGTTGCCGCGGCTGTATTTTCATTTATGCTGCAAATGATGGTAATTTATACGCCGTTTTTCCAGAAAGTTTTCAAAACAGTGCCGCTGCGAGCTTTCGACTGGGTTTTAGTGATTGTAATTTCCTCATTCCCGCTCTGGGCAATGGAAATTGTGAAAGCTTTGCGAAAAGGCAAATAATTAAAGGGACCTAAAAATTGAAAAAACGTACATTTGTCATTGCGAGCGGAGTTCCTTTAGGAACGGAGCGAAGCAATCACAGGTTTTCGAATATTAAAGGCTCCCTAATCTAACATTTGCGTTCACTCGCGGCAGGGTTCGTTCAAATAGAATCAGTATAACTATGTAATCTGCTTTTAAAAATAATTATTGTTTATTCGCGGTTAATTATAGTTTGTTTTCGCTATTCGGCAACTGATATAGGCCATGTCCGCTGTCGATGAGTTTGCCTTGACGGTGAAGTTCCTGCCAAACTTCCGGCGGAAACTGGTTAGGCGGTCGAATCGCAAAAATCCCTGTATGCCCTTTAGAAAATGCGCCTCGCCCAAGCCTTGAATCATCATCAAGCGCGGTAAGCTTGAGACGTTTCTTAAAAGCTTTTAATGCGCTTTTAAGAATTTCGGGGGTGATGTTTTGTGCTGCGTTTTGATTTTGCTCTTCCATTTTTTTGCCTCCATTGAATTATTTTTTTTAGGCTGCCTCTAAAAACTGAAAAAACGTGCAAATGTCATTTCGACCGAAGCGCAGCGGAGTGGAGAAATCGTTTAAAAAAGCTATTTTCCGCTTTGCCCAAATAAAAATGAAATAACAAAGTCAATTTTTTGAGATCGCCTTAAATTATATATCTTTAAATTCAATTGTAAAATTAATTTGCTTGCCGATAGCGCTGATTACTGTTAAAAGAGGATGAATGTTATTAAGGGATTAATATGTTTAGTTGTTGGGATGCATTTGGACAGAAAACCCGGCCGGTCAAAATAATCGATATCGGCGCAATGCTGATAGGCAAACCTGATTACGCCCCACTATTAAAACCAAACGCGTGTGAATTGATTGGTTTTGAAGCCGATGAAAATGAATGCCAAAAATTAAACGAATGCTACAAAGGCCAAGGCTATACTTTTCTCCCCTACTTTATCGGCGATGGCAGCAAACGCACTTTCAACATCGGAACATTTGGAGCTACGTCTTCTTTATACGAGCCGAATATGAAGCTGCTGGAAAATTTCCAAAACCTGCCGCATCTCCATAAAGTTGTCAAACGCATAGATGTTTTGACAAAAAGGCTCGACGACATTCCCCAAGTGCAGGCCGCAGATTACATTAAAATAGATGTTCAGGGCGCGGAATGCGATGTTTTCAAAGGCGCCGAAAATTTATTAAAAGAAGTTATGGTCATTCACACAGAAGTTGAATTCATTCCCTTATATATCAATCAGCCTTTATTTGGTGATGTTGACGTGTTTCTAAGACAGAAAGGTTTTCTGCTGCATGAATTTCACAGGCACGCAATGGCAGGCCGGGCAATCAAACCTTTTATAGTAAATAATGATCCCAACAGGCCGTTGAGTCAGGTTATGTGGGCAGATGTAATTTACGTTAAAAACCTTATGGAATTAGATAAATACTCGCCCGAAAAGCTTCTCAAAATGGCTATTATCCTGCATGATATTTATGGTTCTTATGATTTGGTTCATTATATTTTGCAGCATTATGACAAACAAACTAATGAACAATTCGCTCAAAAATACATGGTTCTGTTTAGTCAACCCCAGGCACCAGGCAAATCAACCATACAGCCTGAAACAATGAAATAAAATTTTCTTTGGACAAAGATGGTTTTTAATCGTATATATAGTATGTATCAGCCGCAGAGGGATAACACCTGACCTTTACAGCTTTAAAATAGGGTGGTTTATCGAAAGAAATTTATGTCTAAACTCTTAAAAACCTCTGCAGAAAACAGAAAATGCCTCTTTCCTAATTGTACACAAACATTAAGTATCTACAACCATGACAACTATTGCCACGTACATCGGGACAATTTGCCCATCGACCGAAAATTCAAAAATTTCAGCAGTACGACAAAACGCTAAAAAATAAAGGCTCGTGATTAGCGAGCCTTTCATTTATTCAGTTCAAAATTATAGAACAGTTACTTTTGTCGCACATGGGCCTTTTTTGCCCTGGCCGACCTCGAAATTTACCTTTTGGTTTTCTTCCAGATTTCTATGCCCTGAAGCATTGATTTCTGAATGATGAACAAACAAATCACTGCTGCCATCGTCTGGGGTAATGAAACCATAACCTTTTTCTGAATTGAACCATTTTACTGTACCTGTACTCACAAAAACTCCTTGACCGTAGGGTCATAAACATAATATCTCTTTTTACTAACTTATCGGAGTATACCTAAGAGATGAAAGAATACACCAAAAAACTTTGCTAATCCGAAATAAAATCTGATTGCGATGTATTATATCGCTCGCTAACTCCTTTTGTTCAAAGTAATTTCATTAAAAAAGGCTCCCTGAAAATTACTAACATTGTTCCTCGACTTTCTAATTCTGACAAGCGATTGATTTTTGATGTATTTTTCGAATTTTTTGAGTATCTTTTCATTTTTTTTTGTAAAAAAATGAAATTCTGAAGTAAAAACGATGATTTTTAAGTACGTTTTTTTATTTAGAGCTGTTTTCTTAAGCGTATTTGACAATAAATGACATCAATATGACATCCGCGCGACATAAAATGATCGAAGCGGAGCGTTTTAGCGCAGCGGAGACCCCCGAATTTTCAAGGAATTTTACGCTTTCAATCCCCCCCTGCGGGGACTCGAAATAAAATTCAGAGGGGGCTGAAGCTTTTCTGAGCACATTTGCGACAACCTTTTTTTATCCTTCATCGATGATCGATTCTACGATATCGGAGATAGCTTTCTTTGTCGGATAATTCGCCTTATTGGTGAGAATCGAGAAGATATATTCTTTGCCGCTTGCGCCAACGCAGATACCTGAAAGCGCGCGAACGCCATTGATATAGCCTGTCTTTGCATGAACTTTATTTTTGTATTTTTCTTTATAAAATTGTTTTTTGATTGTTCCATCGACTCCGCCGATAGCGAGAGATTCTTTAAGCATTGCCCAGTTTTGACTCTTATACGCATCGAGCAATACAAGAGTGATAACGTTCGATGAAAGTTTGTTTACGCTGCTAAGTCCGCTGCCGTCATCAATTAGAAATTCATTTTTATCGGCTCCCAGCCCTGCAAGATAGTTGCCGATAACCTCTCTTCCGCCCTGCCAGCTTCCCGGTTGGCCGGTTGTTTTAGCAGCTAAAGTTTTAAGCATACATTCGGCGGCTATCTGGAGGCTATCCTTATTGCAGTGGTCAAGAACTTCCGAAATTGGCGTTTCGAATTGAGCGATAATTTCCATCGGCTGGGCAACCCCCTTTTCTTCGGCTAACGGGTTTGCAACGCTTATACCCGCTCTATAGATACTTTCTGAAAGAAGAGCACCGAAGTACATACTCGGCTTTTCGATAGCGACATCGAAAGAAGCCGACCGGCCGCATTTACCGTAAACAACAATTGTATTTTCGTTTTCAGTTCTGTTTGAACCGATAGCGCTTTGGCTTTTGCCGGAAGCCAATTTTACATTATTAATCAATTTTACAAATTCGGTATTCGGCAGTTTATCCAGTATGACTTTGCCGCTGCTGATCATCGCTGAAATTTTTATACAGTTGCCGTTGTAATTCAGACCAGAAATTTCACATGCATATTCTCTGTTAAGCTGATTCTTCGGCCAGTTGTCAATGATTCTTACATCGTCAAAAATCGAAGCATCGACCGCGACACATTCGAGCTGCGTAATATTTTTTGCTTTTAAAGCTTCGACAATCTGTCCTACGAAATCTTTACCTTCGTAACCAAGCAGCGGATCGCCTGCGCCTATAACAACAAGTTTGCTTCCGACAAGTCCGGCCTTGGTAATAAATTTATAATCCGCTCCCAGATGCTTAACCGTGGTAAAGCTTGTTACGAGCTTCATATTTGAAGCAGGCGTTAAAGGCTTTAGCGAATCATGACCATAAATTTTCGCACCAGTTTGCGGATCAACAACTGTAATTGTAAACTGGACGTTTTTCTGGTCTTTTCTGGAAATGATTTGTTCGATTTTCTGCTGCAGATTTGAGCCAAACGCAAGTGGTCCAATCAATGCGGCAACGATAATTACTATAATATTTTTTTGAATTTTCTGCATAGGGAGTTTTTCTAACAAATAATCTCATCTAAATCAACAAATTTTCTAAGTATTCGGGCTATAATGACTTATAAAAATTATTTGTTTTTCTTTAAGCTTGATTGACATTGGCTAAGGAATAGCTATACTCCGATTATTATGAAAATGAATTTTGCGGCTATTTTAGCCGTGGCGCGCTTCCGGAATACCAGTGGATGATTATTCCGGAAGTTTTTTTATAAATTGACTTTCAAATTTATAATTATATTATTGATAGCTACTTATGACAAATCATTCGGCAAAGAAGGGAATTTTTAACGCTTCGGTTCTTCAAAACAGAGCCTTGGGGGATAAATTTTTCAGAATCACTCTGGAACTTGAAAAAAAGGCAAAAACCATATTTTCAAAGGCTATACCCGGCCAGTTTGCGGAAATTGAAGTTTCAACACTGGCTTTGCCATCGCAAAATACTATTCCGCCACAGTTTACGGATATTTCCAAACGCAATGTTATACTGCGAAGGCCATTTAGTTTTGCAGATATTGTTACAAGCAATGACAGTGTAATAGTAGAAATCCTATATGCGGTCGTCGGGGCGGCGACTTTGAGAATGAAAACCTTAAAAACCGGCGATTCTGTCAGTATTCTTGGGCCGTTGGGCAATGGTTTTTCATTACCTGAAAACAAAAAAACGGCACTCCTTGTCGCGGGCGGCATGGGCGCTCCCCCGCTTGTTCATCTTTCCGGACTCATAAAATCTAAATGCCCCCAAACGGAAATGGTTGTTTTTGTCGGCACAAAATCTTTATCTGATTTGGCATTCTTTGATGTTAAACCAGATAAATTTGATAAAACAAAAGTTAAGCTGGGCGAATTTGAAAAACATAAAATAAAAACGCATATCAGCACCGATGACGGCTCGGCAGGCACAAAAGGTTTTGTTACAGAAGTATTGAAAAAATGGATTCTGGAAAACAAGCCGGATGTGAATAATACAATAATGTATGCATGCGGGCCGGACGCGATGCTGCGAGCTTCGGCTGCGGTAAGCGCAGAATTTAACATTCCCTGCCAGGTTAGTCTCGAACGCAGAATGGCATGCGGAACAGGACTTTGCCAAAGCTGCGCGGTCAAGTGCATTGATAAGAACACAAGAGAATATTTTTATAAACTTTGCTGCAAAGACGGGCCGGTTTTTTGGGCCGATGAAGTTGTATGGTAAAAGAAACTAATAAAATTGATTTATCTGTTAAGCTTGGTTCTGTTTTGCTCAAGAATCCGGTCATGACGGCCTCGGGCACATGCGGATATGTTGACGAGCTTGACGATTTCCTCGACGTAAACGAGCTTGGCGGCTATATAACAAAAAGCATCACCATTCAACCCCGCATGGGCAATGATATTCCAAGAATAGTCGAAACAGATTCAGGAATGCTCAACGCTATTGGTCTTGCGAATATAGGTGTTGACAAGTTCATGCAGGAAAAAATCCCATTGATGGCTCGATACAAAACACCATTTTTCGTCAATATCGCGGGCAAAGAACTCACGGATTATATTGCAGTCGCCGAAAAACTTGCGCAGGTAGACGGCATAGCGGGAATGGAATTAAATATTAGCTGTCCAAATGTAAAGCAAGGCGGAATTACATTCGGCACAGACCCTGCTTTAGTTAAACAGATAACCTCTGAAGTTAAAAAGGTTATTGGAAATAAAATTCTTATTGTAAAATTAACACCGAATGTAACGAATATCAGCACAATCGCGAAAGTAGCTGTCGATTGCGGTGCCGATGCATTGAGTTTGATAAACACATTCACGGCAATGGTAATTGATATTGAAACCCGCAAGCCTGTTCTTGCAAATCGTACAGGCGGCCTTTCAGGACCTGCGATCAAGCCAATTGCGGTTTACCTGGTTAACAAAGTTTATAACGAAGTCGCCAAACCCGCCGGAATTCCATTAATCGGCGGAGGCGGAATAAGGACTGCTTCCGATGCAATTGAATTCATTATAGCCGGTGCGACTGCGATTACTATCGGTACAGCAGGTTTTATTTATCCCGATTGCGCGATAAAAGTACTGGCGGGTATTAAAAATTACTGCCAAAGACATAACATATCTTCAATTTCGGAGCTTACCGGCTCCTTGAAATGAAAAAATAAGAAGTTATAATAATACCATGATAACACTTAAAGAACTTTACGAATATTTCCCAACATCTGTGTACACAGGCAAAGCCCTTGTATTTATAAGTGAGGACTGGAAGGTCGAACTGACAGAACATTCTAACGCTGATTTCAGTAAAAGGAGCAGCGGCTGTCCTATTATCAGGGTTAAAATTTACAAAAAAGCGTTAAATGGCGAATTTGTGCCCGGCCATTATGAGGATTTCCAGATTGATGCGATTGGCGAGCTTGCATCACAAATTGAACGCTACATTCAGGCCGCGGTAGGCCGAAATATCAGGGAATTTCCTGAAAATGTCTGACGAGACTCTGAATTTTGTCGAAAAAGACGGGCGAATAGTTTTTAATATAAAGGTCGTCCCCGGCAGCAGTAAAACTTTGATTGCGGGACTTTATAATGGGATGATTAAGGTCAGACTAGCAGCGGCGCCGGAAAAAGGTAAAGCAAACCAGGCTCTGATCGAATTACTCTCAGAGAAATTTAATATCCCGAAAAACTCGATAAGTATTTTATCAGGTTTAACTTCAAAAATTAAACAGGTTGCGGTAACAAGCTCTCCGCAAGTTCGTAATATGATTTTAAGCATTGGAAAATGAGAAATACGGATCCCAAAAAATACTCGTGCATAGTTCGCGGCTTAAGCGAAGCTAAACTCAATGACTTACAAACCTTCCGACGCGCGAGTAATAACACCAATTGGTATAATAAATTTCTACATTTTTTTATCATATTTTTTTTCCTGGCTATTGCTTCAGAGGGTGCTGTCCGCTCCGGCTCTTATCCTAATTCAATCGAAGAAGTTTTAAAGCTGGACAACGACAAAATCGACCTCGCCTCAAGTGTTCTGCTGGTAAGTAAAAGGTGGAACAATCAATTCAATTCAAATTATTACATCAATTTTATCGACCGCATAGCACAGGAAGTACGTGAAAAAGCAGGCCCAAACGCAAGCAACAGTAAAATATGCGAGACCATCAACAGCGTACTCTTTACCAAAATGGGTTTTAAAGCTATTGACAGCGCAGACAATCCCGACGATTTATTTTTAAATACCGTAATCGATAATAAAAGAGGATATTGCCTCAGCCTTTCGATTTTATACCTTTGTATTGGTGAAAAGCTGGATTTGCCTTTGTATGGCGTTGTCGCGCCGGGACATTTTTTTGTTCGCTGCGATGATGGAGGCAATTCGTTCAATATCGAGACAACGCAAATGGGCGGCAGCGCGCCCGACAGCCATTATATTGAGAAGTTTAATATACCAGACAATGCTTCACAAGGGGTTTATCTTCGCAATCTTACAAAGAAAGAAACCATCGGCTGTCTGTTCAATAATCTTGCAAATGTTTACATGAATAAAGAGCAGATTGAGTATGCTTTTTATTATCAGAAACTTTCGGTCGCTTTAACGCCTATGCTTGCCGAGGCACGTACCAATCTTGGCAATATTTATCTCCGAAAGAATATGACCGATTTAGCGATTCAGCAATACGAAAACGCGCTGGAAATAAATCCGCAGGATGCGAAAACGCACCACAATCTCGGCAACGCTTATCGCAAGAAAGGCATTTTCGATGCTGCCATAAAGCAATATAATATAGCTCTAAAGCTCGATCCCAATTACGTTGAAATTTATAAAGGACTTGCCTGGGCTTATCACAGCAAGGGCATTGATGAAAAAGCGATCGTTT
The DNA here is from genome assembly GCA_039679715.1 of Phycisphaerales bacterium. Lineage (GTDB taxonomy): Bacteria > Planctomycetota > Phycisphaerae > Sedimentisphaerales > UBA12454 > UBA12454. The sequence goes on from JBDKUM010000366.1 coordinate 18,226, forward strand.
ATTTGAAAACCGCCGCTGATATTAATTCGCGAGACCCCGATATTTATATCGCGCTTGCGGGAATTTATCGTGACCGCAAAAACTGGGATGCCGCTATTTCGAATTATCGAAGAGCATTGATTGTCAAAACGGATTCAGTCGATGCCGCGTATGGGCTTGGTTATGTATTTTTCCAAAAAGAAATGTATTACGAGGCGCTCGAACAATACCGCACCGCCGTTTATTATCAGCCTTTGAACGCAAACGCTCACATGGGGCTTGCTCTTGTTTATGAAAAATTAAATTGGCCCGAGGAAGAAATCCAATCTTATAAAAACGCGATTAACGCAGATCCCAATTTTGCAGGCGCATATCAGAACCTCGCGAATATTTACATGGAGCGCAAGCAGTACGATTTGGCCGCTTCGAATTATGAAACAGCCGTCAAGCTTAGCCCCAAAGACGCGGATTTGTATTTCAATCTCGGAGTTTCAAATTCTGCGCGAGAATTGTATGAACCCGCCAAAGAGTATTATTTAAAAACAATCGAACTCAAATGGAATTTCCCCGCCGCGCACAACAATCTTGCGGTTACTTTATACTCTCTGGGCAAATACGAGCAGGCTCTTAATCATGCCAAAATAGCCAAACAGCAGGGTTATGATGTTTCAGAGGATTTTTTAAATCAGCTTACTAAACTAGTTGAAAATAAAAGATAATTTTTTAGGAGGTCAATTGTATGGCAAAAAAGAACTTAGTAGCCAATATTGGTATCACCCTGATTATAATTATTTTTCTGGTTGTAGTAATCGGGCTTGTTTCGATTGATGGTATTCTGCGTTCTGCAATTCAGACGGCAATCAAAAAACAGCTCAATGTCGATTCAAGCGTATCTAAAGTCAGCCTGAAAATCTTCTCCGGCACGATCGAAATTACAGATTTGAAAATTAAAAATCCAAAAGGCTATCAATTCGAAAATATTTTCGAGGCAAAATCTATTTTCGTAAAAACCAGCTTAGGCAACCTGCTAAGCAACCCCGTAGGGATAGACCAGATAAAAATCGATGGCGTTGCAATGTCAATCGAACAGAAAGGTTTGTCGAATAATATCAATGACCTGCTCAAAGGTATGCCCGCTAAAGAAGAAGATAAAGGCACTGCCGAGCCTAAAAAAGCCGCTAAAAAGGTTCACATTACAGCTCTCGATATTAACGATATAACCGTAAATGCCAAGCTTCTGCCTCTTCCGGGCAAAGCGGATGTCGCAACTCTAAGCATCGCATCGCTGCATTTTTCTGACATTGGCGGAGAAAAAACAACTCTCGCGCAGGTTATCGGCAAAGTATTTACCGAAATTACAAATGCCGTTGTTAAAAGCGGAACAGATATCCTGCCGACTGATATGTTGAATTCGATGTCAGATGCCGTTAAGGGAAATTTTGAAAATATCACCGGCGAAGGTATGAAAACACTTGAAAAAGCAGGTGAAGATATAAAACAAAAAGCTGGTGAATCATTAAAGAATATTTTTAAATCGAAGTAGATTGATTTTAAACAACAACATAAAAGGCAAAAAAGTTTATATCGCAATCAGCGGAGGCGTTGACAGCTCAACTGCTGCGGCTATTCTTCTCGAGGCCGGATGCGACTGCACAGGCATCTTTATGATTGTCCACGATCACGCCCAGCAGCATTGCGATGACGCGCGAAAGACAGCGAAAGACCTGGGCATTCCGTTTGAAGCTCTTGATTTGCGAAATGAATTTAAAAGTGTTCTCGATTATTTCAGCAATCAATATAAACATGCGCGTACGCCGAATCCATGCGTTTACTGCAATCGCAATATTAAATTCGGTATCCTTTTCAATTACGCCAGATCCAAAGGAGCGGATTTTTTCGCGACGGGTCATTACGCGAAAATAATTCATGAAGAAAATGGCACTTTTCTCTACGCAGGCACCAGCGAAAAAGATCAATCGTATGCCCTTGCGATGATTGACCGCAATGTTTTGCCTTATTTGATATTTCCGCTGGGCGATTTGAATAAAACTCAAACACGAGAGCTTGCGAAAAAATACGGAATTGCGGTAAGCGAAAAGGCCGATTCGCAGGAAATTTGTTTTATACCCGACGATGATTACGCAGGCAAACTCGAACAGCTAAGCCCTGAAGTCGTAAAGGCAGGCAAAATCGTCGATTCATCAGGCAAAATACTTGGCGAACATTCGGGCATTCATAATTTCACAATCGGCCAAAGGCGAGGCGTCAGGGTCGCTATGGGTACACCCTGGTATGTAACAAAACTCGACAGCAAGGCCAATACTGTCATTTTAGGCCCTTCCGATGAATTGATTCATAAATCTCTGATTGCGTCAAACGTTAACTGGCTGATTGACATTCCCAAAGAACCATTTGCGGCCAAAATAAAAATCAGATACAATCACAAAGCAGTTAGCGGAATAGTCTCCCCGCAAGGCGATATGGTTAAGGTAACTTTCGATGAGCCTTTGCGTGCGATTACTCCCGGCCAGGCTGTTGTTTTTTATCTTGATACAGCCAAAGGCCAAAAAGTCGCAGGCGGCGCGTGGATTGACAACGCATTTGATTAAACCGCAGTACTGTTAAATTTTATTCGTTTTAATTCCTGGTTAATTGCTGATGGCAAAAGAAACTGACATCTTGAAAATTCTTTCGACAGCGGAAGCCAAAGCTGAAAAGCTTGCGACACGCGGCCTGATTATTCAGCCCGGCGCTATAGGCGATTGCGTTCTTACGCTTCCTGTCGCCGAATTCATTCGCAAAACCTTCAAAATTGGAACACTCACAATTCTTGGCAGAAGCCAGTATATGCTTTATATGCCCACCAGGAGCTGTATCGACAGCGTTCGAGATTTGGATTCAATAGATATTCACAAGCTCTTTGTTCCCGCAAAAGATTTCGAGCTGCAGGATGCAGACCCTCTTATCGCAGCGTTTTCAGGTTATCAGCATATTTTCAATTTCCTCGCCGGCCCGGGGAGCGACTTCGAGCATAATTTAATTTTCACTGCCAATTGCAGCAATTCGGTTGAAGTAACTACCCTGCTTTCAAAACCACCTGTCGACTACGATGATCATATAACAAAATTTTACATCGATACCATTCTCGAATCCCGGCGCGATTATATTCCCAGAAAGCCTGCGGCAGGAATTTATAACAACAAAAAAAAATATCTGAAACCTTTGAAATCTGATTTGTCCGCGGGTCGCGAAATTTTGGATTCATACGGAATAAAAAAGAAATATCGTCCTGCGGTTATTCATCCCGGCAGCGGCGGAATAAAAAAATGCTGGCACATAGATAATTTTTACCTGCTCGCCGAAGAGCTGCTCGACAGAGGTGAAAGCGTGATTTTCCTGATAGGCCCTGCCGAACAGGAACGCTTCAGCAGAAAAATGATCGACAGGTTATCCGTTCTTGCTCCTGTTATTTTTGAAACCGCACTTTCACGCACCTTCCAGATACTTTCATGCTGCGGCTGCTTCATCGGCAATGACAGCGGAATCGCGCATATCGCTGCAGCTTCAGGAATCGGAACAATCGTATGCTTTGGGGCAAGCAATCCGGCAATTTATGCACCATTAGGCCCTAAAACCAAAATTTTCACGTTAGAAGAGGCCGATTTTTCAAGCCCATCCAGCGGCGCCGTTGAGCAAATCAGCAAAGCTGCCCTTAAATTCTTAAGTTCTTGACCCATAATTATTAATCATTATAATGTTATGTTTAAATTGTTTAATAATTATTCAAAGAATACTAGAAAAATAGGATGAATATGCCCAAGACTCTCGCACAATTAGCAGAACATGTAAACGGCAAAGTTGTCGGAAATGCAAATATTGAAATCGCAGCGGTGGCGACGCTTGACAACGCCGGCCCAACGGACATCAGTTTCCTCGCTAATCCGAAATATTCAAAAGCGATAAAAACCACAAAAGCAGGCGCAGTCATCGTCGGTAAAGAAGTGCCCTGCCAGGTACCCATGATTGTCGCTGCTGATCCATATTATGCTTTCGCGCAAATTGTTATCTTGCTTCACGGTCATAGAAAACATTTGCAAAATGGCATTTCGCCAAAAGCGACAATTTCGCCAAAAGCAAAAATCGGCCAAAATTGTCATATTCAGGATTACTCGACTGTAAGCGATAACGCAGTGATTGGCGAAGGCACCATTATCTATCCAAATGTTTTCATCGGCCCGGATGTTATAATTGGCTCAAATTGTATTCTTTATCCGAGCAGTGTGATTTATGACGGCTGCGTTCTTGGCAATAACGTAATTATAAACGCCAACGCGACAATCGGCAAAGACGGTTACGGCTATGCGACTCACAAAGGTGTGCATCATAAAATTCCGCAGGTTGGAAAAGTTATAATTGAAGATGATGTCGAAATCGGCGGCGGCTGCTGTTTACAGCGAGGAGCCATCGAAGATACGGTCGTCGGCAAAGGCAGCAAACTTGGCGATCTTATCAGCGTCGGGCATGGCGCAAAAATCGGGCCCTACTGTCTGCTTGTCGGCCAAATAGGAATTGCGGGCTCGACAACTATCGGCCATCATTGCGTTATTGGAGGCCAGGTTGGTATTGTCGGCCATATCAAAATCGGAAATTGCGTTCAAATTGCCGCACAGGCAGGCGTAATCAACAGCGTACCTGATAACTCAAATATCGTCGGAGCACCCGCTATCAATGCCTCTACAGCCAGACGTGCCTATGCGCTGATTGAAGATTTGCCTGAAATGAAAAAAGCAATCCAGCGTTTGGAAAAAGCTGGTAATAATGGATGATACCAAAACAATTGGTTTGATTGCAGGCGGCGGAAGATTGCCGTTTTTGATTGCTCAAGGCGCCAAAGAAGCGGGCCTTAAAGTTATTTGCGCAGGTTTGGGAGATAATCCTGAACCGGGTTTGATTAAAGAAGTTGATTTTTACACTCAGGTTCCGCTCGCAAGACCCGGCGCATGGATTAGAAAATTAAAAAAGCAAGGCGTAACTAACACAATTATGGTTGGCAAAGTCCGCAAGGAAAAACTTTTTACACCAATGCGGATTTTAAAATATCTGCCTGATTGGCGGGCAATCAGAATTTATTATTGGCGATTAAGAAAAAATAATAAAGTTGATCAAACAATCTTGCAGGCAATCGCGGACGAACTTGCCTCCGGAGGTATTATTTTGCAGGACTCTACAAAATATTGCAAAGAACATTTGGCCGATAAAGGTGTGATGACAAAAACAAAACCTTCGGCCGGTGTACAGGAAGATATTGATTTCGGATGGCAAATGCTAAAAAAAATTGCTGAAACTGGAATTGGTCAGGCCGTTGCTGTAAAAGAAAAAACTGTTTTGGCTGTCGAAGCCGTCGAAGGAACCGGAGCCATGATTGAGCGAGCCGGGCAATTATGTAAAAGAGGCAATTGGACGCTTTTAAAAGCACCCAGGCCTGATTTGGATATGCGATTTGATGTCCCGTGCGTCGGACCTGAGACAATTGAATCATTGCATAAAAACGGCGGCAGATCTCTCGTTGTCGAAGCAGGCAGAACTATAATCATTGATAAACCGCAAACAATAGAGCTTGCCGATAGACTGTCAATCGCGATAATTGGCTGCTAATATGGATTGTCGAAATATTATAGTCGCTGACAATTTCCCTCAGAGTTTTGAATCTTCCAACATTCAAATTCCTGACGGCATGTATGCAGATTTTGAAAAATTAAATTCTTCAAAATTTGCACTTGTTCTGAAAGTTAATACCCGGTTTAACTCCAAAGTTTACAGCATCATTTTAAAAAGATATTTCCTTCGCAATATTTCTGATTTCTTTAAATCTATATTCCTGCCTTCACGCGCTGAAAGAGCGTATAAAGCAGGACAAATGCTGCTGGAAAACGGCTTTTTGACCCCGCCGGCAGTTGCATACAGCAAAAAATTCCTGATGACAATGGAAGTTAGAGAAAGTACGCAAATTTTCAATCTGCTGCGAACATTGCCGCCCGAAAAAAAGAAGAATATGATTGAACAATTCGCGATAGCCGTCGGCAAAATGCACGATAAAGGAATTTTTCATGGCGATTTAAGAATCGGCAATATACTCGTTAAGGAAAATAATGAAAATTTCGAGTTTTATTTGATTGATAATGAGCGAACAAAGAAGTTTGACAATATTCCATGGAGATTACGAATCAAAAATCTTGTTCAGTTAAATATGCACAAAAATAATGTTGACGAAAGCGAAAGGAAATTATTTTTCGATATTTATCTGACGCAGCAATCCAAACCAGTTGATGCCCGCAAACTCGCAGAGGCTGTGATCGCCAAAACTAACAAAAGATTAGAGGATAAAATAAAAACCACGAATGAACGCGAATAAACACTTATTAATGCGCCATCTAAAAATGTCATTGCCCGGAGTTCTGCGAAGTGACCTTGCCCCCAAAAACTGGTCCAAATCAAGAGAGAGGTTTCCAGAGTACATTAGTATAGTATTGTTATATTGGATGGATTAAAATATCTGTTAAAGTTCAGCTCAAGCCTGACCCGGCAGG
>JBDKUM010000367.1:0-26361 GCA_039679715.1 Phycisphaerales bacterium
TGGAATACGAGGGGAAAAACGGTGTATTAATCATATTCCAGGATATCAGTTCACGAAAAAGGCAGGAAGCGACCCTTAGAAGGACAAAATCAAGGCTTATCGAAGCTCAGAAAATCGCTCACCTGGGAAATTGGGATTTGGATTTACAGAATGATTCTTTATGGATTTCAGATGAGACTTACCGGATTTGGGGAATTGATCCGAAAGACTTTGACAACAAATTTGAAAGTTTTTGTAAATATATTCATACTGATGATCGTCAGCATGTTAAAGAAATAAATGATAATGAGATTAAACAATGCAAGCCTTTCGATTTGCAATTTAGAATAATCAGGCCTGACGGCATGATACGGTATGTTCATAAACGCGTAAAAGTAGAGTGTGTTGACCAAAAACCTGTAAGGCTTGTCGGCACAATACAAGACATCACCGAACAGAAAAAAGCGGAAAATCAAATAATCTTGAGCAGACAGAAACTGCGAACGCTCGCGGCTAAAATGGAAATGATCGAAGAGCAGGAAAGAAGGAGAATCGCAAGCGATTTGCACGATTCAGTGGGGCAAATATTGGCCTTTGCGACCAGAGAATTAAAGTATATGCGCAAGAACATGCCGAAAAAATATGGAGATTCGCTGCTTGAAATTGCCGATCAGCTCGATAAAGCGGTCGTTCAGACCAGAACCTTGAGTTTTGATTTAAGTCCAAGCATACTTTACGATATCGGATTTGAAATTGCGGTAGAAGATATGCTGGAAAAATTTTCCAATGAAAATAATATCAAATATCAATTTGAAAACGATGAAAAGCCCAAACCTTTAACGATACCGCTCAAAATCCTTCTTTATCGCTCAATTCGTGAATTGCTGATGAATATCGCAAAACACGCGAAAGCGAAAAATGTAAAAGTATCGCTTTTACGAAATGATACGCAAATTGAAGTGATAGTGGAAGATGACGGTAAAGGTTTCGATGTGTCTGAAGTTGAAGGCGGCGAAAAAACAAAAGGTTTCGGATTATTCAATATTCGTGAACGTATTGAACACCATGGCGGCAAATTCAAAATTGAATCCGCTAAAAACAAAGGAAGCAAGATAGCATTGGTTGTGCCCCTGACTTTTTAAGTGGGACAATAAGATTAAAGACGATATTTGTTACATACTAAAAATAGAATGGAGGATGGAGATGAGTATCCGGATAGTATTAGCCGATGATCATACAATTTTACGGCAGAGCCTCGTAAAATCTTTCAAGGAAGAAAAAGATATTGAAATTGTCGGTGAAGCAAAAGACGGACGCCATACAGCTGAACTTGTAAAACAATTGCAGCCAGATTTGGTTATTATGGACATTCAGATGCCGGACCTTAACGGCCTTGAAGCTACACGAAGAATAGTCAAAGAATTCCCACAGATAAAGGTAATCGGTCTTTCCATGCATTCGAATGACAAATACATTCGTGAAATGTTCAGAGCCGGTGCGAGCGGATACATGCTGAAAAATTGTTCGTTTGAGGAGCTGGTCAAAGCGGTTAGAACGATAATGAAAGGCAAGATTTTTATAGGTGCATCGATAGGCGATTTGGTTATAAGTAAATATATAAATATTCCGGAAAAAGAAGGAAGCGCGTTTTCAGTATTAAGCGAACGAGAACGAGAAATTTTACAACTGCTGGCGGAAGGAAGAACGACAAAAATAATCGCCCGTTTGCTTCATATAAGCCCTAAAACGGTAGAAGGACACCGTTTGAAGATGATGGACAAGCTGAATATCGACAGTATAGCTAATCTCACCAAATACGCAATTCAGGAAGGAATGACAACTCCGGAACCATAACCCGTATCTCGTGAAGCTTATCTCGCTATTTTTCACGCCACGCTCAAACTTTAGCTATTTGAGTAATTCAGAGGTTTTATTTAGGGAAATTCCCTATTTTCTAAATACGGTCTCAAAGATACTCTAAAACCCGCAAAAAAAAGTTAACGACAGGCGAAATATTGTCCCAAAGAAGTTTAAATGAAAAGTGAGGCAAATATGAGAGTAAGCGAAATAATGAGCAGCCCGTTGGAAACGATAAGTTCAGAAGCGACGATTGCAAATGCGGCAGAGAAGATGAAATCATTTGATATTGGTGTTCTGCCGGTAATGAAAGAGGACGAGGTTGTTGGAATAATTACTGATCGCGATATCGTGATAAGGGTAATCGCGGAAAATCTTGATCCGCAGCGAACACAGGTAAAAAACGCGATGTCTACTGAAATATTCAGTTGTTCAGAAGATATGGAACTTGAAGAAGCTGCACAGTTGATGGAAGAAAAACAGGTGCATCGATTACTGGTGCTCGGAGAAGATGGAGCCGTAACCGGTATTTTATCTATAGGCGATATAGCCAGAAAAACGGAAGCTCCACAAGACCATTTGGTCCATGAAGTAATAGAAAAGATTTGTATACCATCGAGATTTTAGCTGAAAACTTTTATAAGAAAGGATGGCTGATATGCTTGTACTGACAAGGAAGCTCAATGAGAGCATAATTATCGGATCGTCAATAGAAATTAAAATCGCCAGAATAAATGGAAATCAGGTGAGGATCGGAATCACGGCACCGAAAAATATTCCGGTCTACCGTAAAGAAATAGCGCCTTTATACGGGCAAGGCGAAAAATTAGAAAAGAAAGCCGATGCTGATAATTTAGTGGTTTCGTATAACCATTGATATATATCATAAAAGAATGAATATTAATAAGGTTTCTTCTTCTTCCTCCTCCTGGCTGCCCCAAGTAATTATTATTTGGGGCAGTTTTATCCTATATATTCATCAAACATATTGATTTCAAATTAATATACTGGTAAATTCATCAAAGTAATTCCTAAAGATAAAATCTATTAACGGCCTGAGATGTCTGAAGTAAAACTTTCAAAAACGAAATATAAAATTGTAATTAATGATAAAAAAGAAATCGAAGCAGATGAAGGGAAAAGCCTTCTCTCCACTCTTTTGCGTCAGAAGATCCACATTCCAACATCCTGCGGCGGAAAAGGCAAATGCGGATTATGCAAATTGAGAGTTGCGGAAGGTGCAGATATTTTACAACCTGCTGAAGAAACATTGCTTAACGATTATGAAAAACAATCAAATATTCGATTGTCCTGCCAGGTTAAAGTTCAAAATAATTTGAAAATTTTTATACCTCCTGAAATTTTGAATGTTCGAGAATATAACTGCCAATGCACCGATATAAAAGATTTAACGTATGACATAAAAGAATTCAGATTTGAGCTCAATTCAGGTGATACATTGAATTACATTCCCGGTCAATATATGCAGTTACAGTTACCCCTTTATGCAAGCAATAACCAACGAATTTCCAGGGCTTATTCGATTTCTTCAGATCCGAAAGATATAAACAACTTCGAATTCATAATTCGCAAAGTTCCTGACGGAATATGCACAACATACTGTTTTGAATATTTAAAAAAGGGAGATAAAATAAAAATTAAAGGGCCTTATGGTCAATTCAGCTTAACTCAAAACCATACACCCATAATTTTTATCGCGGGAGGTTCTGGAATTGCTCCAATCAAAAGTATGCTGCATCAGATGAAAAATACCGGCAACAAACGCAAAGCAACCTTTTATTTCGGAGCAAACAGAGTAAAAGATTTATGCTGCATTGATTTGATGAGCCGATTTGAAAAAGAAATCGCGAATTTCAGATTCGTACCGGCTGTCGCATCGTCAGACCCGGGCGAAAAATGGGACGGACAGACGGGCCTTGTTACAAAAGTTTTCCGCGATGATTACAAAGACGCAACCGGCTGTGAAGCCTATCTCTGCGGCAGCCCGGGAATGATCGATGCTTCGATAAAAGTGCTCAAAGAAATCGGCGTAAAAGAAGAAAATATTTTCTATGATAAATTCGAGTAGAAAGATTTGTTTATGAAAAAATCACCCGACATAGAAAAACTGGAAAAAATATTAAATTCGTCAGCTATTGTCTCCGGCGGCTTCATGGGAACTGACACAAGAGACCTGTATGAAATAATCGCAGCAGATTTGTCTGAACTTGCCGGATTAGGAATAACTATTACAAAACTTGTCAGTCGAATGAAAGAAATTACCGCTGCCGCAATACCCGCACTTGGAAACTGGACAAATATTGATGAAAAAAGACATGCAAGAGTTGATGAAGCAAAGGGCCGTTTAACGTGTCCATGGCCTCATTTAGGCCGTTTTGAAAAAAGAATTACTTTCGTTGAAAATATTCATACAGGTGAAATTGTAAAATGGACAGATCTGAATATACATCTGATTGAAACACATAATTTCTTTGAAGGCAAAGGCTCGCCGTATAGAATTGAACTGAAGGAAATTGTAAAAAATATTTTTTAATTCTATATAATCGCGATTGAATTTCATGCTAATCCGCGGGTATAGATTTCAAAACAAACTTACTCGTGCAATCGCGAAATTTACTGCCCTAAAGGGCATTGAGGTGTCAAATGGTGAGCCGGCAAATCGAAAAGACTAACAGGCTAATCGAAGAATCAAGTCCGTACCTGCTTCAGCATGCACGTAATCCGGTTGATTGGTATCCGTGGAAAACCGAAGCTTTTGAAAAAGCAAAAAATGAAGATAAGCCAATTTTCCTTTCAATAGGTTATTCATCTTGCCATTGGTGCCATGTTATGGAAAAGGAAAGTTTTCAAAATCAAAACATTGCGCAAATTCTAAATCATTATTTCATCTGCATAAAGGTCGACAGAGAAGAAAGACAGGATGTCGACGAAGTATATATGAATGCGGTTCAGGCGATGACCGGAACCGGCGGCTGGCCGCTGTCGGTTTTTATGACACCCGACTGCAAGCCGTTTTTTGGAGGCACATATTTCCCGCCAAGGGATTTACCCGGCAGACCCGGTTTTGAAAAAGTTTTACTTACTATTGCGCAGGCATGGGAAGATAATCGCCAGCAAATTGTAAATTCGGCAGGACAAATCAGCCAATCACTGCAAACAATATTTCAGCTTACAAGACCGCAGACTATTTCCGAAGAAATTTTGACAGCCGCCAATTTTCAGCTTCAAAAAAATTATGATGACGAATACGGCGGTTTCGGCAAAGCGCCGAAATTTCCGCAGGCCGGCAATTTATTATGCCTATTAAATTACTGGTACCGTACAGAAGACAGCAAATCGCTTGAAATGGTCGAACAAACATTGCAGTCAATGGCTAAAGGAGGAATTTGCGATCAGCTTGCAGGCGGTTTCCACCGGTATTCGACGGATGAACGATGGCTTGTGCCGCATTTTGAAAAAATGATTTACGACCAGGCATTATTGAGCAAAATTTATCTAAACACATACCAGGCAACAGGCAGAGAATTCTATGCGCTTATCGCCAAAGATATTTTCGAGTATGTTTTAAATGATATGACCGATTCGATCGGCGGTTTTTACACTGCCGAAGATGCCGATACAATGGGGAAAGAAGGAAATTACTACATCTGGCAAATGGATGAAATCGAAAAAATCCTGGGTAAGCATGATGCGGACATTTTCAATAAATATTATGGTGTAACAAACAAGGGAAATTTTGAAGAGAGAAAAAACGTTCTGCATATTAATCGTTCTCTTGAAGAAGTAGCCGAATTGTTTAATTTATCCGGCGACGAAGTAAAAAACATCATAGCCGAATCAAGATTTAAGCTGAAAAAGAATCGTGATGCCAGACCAAAACCCCAGAAAGACGATAAAATAATCACAGGCTGGAATGGATTAATCATTTCATCTCTTGCATTAGGCGCGAATGTTCTGAATGATAAAAAATACCTTAAAGCGGCGGTGAAATGCGCAAATTTCATCTTGAAAGAACTTGTACAGGATAACAGGTTGATGCGTTATTACCGGAATGAAAAGACTGTCAATTTGGGCGTTTTAGACGATTACGCGTTTTTTATAACAGCCTTGATGGATTTATATGAAGCGGATTTCGATGTAAGATGGCTTATCGAAGCAAATAAACTAATTCTTCAAACCATAGACTTATTTGAAAATCCGGACGGCGGCTTTTATCTTTCAGGCAAAGACGACGAACAATTATTCATCAGGAGCACGCCTTCATTTGATAATCCCATTCCAAGCGGAAACGCAGCTATGGCTCTTGCCTTGCTGAAATTCGGTAAAATTACAACCGAGCAGTCGTATATTGAGCGTGCGAAAGCGACGCTTGATGCTTTTTCATCGCAGCTTGTTCAGGGGCCGGCCTTAATGTCGTTCATGCTATGCGCTTTCGACTTTTTTGTCGGACCTTCACAGGAAATTGTAATAGCTTCCGAAAGCACAGCTCAGGCTGATGTAAAAAAAATGCTGAAGTTAATTCATAGTAATTATTTGCCTAATTCGATAGTTCTGCTGCACACTGAAAATCCGGATAAAAAAAAGCTCGAGAAGATAGCTCCATATATTAAAGAACAAACTACGATAAATGGAAAAACATCAGCTTATATTTGCAACAATTATGTTTGCGGAAGCCCGATTACAAATGTGTCTAAACTGGAATCTGAACTTAAGAATTTGCATTAGAGGAGCTTCTAACAACATTGAGTAATATTAAGGAAATCCCTTATTTATGACTTCAGTTCTCATGTGTATCATTTAATCGGAGTGATAATATGAAAGCTGTTTTATTAAATAAATTTGGTTCGCCGGATGACCTTCGCATTGAGGAAGTGCCAGAACCAACTCCAAAAGCCAACGAAGTAATTGTGCAGCTTTACTCGGCTGCATTAAATCATCTGGATTTATGGATAATAAAAGGCGGTAAGCAAATCAATCTGCCTCACATTCCCGGTTCAGATGGTACGGGAATTATAATCGACAAAGGCTCACAGGTTTTCGGTGTGGATGTGGGTGATAAAGTGGTTATTTATCCGGGTTTGAATTGCGGCATTTGTGAACATTGCAAACAGGGGCAGCACAGCAGATGCAAAGATTTTGGAATTGTCGGTATGTCGCGGCCGGGAACTTTCGCGGAAAAAATCGCTTTGCCTTTTAAAAATGTATTCCCAAAACCGGAGCATTTATGCTTTAACGAGGCAGCAGGTTTAAGCCTGACATTTCTAACAGCCTGGCACATGCTTTTCGGGCGCGCTTGTCTGAAGGCGGGTGAAACTTTACTCATACATGGAATTGGCGGAGGAGTCGCTACCGCATGCCTTCAGCTGGGTAAATTAACCGGCGCGATTACGATTATCACTTCTTCATCCGATGATAAGATTGAAAAAGCAAAAAAATTAGGCGCTGATTACGCGATTAATTACCGTTACAATCCTGATATCGCAAATACATTAAAACAACTCACAGGCGACAAAGGTGTGGATGTTGTAGCGGATTCTGTCGGCGCCGCGACTATGCCGATAAATTTGCAGGTTGTTAAAAAAGGCGGACGAATTGTTTTATGCGGAGTAACTACAGGAGCTTCCTGCCCGGTTGATTTGCAGGCGGTTTATTGGAATCAATTGAACATAATGGGTTCTACGCTGGGTACCTATTATGAAATGGATCAGATGCTTAACGCTGTTTCCGCTTCGAAAATAAAACCTGTAATCGATAGCGTTGAGCGTCTTGAAAATGCCGCAAAAGCGGAAGCAAAAATGGATCAGGCTGACCAATTCGGAAAAATTATTTTGAGTATTTATGTTTAAAGACAGAAAAGAAGCCGGTAAAAAATTAGGCAGACTGCTTGAGCCTTACAAACAAAGCGATGGCCTTGTTCTTGGAATTCCGAGAGGCGGAGTCGAGGTGGGATTTTATGTTGCGCAGCACCTGGCCTTGCCTTTTTCAATTATAATTATAAGAAAGCTGCCTTTTCCTGATAATCCTGAAGCAGGTTTTGGCGCGATTGCGGAAGATGAAAGTATTTATTTTATCGATAAAGTTTATGACTGGATGCCCTTTGGAAAAATACAAACTGTTATTGATCGTGAAAAAAATGAAGTAAAAAGAAGAGTAAAGATTTTAAGAGACGATGCTTCCCTGCCCCAGATTAACGGCAAGATCATTTTACTTATCGATGACGGAATCGCGATGGGCTCGACTATGCAGGCCGCGGTTATGCTTTGCAGAAATAAAAAAGCAAAAAAGATAATTATAGCCGCTCCTGTCGCCAGTATGGACACAGCTATGGAAATGGCAAAAATCGCTGATGAAGTAATCATAGCGGAAAAGCCGACAGATTTCCGTGCGGTCGCCGATTATTATGAGAATTGGTATGACGTTACTGACGAAGAAGTACTTGGTATATTGCAGAAAATTCCTGTAGGAGGGAAAAAAGATGAATCAACCTAAAATGCCCCACACTGGCCATGACAAGCACCTTTGTTATCTGGTGAATCTTAATTTTCAGAACAGCAATGCCGAAGATTACAAACAGCTTGTCAAAAAAGCCGAATATATGTGCAAGAATTGCGGAAGAGTAGCGGAAAATGAAAAAAACTTATGCAATCCTGTAAAAATAAATGAATAAAGGAAAAAAAATGGAAAAATTATTAAGAATATTTATCTTTGCTTTTCCATTTTTCTATCTTGCGGGCTGCCAGCCCGATTTAAAGATTTCCAAATTCGATATCGACTGGAATGACGATGTAAAAAAAGTAAATGCGCGAATAAAAAACACCGGCGGTGAAGGAACGGGCCCTTTTACAGTAAATATTAATGCAATAGAGGAGCCGACTTCTATTAATCATCGCCCAGTTATAACAAAAGAAATTCCAAATCTCGGCAAAAACGATTACATAGATATAAACGCCGACTTTGCACCGCTTGCACATCCGGACAACGCGGATCTTAAGAATGTCAAAAAAATTCAGATTGTCGTCGATCCTACCGGAATGGTAAAGGAATCGAATAAGAATAATAATACAGAAGAAAAATCCGTTCCATGAATGCGAGTAAAAAATGAAAAATGTGGCTGTAATAATTGAAGACCATTATGAGGATCTCGAAGCATGGTATCCGTATCTGCGATTGAGAGAAGAAGGCATGCGGACGATATTTGTAGGCCCGGGAAGGCAAAAAGAATATCACAGTAAACATGGCTATGCGGCAAAAGAAGAGATGCAGATTAGTGATGCCAAAGAATCTCAATTCGATGCTGTAATCATCCCCGGCGGATACGCGCCTGATATGATGAGACGCGATCAAAGAATAAACGAGTTTGTAAAAAGCATGTTTAACGCCGGCAAATTAGTCGCCGCCATTTGCCATGCCGCATGGGTGCCGATTTCAGCGGGAATTGTAAAGGGCAGGAATATGACTTGCTTCTCTTCCATTAAAGATGATTGCATAAACGCAGGAGCAAAATATACGGATAAAGAAGTTGTAGTCGATGGAAATCTGATAACTTCGAGAAAGCCAGACGACTTACCCGCGTTTTGCAGAGAGATTATTAATTTTCTTAAGAAATAACTGCAATTTTTTAAAATCCTGCTTCATAGGATTTCCTATTTTGGCAAAACGCATAGCAGATGCCGGGTGAAATGTTATTAAATATTTTCTGCCCTGCTCGGTGGAAATCTCACCATGACATTGCAGAAGATTGTCTTCCCTGCCGGTCAGTTGCTTTAAGGCGGTTTTGCCAAGCGTTACGATTAGCTTCGGATTAAGAATCGATATTTGTTTTACAAGCCAGTTTGCTTTACATATTTCAAGTTCATCCGGCAATGGTTTACGATTTTGAGGCGGCCTGCACTTTACAGAAGAGGTAATATAAATTTCGCTTCTTGAAATTCCAATTTCAGAAAGCAGTTTATCTAAGTATTTCCCTGACCTTCCGGTAAATGGTTTGCCTGATATATCTTCGGTTTTGCCGGGCGATTCTCCCAGAAAAAAAATTACAGAATTTTCAGGCCCTTCGCCAGGTACTGCATTCGTCCTTGTTTTATACAACCGGCATTTTGTGCATTGCTTAATACCTTTATTAATTTTTTCTAACGTTTTATTCATTACATGCCCTATACCGCGGCGTTTAATTTTATCAAATAGGCATTTTACTTTCATTTTTTGCGGAAATCCCTTGTATCTATAAAAATAGCCATAAGCTATAAAAAATTATGTTTAGGAGATAAAAAAATGAATAAATCAGTAATTAGCTTAGTTTGTTTCTTTGCATGTTTAGCTGTATTTATTGGATGCAGAGTTGCACCAGAAACAGTACAGCAGGAACAATCGCTTCGTGCGGATGTTGATTCTGCGGTCGCAAGAGTCAAATCTCAAGATCCGACAATTCAAAGATTCTTCGACGATTCATATGGTTACGCAATTTTACCAAAAATACTTAAAGGTGCCATTATAGTTGGCGGAGGCCATGGCAAAGGCGAAGTCTACGAACAGAACAGACTCGTGGGATATTGCAATATGACGCAAATTAGCGGCGGAATTTCTCTTGGCGGGGAATATTATAGTGAATTTATTTTCTTCAAAGACAAGATGGATTTAGATAAATTTGAACAGGGAGAATATACTTTTTCAGCACAAATGACGGCGGTTGCCGCACGTTCAGGTGTTGCCGCCAAAGCAGATTATAAAAATGGTACAGCGGTATTTATCATGGCCGACACAGGCCTGATGGCTGATGCGTCTTTGGGCGGACAAAAATTTAACTATGTACCTTACGATGTAAACCAGCCTCTGCAACCATAATTGAAATTGTAAATTACTGATTTAATAATTTAAAAGGAAATTAAAATGCCGGAATTTACGAATCCATTTACAGGCGTAGTGCCTCGTAAAATGACCAGCAGTGAATTGATACGAGCGATACGGCTGAATTTGTCGGCTGAAGAAGAAGCTGTGAATATTTATCTTGCGCACGCAGACGCGACGGATAACGAACTTGCTAAAAAAGTACTGATAGATATTGCAGATGAAGAACGTGTGCACGCGGGGGAATTCCAAAGACTGCTGAATATTTTGGTCGAAGATGAAGAGGAAAAACTCGCCGAGGGTGCAGATGAGGTAAATGAAATGGCTGGGGAGAACGGCAAAAATTATTCAAATACCGCTTCAACGATTTTGAGGATAGGTAATTTAAAATTATCACAATAGAGAAAGGCACCAAATGTCTGAAAAATATCTGAATAGGAGCGACGCACCAATTAGTGAAAAGGTGTGGGAGCAAATTGATAAAACTGTAGTAGCTGCCGCAAAAACAAGATTAACAGGGCGAAAACTTCTTTGCACACAAGGCCCCTTCGGATTGGGAACCAAGGCATTGCCAAGCAATGATGAACCAATTACAGAAAACATTCCTGAGAATGTCGAATTGTCTTACAGTTGCTGGACACCATTAACATTAATCCGCAGCAGCTTTAAACTCTCAATCAGAGATATTGCCGCACATGAGGAAACAGGCACGCCTCTGGATTTAACGTCCGTCGCCAAAGCAGCTATCGATTGCGCGCAGCAGGAAGATAATTTGATTTTCTGCGGCCTGCCTAAGATCAAGCTTAATGGCTTGTTGAATACTCAAGGCTGTCAGTCAATGAATTTAAAATCCTGGGACGACATCGGCGCCGCTGCAGAAGATATAATGTGGGCATCTTCAATGCTCGATAACGAAGGTTTCCACGGCCCTTATTCGCTCGCTCTTTCGGTTAATCTTTATAATATGCTTTTCAGAAGATATCCCCAGGCGGATACTGAAATGAAGCATATTTCACAGTTCATTACCGACGGCATTATCAAAACTCCCTCAATATCCTCCGGAGGAATTCTATTATGCTCCTACGGAACCTGTACATGCATTTGCATCGGTCAGGATTTAACCGCGGGTTTTGTAGGGCCGGCCGACGGCAAATATGAATTTTCGATTTCAGAAACAGTCGCGTTAAAACTTTCAATGCCAAAAGCTATTTGCGTATTGAATAAATGGAAATGAAATGTCGGAACCATGGCAGATAAAAATCAAAAACTTCTCGAATCCGAAATCAAGGAATGGAAACATTTACTGGATGATGTTTATTACCATCAGGGACCTGCCGCGGTAAAAAATTCTATCGAACAGCTACACGTTCATGCCCAAAAGCTTGGCGTAATAGCGCGCAAGCCCGGAACAACGCCATACATCAATACCATACCTGTAAATCAGCAGCCGCCCTACCCCGGCAGGCGAGAGCTTGAAAAAAGAATTAAAAGCATTATCCGCTGGAACGCGATGGCAATGGTTGTCCGCGCGAACAGAGAAGAACATGGTATCGGCGGACATATATCGACGTATGCTTCAGCAGCGACACTTTATGAAGTCGGGTTTAATCATTTTTTCAGGGCGAGAAACGAAAATCAGCCAGGCGATATTATTTATTTCCAGGGTCATGCCTCACCGGGCATATACGCCAGAGCTTTTCTCGAAGGGAGAATTTCAGGTTTCGATTTGGAAAATTTCAGAAGAGAGCTTAAGCCGCAAGGCGGTCTGCCCTCATATCCGCATCCGCGATTAATGCCCGATTTTTGGCAGTTCCCGACAGTATCGATGGGCCTTTCACCAATAATGGCAATCTATCAGGCGCGTTTCAACAGGTATATTGAGAGCCGCGGAATAAAAGAACCGGCAGATCAGAATATATGGGTATTCCTTGGTGATGGCGAAATGGATGAGCCGGAGAGCCTTGGTGCGCTTAATGTCGCGGGCAGGGAAAAATTGGATAATTTAATTTTTGTCGTTAATTGTAATCTGCAAAGACTCGACGGCCCTGTTCTGGGAAACGGAAAAATCATTCAGCAGCTCGAATCTGTTTACGCCGGTGCGGGATGGAATGTAATAAAAGTTATTTGGGGTTCTGATTGGGATCAGCTCATTGAAAAAGACACTGATGGACTGCTTGTAAAACGAATGGAAGAAGTGCCTGACGGACAATTCCAAAAATACGCGGTTTCTTCGGGCGACTATATCCGTAATAATTTTTTTGGCGCTGACCCGCGTCTGCTCGATATGGTAAAAAATTATTCAGATGAGCAAATCGAAAAACTCAATCGCGGCGGACATGACCCATTAAAGGTTTATGCCGCGTATAAAGCGGCCGTTGAGCATGAAGGTTCGCCTATTGTAATTCTCGCACAGACAATTAAAGGTTATGGTCTTGGCGAAGCAGGCGAAGGCAGAAATATTACTCATCAGCAGAAAACGCTTAATGAAATGGAATTGCTTGAATTTAGAAGCAGATTCGGCATACCCGTACCGGATGCGGAAGTTTCGGAAACGCCTTTCTATCGTCCTAATGAACAAACGGAAGAAATGAAATACCTGAGAAGGTTGAGAGAAGACCTCGGCGGGTATATTCCTAAACGAATTGTAAAAACAAATTCCTTCCCGGCTCTGCATGATTCTATTTTTCAGGAATTTTATAGAGGAACCACGAAGCGTCAGGAAGCAACTACAATGGCAATGGTCAGGCTTCTTTCCAAATTACTGCGAGATAAAGAAATTGGAAAACTGATTGTTCCTATCGTACCTGATGAAGCACGTACTTTCGGCATGGAAACATTGTTCAGG
Source organism: Phycisphaerales bacterium (assembly GCA_039679715.1). Classification (GTDB taxonomy): domain Bacteria; phylum Planctomycetota; class Phycisphaerae; order Sedimentisphaerales; family UBA12454; genus UBA12454. Next base: position 13,547 of record JBDKUM010000367.1, read on the forward strand.
CAGGTCGGCATCTATTCGGAGCAAGGTCAAACTTATGAGCCTGTCGATAGAGAAAGTCTGCTCTATTATAATGAACAGAAAAATGGCGCGATTCTGGAAGAAGGAATCACCGAAGCAGGTTCAATGTCGTCATTCATTGCCGCTGGTACCGCTTATGCTACTCACGGCATTAATATGATACCATTTTATTTTTTCTATTCCATTTTCGGCTGTCATCGTATGTTCGATTTAATCTGGGCTGCCGCAGATAGTATGGCAAGAGGTTTTCTAATCGGCGGAATTTCAGGCAGAACAACCCTCGCAGGCGAAGGTTTACAGCATCAGGACGGACATGGTCATCATTTTATGTTCGCTGTTCCCAACATGAAAGCCTACGACCCCGCGTTTTCGTATGAAGTTGCTGTGATTGTGCGCGAAGGTATCAAGAGAATGTACGAAAAACAGGAAAATATTTTTTATTACATTACAGCGCTCAACGAATTTTATGAAATGCCGCCTATGCAGCCGGATATCACCGAAGGTATTTTGAAAGGCATGTATAAATTTAAATCTGCATCTATACAGAACATTGAAAAAAAAGCTATTCTTCTTGCAAGCGGAGCGATAATAAATGAAGCGATAAAAGCACAGCAAATTCTCGAATCGCAGTACAATGTCGCTGCCGAAGTATGGAGCGTTACAAGCTATAAAGAGCTTTATACAGATGGAATCGATACCGAGAGAACCAATCTGCTTAATCCCTCAGATGATCCTAAACAATGCTATGTGCAGCAGTGTTTTAAAAATGAACAGGCTGTTTTTGTTGCCGCAAGCGATTATTTACGCACTCTGCCCTATTCAATCGAAAGATGGCTGCCCGGCCGGTTGGCTGCTTTAGGTACCGACGGATTCGGCAGGAGCGACAGCAGAGCGGAACTGCGAAACTATTTCGAGGTTGATGCGAAATTTATCACGTTGGCCGCTTTAAAAGCATTGGCGATGGAAGGTAAAATTGAAAAAGCTTCTGTAAGCAAGGCTGTAGAAGAATTGAGTATCGATGTTAATAAAGTAAATCCCCTTACTATTTAAGGAACATTGAAATGATTAAAGAAGTTACTCTTCCGAAAATTTCTGAAAATGTTGATTCCGGCCAGGTGGTAGACGTGCTTGTTCAAGTGGGCGATGAAGTTGACAACGAACAATCGCTTGTTGAACTTGAAACGGACAAGGCCACATTCGAACTGCCCTCACCGGTCAGAGGGAAGGTACAAGAAATCGATATACAGAAAGGCGATGAAGTAAAAACCGGGCAAACTATTATGAAAATTGATACCGAACAGGAGTATTAATATGGATATTTTTGAATTCGCGAAAGAAAAGGAAAAATTCAGCGAGGATTATTACCTTCAGCTTGCGGCCCAAACCAAACATGAAGGTTTGCAAAACATTTTTAAAATGCTGGCAAATGAAGAAATGAGCCATTTAAAATATATAGAGCAAATGCAGAAAAATCAGACAGTTTCGATTCCTGATACATCGCTTTTAGATGACGCTAAAAATATTTTCGATTCAATGCGTAATAAAGCTGGTAAATTCAATTTCAAGATGGATGAGGTTGCGGTTTACAAGAAAGCAAGAAAATATGAAATTGAAAGCGAGATGTTTTACCGCCAGAAAGCACAGGAAGTCGACAATTTGAATCAGAAAGATATTTTCCTCAGGCTGGCCGATATGGAACATAAGCATTATATCCTGCTGGAAAATATTTACAGCTTCGTTGAAAAACCGCAATACTTTCTGGAGAACGCTGAAATGTACCGCTTCGATGATTACAGCACCGAAGGAACCCTTTAAACGAATACTTCAATAACCAGGATACAAATTCCATTTGGTTATTGGAAATCAGTTATTGGTTATTGGAAATTGGTTATTGATTATTGGAAGATGGTTTTGGCCCGACAAGCGCTTCAGAAACTTTCTTTCGTCTGAATTTTCGTACCACTACCCTGATGCCGTCATCCTCAATGACTTCGCTGCCTTCAAGAGAACGTTTTGCTTTTTCAAGTATCCACTCGCTCAGGTTCGGCACTTTTGGCGACTGGCTCTCGTATTTTCGCCCCATTGTCGAATATACCCTTGTCATTGGAAGCCCGCCTCCCATAATCCAGCATTCGCTTCCGCATGAACTTATATGCGCGGGCAGATAATCGAATTCATCTTCGATTTCACCGACCAATTCTTCAAGAATATCTTCGAGCGTTACCATTCCAAGAACTTTCCCATCCTTATCTATAACGATCGCGATGTGCAATTTTTCCTGTATCATCCTCTCCAGCGCGTACGAAATGGTGATTTCACCATCGATTTTCGTTATCGTTCTTACAATACCTTTTAAGCTTGGATCGGTAGGCCTTGTTTTAAGCGCATATACTATATCTTTGAAATTGATATAACCTTCGATTGTCTGCGGATCATTTTTTATTCTGCAAACCGGAAATCTTGTATGCATATCGAGATGTGCTTTAACAAGTGCATCCATCAGGGTGTCTTCGATACAAATTAATGCGATATCCTGCGATGGTATTATTATTTCTTTCACAGGCCTTTGTGAAAGAAGTGCACTTGAAATTACGATTTTTTCCTGCCTTGCGTTTAAAAGTTTCGATGCTCTTGCAAGTGATACTGCTGCCCTGAAATCGTAAAATCCATGTGTGCGTTCGATACCTTTCAATGGGCTGAATCGGGTTACCATGCGTACTATCCGTTTAACCAATCCCTCAATTACGGAAATTATCGGATTTGCGATTACTGAAAGCCGCTTCATCCATGGCGAAAGCACCAGTACGACTCTTTCCTTATTTTGAAGTGCCAGCATTTTCGGAACAAGTTCTCCGAAAACCATGATAACAAACGTAAAAGGTATAATTAAAAAGACTATTGAAAGTATTTTAGCAAGGACAACGTGAATACCAAGAGTCTTCATGAGAAATGGGCTTAAATTATCGCCGATGCTCGCTCCGCCAGTTGCTGCCGCGAAAGCACCAGCCAGCGTAATACCCAGTTGAACTATCGCCAGGCTCGCTTCCATGCGATTCTTCATGAATATAGCGTCGCCGGAGCCTTTTTTGTTTTCGCCATGCAATACTTCCAGCCTCGCAGAATTTACAGACGCCAGCGCCATCTCATACGCTGCGAAAATCGCGTTAAATATCAACATCAATACTATAATTATTATTTCATATATAAACATGTAGGTTCTATTATAACAATAAACGTATCAAATTCAATAAGACTCTATATTAATCGTAAAACGGATTTGTAAGTGAGAGTTACTATTCACATTTTTACGATGCCCATTTTTTTCGGTATATCAGCCAAAAAACAATCATTCCGAACATCGCTCCTAAACTATCCGCAAGCATATCCTTTTGCGCATCCCAAATATCCCCTTGCGAACCCAGCACCGCTATGCCCGCTTCCTTATCGGCACTGATTGCGTATTGCCATTCAAATATTTCATACCCAGCAGCAACCGTAACTATCGTAAAAATTGGAAACAAAATCAAAACAATCCTGGAGTCCAACGCTTTTTTCGCCAGCAGCAATTCCGCTATCGGGTAAGCGTAAAAGCCAACTGAAAAATGCGCAATCCTGTCGTAATGATTGCGTTCAAACCCAAAAAGATTTGTAACAAAATCGAATGGCACTCTCTCGAATGTGTAATGCCCGCCGATGGTATGCAGAATCACCAGCACAGACATCATGACATAACTTAATGGTGTAAAAAAATGAAATCGTGAAACAACGATGATGGAAAGCACAATTAAAACAATCGGCGCATTTTCAGCAAACCAGACATTCCTGTCATAAGGTGCTATTGCGCAAACAATAAACACAGCAATATATAATCCGAGCAATGCAAAAGGTACGATTTTTTTATTCAAGGCTCCATCCTTAAAAAATAATTGGTTACATAAAATCTTTATACAATTTCGAACCATCTTGTCAGGCGACGTCCTGCTTCCTCCAATTTGATTTCTTTTTCAAATCTGGTTAGTTCAGGATAAAAATTAGATGCGCCAATGACAGATTGCCAACCGGATTGATTAACATCAGAAAATTTATCAGCGATTATTGACTTTGTACGACAGATTATTTCCGAATCCTTATGCCGTGACAGGAATTTTTGCCCTTCAAGATATTCAGTTCGTTCAGTGAGCATTATTATAATAAATAAATCACATGCATGTTCAATCGCACGGTCTGGAGCCTGCCTTGTACCTTAGATTCTATCTGCAAAAGCATACAGTTTCATAATCATCATGTTTGTTGGAGACGGAACATAGAATTTTATTCTTTTATTTTCTTCAGAGTCTCCCATAATATCAGATAACAATAATGTTCTAAGTCCCTCATCAATAAATCGAGCTTCTTCCGTATAATGTCCATGAACCTTAGATTTTACAATGCACACTCTGTAATTTTTTCTTGTAAGTCCTTCGACAGGCGGCGCAAGAATATCTAATCGCCTGTTCTGCCCTTTCATAAAACCATGATGCTGTTTATCATTACAAACAACATATTCCAATTCATTGGTAATAATCTCCGCAATAGCTTTACGTTTTGCTTCTTCCACAAGGTCGCTTTTACTAAACATCAAATCTATATCCTGTGTAGCACGAATCATATTGCAAATATCATTTTGTCTTTTGGAAAAACTTAAATAAACTCCCAGACCGCCACAAATAATTGTTTTAACGTCCGCTTTGTGGCAGGCTTGAACCAATTCATACAGTTGGAAAAACAACGCATTATCCATTAAACCCTCGAAGAATATTCGTCTTTATAATTTCTGCAATTTTTGGGCCTCGGGGTTTATCAACCGCCATCTCAAGGTAAAGCTCGATATCATCTATCACTGAACAGTCTATCATATTTGTCTGCTTTGAAATATTAAACCAGACACCAGGGTCATCTGTTTCCGTTATTGAAAAATTCCCAAATTCTGAATCTGGCACAAATTTAACTGAATATAAAATGTGTTCTGCTGCTTTTTTAAGCTGTTCGATATCTTTTACAAATATATTAATTTCATTCGTAACTGTCAAACCTTTGAGTTGAGCGGCATAAAAACCATAGGCCGCATATTCTATTTGTCTTTCCCACAAACTCATATAAATATTTTTAACTTTATCTACTGCAAACTTATATGTTTTCCACATTTTTCTTTGTGTAGAGTTGATACTGCCTTCCGTCAATTTATCAAGTAGTTTTTTAGCATCTCTTACACGAATAAGTGATTTGCTTTTATCGATGTATAACTCCTGTTCAAGAGAATTTAATACTTTTGACACTGTTGAAAGAGTGATGTTAGCGTTTCGGCTGTTTATAAAATCAGTAACTTTGTTTATAGAAGAAAAACCTTCTGGCTGCAACAGCAACGCTCTGGTTACAAGCGATGAAGTACCCTGAAAAATTTTTCTGATTGGAACTGTATCTGGATATTTATTCAGCTTTCCCGTTCTTTCTATATAGACCTTATTTAAAATTTGAATGCGCATATTGCCAGAAAGGTCTATCCACGAAATACCTTCCTTTGCCAGAATAGCCGCTTGTTTATCACCAATGTAGGGAGCAATTATTATTGGTATAAATTCAGGATTGTTTACCCTTTCCAACTCATCACGCAGTACTTTACAAGCAACAAGAATTGTCTTGGGATTAGCAAGCGTCTTTATTTCAATAAGAGCTTTAAAAGAAGGACCATTATCGATAGTAAATTCCGCCACTGCATCAGCTTGTATTTTTTCAGTAAGAAAAAATTCCGTTTCAATTTTTTTAAATCTTACCGGCTCATATTGTGAAGCGGATTCATGTAACTGTTTTATTATTTCTTTTTCAGTAAGTCTCACATTGTTTTTCCTAAAATTGCTAGTTTTCCTATATAGGATATATCGGTACTTTAGGAAAGTAACTATATATAATTTCTTGCTTTTTGTCAATATCCTATATAGGATATTTCATATATTTAGGAAAATGTCCTTTTTTAGCGTTTATATGACTTTTTTTGAAATTTCTTGATCAAATCTTTCCTGCCTTTAGCAGACAGGAAATTAGCAATCATTCTTTGATGTTCCGGCCTGCTGTACTGCAAAAGTCCTAACTGCAGTTTCTTATCGCTATGACCTTTCGGCACAAAAATCTTTTTGCCGGTTTTATCTTTGCCAGAAACATACATTGCTGTAGAAAGCGTCAGCGGCACAGGCGTAAAATCCTGAACTTGTTCAAGCCGCCAATTCCGCTTAATTAAATATTCCATCAAATGCATCGCATCATCAGAACTGCATCCCGGGTGCGAACTGATAAAATACGGAACAAGATACTGTTGTTTGCCCGCCTTTCTCGAAGCGGCCGCAAATTTATCCTCGAACTGCTCCATAATTTCAATCGGCGGCTTACCCATCAATTGCAATACACGAGGACACGAATGTTCCGGCGCGACTTTCAAATGCCCGCCCACAAAATTCCGCACCAGCAAATCAATATAATCATTATTCATCAGCGCAAGGTCATGCCGAACACCCGATGCGACATAAACATTGATTTTCCGTTTATCCGCCCTGCTTAACTTCAAAATCTCATCCATAAGTTTCAGCAGTTTTGAATAATCCGCGTTCAAATATTTGCATGGCGTCGGAAACAGGCAGCTATTCCTCAAACAAGGCTTGTCTTTCGAACACTTCATTCCGTACATATTCGCCGTCGGCCCGCCAATATCAGAAATCGTGCCGCGGAAAATTTTTTCGCTCGTCAGTCTCTGCGCCTCTTCCAAAATCGAACCAATCGACCTGCTCGATATTTGTTTGCCCTGGTGAAAATACAGCGAACAAAACGAACACCCACCAAAACATCCGCGATGCGTAGTTATCGAAGTCTGCACAGGCTCAAGCGCAGGCACACCGCCTGCTTTATCATACATTGGATGCCAACGCTTCGTGAAAGGCATATCGTAAATCGCATCCATTGTCTGCTCATCGAGCGCTTGCGCCGGAGGCATAACAACAATGCGCGCCGCACCCTGATCCTGCAATATCGGCCTGCCGTCAACAGCAATTTCATTTTGATAAGCCAATTGCGATTCCATAACAAGGTCGGAATTGGAAGTCTGCTGTTCCAACGACGGAAGTTCAATTGCATTATTCGGAGCTATAACACCTTTATACAATGGGTATGCCGTGCCCGCTATATTCGTGATTTCACGAATCGTTTGCCCCGCCGCAATTCTCCTGGCGATTTCAACCGTCGCGCTCTCACCCATCCCATGCACAAGCATATCTGCTTTCGCATCGACAAGCACACTCCGCTTAAGTTGATTTTCAATATAATCGAAATGCACCAGCCGTTTAAGACTTGCTTCAAGTCCGCCCAAAACGATCGGTATTCCTTTGAACGCCTCGCGTGCCCGCGCCGCATACGCCAGCAATGGTTTATCAGGCCTCAAGCCCAAAGCTCCACCCGGCGAATACACATCCTCGCGTCTCTTATGTCCAAGCGAAGTATAATTATTCAATCGAGAATCAATCGAACCCGATGAAATCCCCCAGAACAATCTCGGCGGCCCGAAAATCCGAAATGAATCCGCACTCCGCCAGTCAGGCTGCGCAAGTATCGCCACCTTAAATCCATGCTTCTGCAGCCATCGCCCAATCAAAGCTACTCCAAAAGACGGATGGTCAACATACGCATCACCTGTAACCAAAATAACATCAGGCTGATTCCAGCCAAGAGCGTGCATTTCTTCTGTGGTTGCGGGTAAAAATTGATTAGTTTTCGTATTCACAATGATTTTTACGTTTGTCTCTATAATTAGTTTAAACTTTTAATAAGTTATTTAGCTCATCTAAAAAGGGTAATTGTCCTTTGAGGATTTTCTTCTTCGCGTCTTTCATATTGAACCATTCTGCTCTGTCTGCTTCCGGAAACTCGGCCATTTTCCCCGATTTCGGCGGCCATTCCATCTCGAACATATTGCTCACCATTTTGCTCGTATCATAATCGCCTTGGATAGCCCATGCGCTTACGATTTTACCGCTCGGCTGCTTTTGAGGCGTTAATTCAACAAAATCTCCTTTAGGCGGATTAAACCCTGTCTCTTCCATAAATTCACGTTTCGCAGCGTCAAGCGGATGTTCGCCGGTTTCGTACAAACCTTTCGGAATCGACCAAGAAGCCGCGTCTTTATTCTGCCAGAACGGCCCGCCCGGATGAATTAATAGAACCTCCAATGTATTTTTGTGAAATCTATAAACTAATAATCCCGCTGATCTTTTTTGCATTAATGAACTTTCAACATTGAATGCCAAAACATCCAAAATTAAGTTCAATGTTCAAAGTTCAAAGTTGGATGTTCGACGTTCAAATTATTTATGATGACAGGTACTTCTCACCAGTCAAATAATTCTGTACATAATCCTTAACAGCGTCTTCCAGTGATGTAATTTCCTTTTTATATCCTGCTCCTCGAATCTTGCCGATATCCGCCTGCGTGAAATACTGATATTTACCGCGCAGCACTTCCGGCATTTCAGCAAATTCAATATTCGGCTGCAAATTCATTGAAGCAAATAACGCATTTGCCAAATCAAGCCATGTCCGTGCCCTTCCCGAACCGACATTGAAAATCCCGCTTGATTTTTTATTTTCCATAAAAAACAGCGTCATATCGACCGCATCTTTAACATAAATAAAATCACGCATCTGGCAGCCGTCCTTATATTGCGGATTATACGATTTGAACAGCTTTACCCTGCCGGTTTGCTTGATTTCCTGAAAACCTTTATGCACAAAACTTCGCATCTCGGCTTTATGATATTCGTTTGGCCCATAAACATTAAAATATTTCAGCCCGACAATTTTCTTAGCCATCCCGTTATTTTGCGCCCAAAGATCAAACATCTGTTTGGAATAACCATACATATTCAAAGGCTGTAATTGCGAAATCATTGCCTCATCATCGCAAAAACCTTTTGAGCCGTCGCCGTATGTCGCAGCGCTTGACGCGTATACAAATCGCGCCTTTTTATCAAGTGCAAACTGCGCGACAGATTTTGAATATTCGAAATTATTTCTTACAAGGTATGATGCGTCAAGTTCCGTTGTTGACGAACATGCGCCGAGATGGAAAAATGCTTCAACAGGTAAAAAGAATTTGCCTGCGTTTATAATTTCGAGAAACTGTTCAGCTTCAAGATAATCCGTATAGGAAAGATTGCGAAGATTTTTCCATTTTTCATCTTTGCCGAGTATATCGACAATCAGAATATCCTTAATGCCTTTGCCGTTAAGAGCCGCGACAATTGCCGACCCGATAAATCCCGCACCGCCAGTTACTATAATCATAATAATAACCCTTTTTAAAATCGTCGATTACGCAGAAAATCTATATGAAGGTTACAATATTTACTTAATTATCTGTGAAATCTGTGTAATCAGTGATTAAAAGTATTAAAAAGAATGTTCTTTGTCAAATGCAAAAAAAATGGCCGATTTCGAATCGGCCGAGAGGAACAAAATATCACCTGGCGTATTTAACGCCTTTTTTTAACACAAAGCTATATAACTGATAATGGCTAGCAGCAGAATCCGTTTTTTATTCGTTGTAAACGGAAGCCATTGCGTATAATAAAAACTTCTGATTTTCGCCATCTTTCCCAACTCCAATAATCAATTTCCAATAACCCAATTTGAATTTTCAGTTGGTCTTGACTATTACTTGCCGCATTATAACAAATAAAATGATAAAATGCAAAAATTGATTTCAAAATAAATGCTAAATCTTTACAATACAGGAACTTACAAAAAAAACCATTAATTGGAATTTGTACCTTGGTTATTGGTTTTTGAAAATAAGGTACCATTAATTGGAATTTGTACCTTGGTTATTGGTTATTGAAATAAGGCATCGACGAATTTTTCAGGCTCAAATTCCGCTATATCGTCAGGTTGTTCGCCAAGTCCGATAAACTTCACCGGTATATTAAGCTCATCTTTATTCGCAATAACTTAATTTTTGGGCTGGCTAAAAGCAAAAACTACTTTTTCTTATATTCCGCAATTATTTTTTTAAATCTTCTATCCTGATTTAATTTACTGAAGGAAGAATCATTTATGATATCATTCAAATTATTGGGATTTGCTTTCAAAGATTCAGCAATGTATTTCAGGGAATTATCGACATCATTAGTTTCAGCATAACAACAAGCCAAATTATAAGCAGACATTGATAGAGCATGCAGGGCATTTCTTTTCTGTGCTAATTCATATGCATTCTTAAAATAAGGCATTGCTTCAACAAGCTTATTTGATAATGCACAATTTTCTCCCAGCCCTTCCTGAATGTTCCAGATTATTTGAGATGATAATGGTATTTTTGTTTTAGCAGATTCCAGAGCCTTTAGATAATAGCTTCTGCCAAGTTCACTTTGGTTTCGCCTTGTATAATAATCACCTAACCTATATAGCACTTCCTGACAGTCGGGATATCTCTGTAAATATTCCTGTCCTTTTTTGACTCGACTGGCAAGTTCATTTTCCTTATCCTCGGAAGCATTAAACTTTGCTTCCATAATACTAAGGATATCATTAAGCTCTTTTATTTCTTTGGTAGTTTCTATTTTGAAAGATTTTATAATACTAATTAGCTCATCTTCATTATGTTCTGTAATATCCGCAGTCAAAATAAAATTGAAGACAATATCATCTTTTACATAGAAACCGAAATATCCCCATGTGTTATTGAAGGAACTGTTAGAAATATTCTTTTTCCATTTATATTTGATGCATTTAAAATCATTCACATCAAAAAGTTTTATTGACTCTTTATCGCCGGTCGAATTTGCGCGTTTCAATCCATATCTTTCTCTGTCCTGTACGGCGTTGCGGCCATTTGCATCATCAGCCAAAAGAGTTACTTGTATTCCGTTTGCATTTCCTGAAAATAAAGTTACATTTTCAATAGAGGAATAATCAGGCTCCAAACCATTTATATCAACTGAAATTTGCCAGTCCTTAGAAGGATAAAAACACTTAACCTCAACAGCTATAAGCGGATATGCCGCAATAAAAATCAAAATTAAACAAAAAAAATATTTTTTCATAACATCTCTTTCCAGAAGGCAAGAATATATGCTATCAAATCAATTAAACAGCGCATCGACGAACTTTTCAGGCTCAAATTCCGCGATATCGTCAGGCTGTTCTCCAAGTCCGATAAACTTCACCGGTATATTAAGCTGATCTTTAATCGCTATAACAATACCGCCTCGCGCTGTGCCGTCGAGCTTGGCAAGGAAAATACCCGAAACATTAATCGATTGCGTGAACATCTTTGCCTGCGTGATTGCGTTTTGACCTGTAGTCGCGTCGAGTACCAGCAGCACTTCATGCGGAGCATCAGGAATTTGCTTGGTAACAACGTTGCGAATTTTTTCCAGCTCCTTCATCAAGTTTTTCTGCGTATGCAGTCTGCCTGCCGTATCGAGAATAAGATAATCAGCCTTTCGAGCAACCGCTGCCGCACATGCGTCGAACGCTACCGCCGCGGGGTCAGAATTTTGCGCATGTTTGACAATTTCAACTCCGATTCTCTGCGACCAGATCGTCAATTGCTCCACCGCTGCCGCCCTGAATGTATCGCAAGCCGCAACTATAACTTTTTCTTTGTCCCTGCTTAGCATGTAAGCAAGTTTGGCAATACTCGTTGTCTTTCCGCTTCCGTTAACACCCGCTATTAAAATCACCGTCGGTTTTGTTGCGGAAATTTTCAATTGGCGTTCTTCCCTTGGCCAATAATTAATAATCCTGTCTTTTAGAAATGGAATAATGTCATCTGTCTTGAGTATCCTTTTTTCTTTGTAAGCGGCTCTCAAATCAGATATAAGTTTATCCGTAGTCTCCACACCGATATCATCGCTTACCAGCGTTTCTTCAAGTTTTTCCAGAAGTTCGTCATCGATATCGCGTCCCAAAGTCAAAATGGTCTGCAGCGAGCTTTTGATTTTGTCGCGTGTCTTGCCCAAATGGCCTTTTATATAATCAAATGTCTTGGTAAATATTCCCATAAGGGACATAGGGTACAGAGGATAGGGTATAGAGTCAACAATATTTAGCCGATTGCCAATGAACAAACTTACTTTTTACTTTGACAAAATCACAGCCAAATTGTAAATTCATTAACTTGGATAGAACTATATTTCCTATCCCCTAAACCCTATACCCTGTTTGGAAGTGAGGAAGTGTTGGCTCAAGATTCGACAGAAATATTTGAAGCAATTATAGAACGGGTCAAAGTTTTAGACCCGGTTAACAGCAGAAGCTGGTTTGATAATTTAAAATATAAAAATTTCAGTGGCGGACAACTCGATATCGAATGTCCCGACAGTCAAAGTGCGGGCTTTCTTCAGGATGTCTGCTCCAGAAGTTTCACTCTAGCTGCGCAGCAAATCACCGGCCACCTGGTGAGCGTTAATTTCGTTAGCGATCTTCATCCATCACATGCCGCCCGCCCGATCGTACCGCTCAAACTGCATCCCGATTATACGTTTGATAATTTCGTTGTCGGCCCATGCAATCGTCTCGCGCACGCAAGCTGTGTCGCAGTCAGCAAATCGCCCGGCAAAACCTACAATCCCCTTTTCATTTATGGAACCGTAGGCCTTGGCAAAACTCACCTGCTGCACGCAATTTGCCGTGAAACAATTAATTCGCTTCCCAACGCAAAAATTCAATTCATAAGCTGTGAAGAATTTGTCAATCGTTTTATCAACGCCATTGAAGCC
>JBDKUM010000368.1:0-8944 GCA_039679715.1 Phycisphaerales bacterium
AGGTTTAAAAGAGCGCAAGAAAATTTGCGCAAGGGAAAATACCCTCGTAATATTTTCAAAATGCTACATAGTATTTTTTAATGCTATAACTATTTTGAAAATGCTACTCAAATGCAGCGTACAGCGGTCAGCGGATAGCGTATACTTGCGCGAATTTAAAAACAGGTGGGAAAAAGTGTGAAAATGGCAGAAAAAAGTATTAAAAAAGTATTAATTCAGTGGTGAAAATTAGAAAAATTGAGAAAAGAAGAAATCAATAATTGCGCGAACTTTGAAAATAGCCACAAAGGCACCAAGGCACTAAGATTTTTTTATCGCTGATTACACAGATTACACGGATTACACGAACTAACTCAAGACCACAAATTAACGCGAATAACACTATTATCAAAATGAAATGCAATTATTAAATATGACAAAGGAGGATTACCTTGAAGACAAGAATTGATGAATGTGATGGCGGGGAAAGCAGAGCGTATAGATTCGAGAGAATCGCTTTGAGAAGGAAAAATGAAATTGTCAAAAAAATCCGGCTGCTGAGCAACTGCTCAAATAAAAGTTCCTATGATTATTATGAATATCAAATTAAAGGTATCTTCAAAGAAATTCAAACAGAACTAAAACTCGCCAAAGGACGATTCGGAGTTGGAAAACCAACGCCGGATTATTTAGTTAGCCACTAAGGCACCCTTTCCGTTTTTCCTCTCAAGGAAGAAAAAACCTGAAAATTCAAGGGCTTTCGCTTCGCTTCAGCAGAGAACACAGAGATTAGATTCTTAATCACTGATTACGCTCCCTCTGATTTTTTCTTCGAGGGTAAAAAATCCTAAGGAATCGGGAGTTTGCGCTTCGCTCCAACGCTTCGCTTCGACAGATGACGCGGATTAACTTAAAGTTTAAAGCTGTAAACTTAAAACCATAGTTTAAAAATTAATAAATAGGTGCTGTTGGCGTGTTGAAAAAGTCCAGATTGCTTCATCGTTCTGATCGCAAAACTTCTCGTAATGACAGATTATGCATTTTTTGTCATTGCGAGGAGTTCTTGAGCAAAGCGAAGGATACGACTGCGGCAATCTCAATCGTTAAGACTTTTTCAACAGCTCCGCTGTCCCTAATTATTCCTAATTTTCTTTTTCAATTATATATTTAATTTGGATATCCGACAATTCAATAGATATCGAATCTATGTCTTTTATAGCACCTTTCATTTCGTATAATTCACCACCTCTTGCTGACTCAAGTTCAGGATAATCTTTAAGATTTATTTTTCCTCGCACTGTATAATATGAGCCTAATGGATTAAGACTGATTTGAATATCTTTACTTTCAGGCGTATATAACCATTCAGATAAATTACTTAAAACTCCATTGAATATAATCGTTTTTCCTTTATATATTGCAATCGTTTCTTTTCTTTTTAAAATCGGTTTAGATTTAAATTCTTCAATTATTATTTCTACTACTTCAGTTTGTGGATCATGTTGGAGCACAGATTCAAAATATTTAATAGGTGCATATAAGAATCCTTGAGCTCGTACATACATATTAAGTGCTAAAGCAGTTGGAGAAACATCAGCAATTTTTGAGTCCGCTTTAAATCCTCCGGATATTAAACTAAGACTATGTAAATGATCTAACTCGCGATCAATTTGTTGCTCATCATCTAAATTAGATAATTCCTGTAATTCACATAAATTTAGAAACATTTTTTTAGAATATATCCATCCTCCTCTGCTGACGCGTTTTTTTGATTTTTCACATGCTAAATTAAGAATTTTCACTTCTGAATTAGTAAGCTGAGAAAGAATATTCATAAAAACGAGATTGCCTTCATCCTTGCCATCTCGTGTACAAGACGATGATAATAAACCAGCCCACATTTTCTGAATTTCACTATCTTCAGTCCAAGAACCTTCCTCAATTGCTTTAAAGACTAATTTAGGAGGTGCATACACTTCTGTCGAATGAGTTTGCTTAGCTATTTTCTCAGCCATTTGCAAAATGTTTATAGTATTCTTAGCACGCCATGCTGATAATTTATCTTTTAACAATAAACCCAATTCTTCCGCTGCAGGAAGGCAAATCCTGCTTAAAAATGCACTTGCTCCGTCTACAACACCTTGTGTTATGATTTTTAGAGAATCTCCAAACGGACGAATTCCAAGCACGTCTTTGCTTTCTGAATTTTCTGGTGTCATGATCTTTCTTTCTAGCGAATTAGGACGATTCATTTTTTATCAATTTCTGTTTGATTTTCAGCCTTTTTTTCAATGGTTTGATGACTGACGGATGTATTAATCATGTCAATCTGGTTAGGGTCTTGGGTTATCTGATTAAGAGCTTTATATGTTTGAGTTTTGGCTTGTATTTTTGTCAGTTTGTATTGCCGTTTATAAGCTTTCTTTTGTATTTTATATGCCTTGCGTTCGGAATGGAGATTTTCTTTAACTGTCCTTCTGCAAATCATGCCTTTTGAAATTTCGTTTGCTGCCGGTGTGGTTCCGCTGCCATCGAGGCGAGGCAACAGTATTCCTGTGCAGTATGTTGGAAAAGTTTGCGTTATCACAATCCTGCCGACAAAAGTTTCAATGCCCTCTTCTGTTTTGAAAATATCAAATCTGACCGCCTGTAGGAACGGCCACCACCCTTCCGGCTTAGCCTGATGGGTATCAGCGCTTATGGTAACGTCGCCTGATGGGGAAACGGCAATGACTTTGATGTCGTCGGCAAATGCCAGTGAACATGTAATTAATAGGATAATCAATCCTGCCACAGTTTTCATTGTACACTCCTTGTAAGAAAGAATTGAATGTAGATATGATACAGCCTAATTAAGGTGCATACAAGGGAAAAATGGTGCAAGACGTGGATCCCCGATCAAGTCGGGGATGACAGCGGACACTAAGATTTGAAACTAACGTCCAACATCAAACATCGAACTTTCAACGTCCAATTACAAAATTCGGCGGGTTGGACGGCATAGTGAGTTTAATTTTGTTCTTTTTCCAACTCGCTTAGATATGCTAAAGTTCTTTCGAGTTTATCTGTCAGGTGTTTGAGCTTGAGCATTGTCTTTACTCTCGTCAGCAGCTCAAGTTTATTAACCGGCTTACTTAAAAAATCATCTGTTCCCGACTCGATCGCCCTTTCGATATCGCCAAGTTCGTTCAAGGCTGTAACCATTATCACCGGCAAATCCGCGGTCGCGGGATTATTCTTTATTCTTCTGCAAACTTCAAAGCCGCTCATCCTGGGCATCATAACATCAAGCAATACTAAATCGGGTTTGGAATCTTTGATTATATCAAGCGCGGCCAGGCCGTCCTTTGCGGGGATCGTTTTGCATTCGATATCTTCGAGATACGCCTGAATCAATTCCAGATTCTGCTCGTTATCATCAACTACAAGAATATTTGCTGTCTTTAAATCTTCGTTGTCCATTATTTTTTTTACCATAGTTTTAACCATTGCCGTCGCTCCATCAATTTGTCTTATCAATGAAATCTCTAATTTCCGGCTTTAAATAAATAGTTTCAATGTCGATTATTTGTTTTACGGCTTTTGCGCAATTTAACGCATTTTCATAGCTATTGGAGTCAGTGTCCACAAAAAAATGATAGCCTTCTTTCAATTTGCACAATCCGGCACCCCCGCCGCTCATTGCATCTTTACGTATCTTAACACCATTGCTCTCCAGCAGCTCCATCAATTCTTCAAGTATCGCTTTATTATCCATAGTTTTTAAAGGAAACACTTCCGTATTGTCGATACATTTAATAGGTGTTTTGTACGACATTATAATACCTTAATTTATAATTTTTTAAAGAATTATTTTACGCAGTAGAAATCGGCAAATGCAATGATCAAATTGCATCATCAATTTGCAGTTATATGAACTGACATGTTTATAGGTATAGATTCCCGCTTGCGCGGGAATGACAAGGAAATGAAAGTATCAAATTGGCAAATTTACTGGAAAAACGCAAGTCGCTGAATAAGGAAATCAGCGAACAATTACAACAGAAAAAAGAACTCGAAGCCCGGCTGTCGCGATTGCAGGCGTTAGCGAATTTAGGTACGCTGACGGCAATGGTTGCGCACGAAATCAATAATATACTTATGCCTTTGGGCAATTACGCGAATGTCGCATTGAGCAATCCCAACGATAAAGCTTTAACTGAAAAGGCGCTCAAAAAAACGGTTTATAACAGCGGGCGAGCTTCGGAAATCCTTGAAAGCATTCTCTCGATCGTCAATGGCGAAGCCGCTGAAAAGAAGATTTGCCGGCTCAAACAACTGGTTGATGAGGTTTTTTCGTGCATGGGCAGGGATTTTGAAAAAGACTGCATTAAGGCGAATATTCAAATTCCCGAGGATTTAGACGTTAGAGTTGTGCCGGTACAGATGCAGCAGGTATTGATGAATCTTATTCTCAACGCGCGTGAGGCGATGCTGCCTGGCGGCGGAATACTTACAATTTCTGCTCAAAAAGACGGTAATTCAGTTGTTATCGATGTGGCTGATACGGGTTCGGGTATTACGCCTGAGAATATGGGCAAAATATTTCAGCCGTTTTTCTCTACCAAGACACCAAAGACCCCTGCCGCGCGAGTTGGCGCAGGTTTGGGACTTTTATTCTGCAAGGAAATAATCGAATCGCACGAAGGCACTATCGAAGTAGATTCCGGTCCGGGCAAAGGCACGAAATTTTCCATTACGCTGCCGGAGTAATTAATTTTTAATTCTTAATTTTGAATTTTTAATTATTTTGAAATCGCTTTTTCAAAAGATTTCTCCACTTCGTCCTGCTTCGCCAAGGCTACGCAGGACTTCGGTCGAAATGACAGTTGCACGTTTTTCAATTTTTAGAAGTTCTTTATGCAATCTTGGCGTCTTTGTCCGGCGATGGGAATATTAGATTATCCTGCTGGCGGGCATAATCGACGATTGCCATTGCCTTGGTCATGATTTTTTTGCAGCAGCCATCGACGCTTAACACATCGCATTCAGTGCCGAGAATAAACGGATGGCCTGTCGTTTTCATTTTCGTATTCAATTCAAGTGCTATGCGTTTAACTTCGACGAGTTTGATAGCGTCGTCGCAGTAGAATTTTTTGGAAGGCAAATTTCCGTACAGTACAATATCTTTTGGAATGATCGCGGCATCTTCCCAGAGTTTGCGTGAACTGCCGAGGCTCAACATTGTCGGCTTTAACGAGCAAAACGCTTTGAGCATTTCGTCGGTCAATTCGCCACAGCAATGAAAAATCAAATCAATGCCTGCTTCATCCAACGCCGCTTTGATTTTACGTAAATATTTCATTACCATTCGTTCGAAAATGTCGCTGCCGGTTTCCATTTGTTTTGGCGAAATATAAACTTTGTTCGCGGCGGGTTCGGCTATGAAAAATGCTTTTGCGCCTGCGTCTGCTTGCGCTTTGAATGAACGCATAATAACTTCGACTGCTAAATCCATTAAAGTTTCGACTGTTTTGACTTCGGGATCGTTTTCAGCAGTAAGGCCCATACCAGCCATATACACAGGCGTTATTGGGTCTGAAAGAAGCTTGGTCATTAATGAGAACGGCCCGATGCTCATGCCGACAGGAACGAGGTCTGTATTTTTGGAGACGAAATCAATCGCATCAACGTTTGCTTTGAGACGCTGGTCAAGGTGTCCGTAAAGATTTTCTCTAATTTTATCAATCTGCTCTGCTGTGGGACATGATTTGAAATGCCAGGTTGGAATTTCAGCTTCGCTAATGCCGCCAAGTGAACGCAGCATTAGAGCTTTTTCAAGCATCAAATCCATGACAGGCACTGCAAGCGGAGTTTTGAAACGCCTTGCGGCCTCGGCGATAACATGGCCAAGGCGAACGCCGTCGTTCAAAATCTTATGATGATCTTTGTATTCCTTTAAAACTAAATCAGCACCGATCGGGAAAGCTAAACCTGTTTTTGCCATCTCAAGATAAAATTCACGACTCATAGTTGTTATACCTTTTTAAAAATTTATTTCAGCCACGAAGGCACTAAGAACAACTATAAGATATGAAAAATTGATTGCACTATCTTGCCGTATATAATTGATTAATTGTAATATTATGTTTTTTAGATGAATTAACGAATCATAAGAAAATTATAAATCGCAGTAGAAAAGTGATAAATTAAGTGAAAAA
The DNA here is from genome assembly GCA_039679715.1 of Phycisphaerales bacterium. Taxonomy (GTDB): domain Bacteria; phylum Planctomycetota; class Phycisphaerae; order Sedimentisphaerales; family UBA12454; genus UBA12454. The sequence continues at coordinate 6,180 of JBDKUM010000368.1, forward strand.
CTAAAAGTGAAAAGTTTTTTTGCTGCAATTAATTTTTTTTTGCAGATTTAACGGATTTATATGAAGTTTCTAAATGACAAACAATGGACACAAAAGAATGTCAAGGCGACCGAAGACGTCTTCTTATTCCTCAATACTGAGAGTGACTAACAATTTTTTGTTACCTTTTCGCTCTGCCATCCACTGAATGTACGGGTAAGTCCCGAATTTGAGTATCTTTTTGGTTCTTTGGCACTATAATAATACCCCTTGGGTATGTTAATCTCGCGGTTAGTAGAATGTAAAATATTGTGAATGCTTCGCTTACCCGCGAATCACAAAAATGTATTCCCAAGGATATTGGTAGTTTAATGGAAAATGACTTAAAGGATGTTCTGGCCAGTGCGGCCGGCGATGGCGAGGCTTACCGCAGAGTTGTAAAGACCTATGAGCAGCAAATCGGCCGGCTGATGTGGCGTTTTACACGAGACAAAGGCGAGTGTGAGACTCTTGTTCAGGATGTCTTTGTTGAGGCGTTTTTCAGCCTGAAAAGCTATAAAGGCAAAGGCCCCTTCTCTCATTGGCTCAACAAAATCGCGACACGAGTGGGTTATCGGTTTTGGAAACAGCAGGAAAGGGCCAGGATTGTTATCGCAGTTGAAGATTTTGAGGGCATTGATGTAGGTGACAGCCAGCAGGATCAGATAGATCCTACAGAAGCGGCGGCGGCTTTGCATAAGCTGCTTGCGAAAATGCAGACGGAAGACAGGCTGGTACTGACGCTGATGTATTTTGAGGACTGCTCGATTGAGGAAATCGCGCGGAGGGTGGGCTGGACCAGGGCGGGTACGAAAATGCGGGCGATGAGAGCTCGCGGGAAATTGAAAAAGATCGCTGAAAAAGAAAAATTTTCGGAGAGATTCGAATGGATAAAATAATGAATATTATCGATAAGCTCGCGGTTAAGGCGCACGACGAAGTTTTGCCGCAGTTCAGCATTGCCGATGATGTGATGACGCGAATCGGACTGATGAAGCGAAACGGCCAGGGACTTTTGCCGCTGGAGCTTTTTGCGGGTGTAACTGCTGTCGCGGCTACGATTGTACTTTTCTTTTCATTGCAGGCATTACAAACTCTGCTCAATCCAATGTATCAATTGCTTGCACCTAACCAGGGAGTAACATTATGGTAGAAGAAACAACCAATATGTGCTATTTGCAAAAGAACAAAGTAATGGCGAAACTTGTTTGCGGGCTTGTGATACTTTTATCGGGAATTATTATCGGCAGCGGCGCAACTGTATTGATGGTTAAGCATCGTGTTATATGGGTTAGTAAAGTATCTAAAGATGCTAATGATATAGCAGACAAGATAGCGAGAAAATACGTTTTAACGGATGAGCAGCATAAGCAGGTTCAGCAAATTATGCTTAAAGCGTTTGCGGAGAAGAAACTATTCGACCAGCAGCAGGAAAAGCAGCGCAATGATTATGCAAAAGTTTTTATCGCAGAAATGAATTCCGTTATGACGCCGGAGCAGTTCGCCAAATGGAATAAAGATTTTATGGAGATGAGAGAGAAATTCAAAAAACGAAAATAAGTTTAATCACTGATATGCGGTTCGTTTTTTAAGCAGTCCTGCGGTTAAGGTAAATAGTAAAAATGTTGTTGGTTCGGGGATTGTGTTGCCGCTCTCGATTGGCTGATGATTTGCCGGATCGATTATTTCAAAGACCTGACCGCCGGGCAAACCGCTGCCAAGCCATTTAAAACTTACAGCAAATCCGGTAACTGTTTCGCCAATTCCTATTCCGCCAGTTAATGCAAGCGCATCATAGCCAATTGGAATGTCGAAACCAGATGAAGGCAGGATTATTTCATTCCAGTTATTCGAAAATGGCGTTTTAGTGGTAATCGCCAGGTCGGCATAAAGTGAAGCATCGAACCAAAAGGTAAATTGTTCGATTGCGGTTGTAAGCGTATCATTCTCTATTGTATAAACATTTTCGAAATTACCGCCGCCCAAAGTTGTCAATGAATAAGTAATCATAGTCGCGTTTGAAAGCCGACATAAAACTAATACAGAAATTAAAACTAAAAAATTCTTCATTGAAGGTATCTCCTAATTAATTGACCATTGCTGGGATAAAATTCCGAAATCCATAAAGTTAATAATTCCATCCCTGTAAATGTCATACGGCATATCTTCACCGTTCTGGAGCCAATATTGACTGAGAATTCTCAAATCATTAAAATCGATTTTTCCGTTTAAAGAAAAATCTCCTTCTCTTTTATCCGTGAATTTCATTTCTATATCGTCATTATTAATTTCATAAAGCCTGTCTATACGCACAATGAAGCTATCCTGGCTCAAAACTTCCGTTCCCGCGGGAATCATATCGAAGAAAACTTTATTGTTTATCATTTGGACTTCATCGTAGGCGCATGAAAATTCGATATTCTTATTGCTTACGTCAAAATCGGTCATGTTTTTTAGTTTCAGCTTAAAACAATATTCAAATTGTGTTCTTGAAATTCTTTTTTGCCAGAGAAGTTCATATCCTGTGCAATACAAGTATTCCTGCGATTTGGGATTATTAACAGGTCGCGCGACATTGGCCGATTTTACGACGATTGGGTCTGCATAAATCGAGGAGCCGAACTGGTCATAGGCTTTGATAGTCCAATATGTGTATTCATACGGAAAAGCGGAAAGATTTTTCTGAATCGGCTGATCGGATTCGCAAATTTTGTAAATCATACTATATTCATCCGGGCCCATAAGCA
>JBDKUM010000369.1:0-23180 GCA_039679715.1 Phycisphaerales bacterium
AAATCCAGAAGATTATTAAGATACGGCTGATATAGATCCGGAACATTGGTCGAAGATGGGCCTTCAATAGAATAAAGCGGAGGATCTTGGCTTCGAAGAGTAGGACTGCCCTGGTAGCAAAAAACACGAACAAAATTGTAACCGCTTTGCTGCATAATCGTCAGTGCATTTTCAGCAGCACTTGAATCGTATAATCCCGGAATGAAAGTTGAATGATATTTGGTTTCGCCAACGATATACAACTGGACATAGTTGGAGCCTATTGGACTAAAAGATTCACCGGTCTGGACATTGTAAAATTCGGCATATGGGGAGGCAACTCTTGCTTTGATTCTGGGAAGCGGTGTAACAGCACTGCACGTACAAGCAAAAATACAGGAAATCACAATTACAAATAAAGGCGCAACATAGTAAAGAACCTTTAATTGACTATCGAATCGTTTCGACTGGTGTCTACTTTTCTTTTCCACCTTTTTGCCTTAAAATTATCTTATTTGACCGAAACCTTCCCCTGTCGAATCGTTTCGGCACATACTTAATTTAACATTTAAATATAATCATGTCAAGCATAACTTAATATTTTTTTTCCCAAAGACAAACTTCATAATCACATATTGCACAAATAGTTACAACAATGTGTTAATAATTTTCCCTTAAAGCCCAAAATTGCAAATACCAATTTTTATCCACTTGCCAATTTAGCCATTCATTTTTAGGACTTAATCGCTCATTTACCACCCCTCCATCCTCCATGGCTGTCCATCTTGTATGAACATAAGTATCCCAGGTAAAAAGCAAGGCTCCCTGAAAACCACTATCCAGAATGATTTTTCTGTAATTATACAATGCATCAGCAGCAGCAAAAACATCAGGATAAACGGTTCGCAAGGCCCCAAATTCACCGCACATAAAAGGTTTGAGAGTTTTATCAAGGGATGACCATTGCGAACTTTCCAATGTAACATCCCAATCTTCAGGTATGTAACTATGCATATCGATATAATCAAAGTCGGTTTGCAAAAGTGTACTCGGAAGCACCGGCCATGAACCCGGCAAATTTAAAGGCAGCAATCCTTTCCCGGCCAATCCGTATTTTTGTGAGGCACAATAAAATGAAAATATACTGCAGCAAACCATCGCATCAGGGTCTTTTTCTTTTACAACGGCAACACATTTATTTGCCCAATTTTTAATATTATCATCCTGGCAAGCCTGACGTGAAATTGCAGAACCCATGTCATATTTTTTATTATTGCCCGTTAGCACCCAACCTGAATCCTTGTTAAAAGGACCTTCGTCCGAAACCGAGCGTATTTCATTTCTCACTTCATAACCGAATATTGTCGAAAGCAGATTTGGATCATAATTAATAATAGATTGTACTATTTCTTTTAAATATATTTCTTTAGCTTTAACAGCTCCAGCGGTCATATACTCGCGGTTTACCTCTCCTGTCACATCGCTATCTCCTGTGTTTACAAGATTATCATAAAAAGAATTTTTAGGAGTAGCATCTAAAACAATCTGAACATAAATATTATGACGATTTGCTCGTGTTAAGAAATCCAGAAGATTGTCAATATATGGCTGATACAATTCAGGCCCGCTGGTCGAATATGGACCTTCAACTGAATAAAACGCAGGATTTGATTCGCGAAGCCATTTATGCCCTTCGAAACACCAGATGCGAACAATTGTGTAGCCGCTTTGCTGCATGATCGTCAGAGCTTTTTCTGCAGCTTTAGCATCATACAATCCAGGAATAAAAGTTGAATGACTGCCGCGTCCCCCCGCTCGATATAATTGTACATAACTGCTGCCAATTGGATGAAAAGATGTTCCTGTTTGTGTATTATAAAATTGCGCGTATGGTGAAGCCGATCTGGCTTTGATTCTTGGGAGCGGGACAACAGCGTTACACATGCACGTAAAGACGCACAAAATCACCACCATCCATGTAGTTATACTCAGCTTAGATGCTTGCTTAGTCATCTCCATATCTTTCTAAAGTTAAATCGTACATCGTACAAGACAAATAACTTAAAAACATAATCCGAGGTACAAATCACAAACAAAACAATCGAATCGTTTCGACTAATAATACTTTACTATTTTATCAATGACAATGTCAAGTTTTTTTCCTTCAAAAAAAACAAAATTAATGAGATATTAGTACTTTAGATATGCATTATTATCACAGTGGAATATTTGACTTTCAGAGTAAAATTTCGTATAATAACTGTCGAAACGTTTTGTATCACAAGAAACACGGAAATTAAGTAAAATAAATCTATTCTAAGTTGAATAGGAAGAGTAGTATGGTTGTAAAAAAAGTTACACTATTAGATGTAAGCAAACACACTGGGTACAGTGCAGGTACAATCTCAGAAATTTTAAATAACAAACCTTCAAGATATAATGAGGAAACAAAGAACCGCATAAAAGCCGCTGCGGAAAAACTTGAATATCGTCCAAATTTTACAGCTAGATCGTTGCGAACTCAAAAAACTATGACTATCGGCCTTGTAATCCCGATGTTATTTATGGAATTGGATGAAATTGAAGAAGTTTGCTCGTCAAACGGCTATTCATTAAGTTTAGCAGTTACCCACAATCGTCTTGAACGGCAAGACAAAAAATTGCTTGAGCTAAAGCAACGCCAAGTGGATGGCTTGTTGATTGTAACTCCTTTACATGAATCAAGCGTAATCAGTCAACTCGGAGCTGAAAAATATCCGATCGTAATCTGTGATGTTGCCCAAAATTATCCCGCAATCGACACATTCATGATCGACCTTAAAGGATCTATTTGCCTTGCATTCGATCAGTTGAGGGCTACGGGACATCGTAATATTGCAGTTTTTTCCTGGCACACCGAAGCACCTTATTCCAAAATCCGTTTTGAAGCTTTTAAGAACGAATGGAATAAGATGGGCATAAAGTCAGAGGACCAGATTTATTTTCCCTTAAAGCACTTAGCATATGCAACTAGTGGAAGCGTTTATAATACATCTTATGCAGCCGGCAAGGAATTCGCGGCCCGTTTCGCCAAAAACGATCCTAAGCGGCCTACAGCAATAGTGGCTGCTACGGACCGTATCGCAATGGGTGCGATTAAAGCATTGACCGAAGCCGGCTGGAAAATCCCTGAAGATATTTCAATGGTAAGCACCGAAACAGAAGACGTTGGTCGTTTCCTTGTAAATCCGATAAACTCTGTTAATGTCTTTCACGAACAATACAGACTTGAAGCTTTTAAGCATTTAATTTTTAAATTGGGCGATAAAAAATCAAAAGATGCTCCTGTGATTAAAAGAATGTTTGGAATAAGTGCCGTTGAAGGCAAAACAATCGCAGCCCCGTGTTTTTAAACCAAACCAAACTAACGTCTCCTACTTTTTTGACGGTTTTAAATATTTATTAAAAAAGCTAATAACAATAGGCCGCAAATCCGAACCTTTCATCTTAATCGCAAATGAATGCGGTGCTCCTTCGATTTTCATCAATTCAACCTTAACGTTTTTGCTCTCCAACTCCTCTACAAACTTAAGTGATTGATCAATTGCTACTGTCGTATCTTTTGTACCATGAAGAATCAAAAACGGTGGATCATCTGATGTTACATTATACAGCGGTGAAGCTTTACGCCATGTATTCGGGCAATTTTGAAGTGAACAGCCAAGACACCTTTGCCCTGCCGATGTGTTCCATGTTGCAAGATCGCTAATACCATACATATCGACAACTGCCTGCACGTTCGTGGCTGTACCGACATATTGGCCATCGGTTGGCTCAAGAGCCGCATCAACGCCGGCAACGCCAAGCAATGCGGCTAGGTGCCCTCCTGCCGAACCGCCTATTACTCCTATATGATTTGGATCTATTTTATAAGTTCCAGCATTTTTCCTTAAAAACTGTATTGCTTTTTTACAATCATAGATATTCTGAGGCCAGCTCGGATGGCTTGTATCACCTGCATTGCAGAGTGCGTAATTTATACTTGCGCACACATAACCGGCTCTCGCTAAATTTGTTCCGGTAATTTGTTCACGCACATCATGTTTATCACCGCCAGACCAGCCACCGCCGTGAATTAATAGAACCGCAGGATAATTATTTAAATTCGAATTGGCAGGAAGATAAATATCCATCTTTTCGCTGCGTCCGCCGCCCAGATAATCAACATCTGCAATCAATCGAACCTGATTGTAATCTGGTGTAACATCCGCATTACATAATTGCGACAATACCAAAATCAAAATTATCGAACTAATTTTTTCTTTTCTTGAAAACATAAACATTATTATGGTTTTTCTTGATTTATTTCAGTAACGATCACTTTTATTTCGTCAGAATCCTTATCTATTTTTTTGAATATAATTGACTTGTTTTTAAATAAGTATTGCATTTCATCATTTGGAGGCAAATATGGCTTTATGACTTGTTTTACCGCTGCATCAGAGAAGTTCGATGTCAATATCCATTTACCGGAACCGCTCTTAACAACCTTTGCTTTACCAGACTTCGAATCATATTTGCTCTTCACTTCATTAGGAGCAAGTTCCGGCAGACTGATGCATACTTTTCCTGCTGAAACCTGCTGCTGTAAGAGATGCTGCGTGGCCGGCGTTACATTCACACCTGTAAGGAAGATTACCTCGGCGCCTCTGAAATCGAATTCGGGCTGTTCGTCACCAATTCTGTGGTCAAATACAAGCACCGGCGGTATTGGACAGAAAAAACGCGGCCCCCACTTGTTATCTTTTCCTACACCGCCTGCACGTACTGCCTCACGTACTTGCGGGATATGAAAAGAAATGCCTGTATCAGGAATCGTATTATCTGTCAACATATTCCATATTTTAAACCATGCTTCTGTCGTTTCATTGGAATGGAGGTTTTTGGCACCAAGTAAAGTGTCTCCAAAAAATGTTCCTTTTTGTCCCCAGCATGAATCAGGAAATCTTACGATAGCGATTTTACATCTCGCATCTCGCCATGTATATTCTCTCGGATGTGAGTATCTGTATTCGCCTGAATACCATTTTGCAATCTCACCATATTTCGTAAGTTTCACATTATTCGCGTCAAGATATGACACAAGCGACCCTTTAATTCCTTCTGCATCAGGATGATGGTCGCCCTGCTCCGCTGATGAATAATCGAAGTCTTTCGCTTTGTCTGGCTGATGGATTGTTTTTTTTATATTGATGTAATCAAGATTTTCAACATATATCTTTGTCGCGCCTAACCAATGAGCCGCAATTAAAGCACTTTTAAGTGAATCAACGCTATGGCCCGGATAATGACTGCAAAACCAAAGATCAGGATTAAAATCAATATCGCAGCCAGATGCTTCATATTCGATTGCCGCCCCCAAGGCCATTGCAATCGGCACAGGATTAAAACTTTCTTTCAAAAGTTTTGGACTTATTATCCATCCCGCCTTTGCAAAAATATGATGCATAACAGGCCAAACCATTTCTGCTTCACACTTTACATCATATTGAGCATAGTAATCGCTTAACAATTTTGTTTTTTTATAAATTGCTTCATAAGCCTGAATAAAATCCATACCGGTCGTATTAACCAACGCAGGAATATCGCCTGTCTTCTCATCGTTTATAAATTTATTATTAGTTAGCTGCATATGATCAATTTCATCGTAACAAACATTCTGCAGATAACTGTCCTTTTTAAACATCTCCATGATTTCTGGAGGTGCTTTAAAATAATGCAAACCAGGTTCAGGTTCGAAGAAATTTTTTCCTTTTTCATATTCGAATGTTTCGGTCCAATTGGCTTTCTCCAGATTCCATATATAGCTAATATTATTTTTTTGAAGGAAAGCTGACAAATCGGTTAGTTTTTTTACACTGTTCTGTTTATTATTGGCATCTCGTCGAGCGGACTGAAGCTCATAATAATGATCCATAAGAAAATCAACATTCAATTCTTTTAATGCTTTTTCAAAAGCAGGATAATACCACCCCTCTTTACCATAAGCTTTATTTCTGCTCAAATGGGCACCGGCTGTGTCGACACCAAAATATGGAATGTTTTTGCCATCTGGTTTGGTCAAATTTTGCGAGAAACTTTCAGGTAAAAACCAGCAACACGCAAGCAGTAAAGAAAAAAAGATTTTTTTCATAATTAATCCTTTTCCATTTCCTTCAAATGAACACTCAATCATTATCTTTGACTATTCGAAACGTTTCGACTATCATATTACTCTATCAGTCAAACTTGTCAAGCTATATTTATAAGGTAGTTATGAAAAGAACTCTTTTTTTGCTGGCATGCACGGTTATGTTTTCCGGATGTGGCACATGGCGGGGGATTCCAAGTCACGGTGGCGGTAAACGATTCGATGAAGAGCAACGGGTTGTTGCAGGAGCAATCCGTCAGGCCGTTGCTGATATAAACATTTGCGAACTGCGGGGTCTCAAAATCATAGTCACCATCGACGCTATGGCACAAAATGGCGGAGGCCAATTAACATTGCCAGGTTTAGATAATGTTTCTCTAGGCTACAATGATCTTGAGACAGACGGCAAGAACAGCAATATATACGATCGTAAAGGATGGAATGCAGGAACATCAATTTCAACAGGTGTGGATTTGAAGCCGACCGTCTTTGCAACAGATGGTGATTTAAAATATTTTGAAGCAGCTTTGACTATGAAATTGCTGCATTCAGGAGTAAGTTTTGCATCTAAAAATCCGGATTGCGTTTTACACGTACTTGTCGATGTCTTGGGCACCAATCGCAGCAGAGATGACAGTTTAATTTGCTGGAAAGACCAGCTTCGTGCAACTTGCGAGCTGACTTATTATGCGGTTGAGCCCAAAACAAATGGATTATTTTTTGAAGCCAGGCGTTCAAGCGCTGAATCTACATATTTCGAGAAAAGTCTATTTATCTTCAATACATATAAAACCGGCAGAATATTGGAGCCGATAACTCCAACATTTATGCCTGTTGACGGCAACTATGTCAAAGCACCTATAAAATTTGTTTCGACTTCCGAACCCGGACCAGCTCCGGATGAACCTAACGAAACACACCAAAGTTCATTTTTGAAAATGCGAGAACGATTAGAGCAAAAGCTCTCTGAAGCAAACAGCTATTTGCAGTCTGGTAACCTCGACGCTGCGGAGAAAAACATAAATGATATCCGTTCAATCGATCCGGAATTTCCCGGCCTTGATCCAGTTTATTCACGCTTGGAAGCAGCCAAAAATCAGGACTCAAAAAAAACCGATAAAAAAGAATAAAGCCGAAAACTATTTGTGGTACAAATTACAATCTGCTATAATCGTGCCGTCAGGCCAGACTGGCGAAAACAACACTGCTGTTGTAACATTTCCCTTATTTTGTTCGATGGAAAATGAAAGTTTGCTAACACCTTTATTTATTTTTTGAGGGGGTTTCTGTTCTGCGGAGCTTTTATTAAAGACCGCATCAGCAGGAGAAACAATCGTCGCTATTAATTTTTTCGAACCAATTGTAAGTGTTGCTATATTTTTGTCGCATACTATATTTGCATCTGTGAGTATCTGCCATGTAACAGTCGCGGGGGCATTTAGACAAATATCATCCTGCACAATAACTGCTTTACGGGATTTAATCATCCCCACAGTCCGTTTCATTGAATCAACCTTTGTATTAATCGCGTTAAAATCAATTACTGCCAAAGGATCACTACCCTGCTGAAATTTCATAATTTTCGATTTGCCAGACAATAATTGATTATTGTTATCAATTACAATTACGTTATGGCTCAAGCTGCCAAGCCGATAAAATCCCCACCGTTTTCCACCATCTGAATTGCTATCCCAGTATCCATCAAGATTATAGTCATCTTTTCCCAGGTCGCGAACCCAGCGGCAGCCCAGTGCATCCAATTCGAAACTGCCTATATCAAGATGGCCGTGTTGAACCCTGTTGAATCCTGCTTTAACTGCAACAAACAAAGCGTTAGAATCATTCCAACTGCTTCGCATAAATACCTGCTCAACTTCACCTTTGAAAAGTTTATCCAATTTTTGATCAGCTGATACATTTAAAGTATTAGGTTCATACCACCATATTACATCACGCGCACTTAGCCGATTTGCTGCAAATGGCTTCATTTCCGTATGAACAGAGCTGTCCTTTTCACATTTTGCTGAAAGCAGTTTTAATTCCTTTGCAGCATATTCAGGCTTGTTGAAATGTTTTGCCAGCCAAAAAAGTGCCGGCTGAAGAGATACTTTTGATAACTCGCCTGCGTCAGCATAATTAAAAGTCCGACCAGTCGGCCCTACTGCAATGAGTGGAAAATCGCCGGCATGCGCAAAGCCTTCATTCTTACTCAAACCGAAATCTGTGCCCAAAGCAGTGTCTAAAACATCCATTGCGTAAATATAATAGTCAGTCGCATAACCCCAATACCCTATGCCTTCCGGCCATGCCCCATCAGGTTCATACGTCGGAATCGCTACGGTCATAGATCTTCTGGCATGTTCAAGAATGAACAAAGCTTTTTCGGATTCGTTTGAATCTGCAATTGCCAGCGCACCGATGATAAGCCCTCCATTGCATACAAGGTTCCAGTTATAACGAGATACCGTCCAAATATTGGCATTTATGTTATAACGTTCAATACCTGGATTTATCCCTTTCTTTATTATGCTTTCAAATATCTTAGTTTTACTGTCATTATCCAGCCAGTCAAAGAGCCAGTCGTATCCTAGTGCTACAGCATGAGTCATCTCAGCAGTGTCGAGAAAGTGCGGAGGATTCCAATCATCAAATGCACACACAGTTAAAAGATTATCACGCATTGCGCGAGCATATCGTTCATCACCGGTTAATTTCCACGCCAAACCAAGTACATACATACGGTCAAGGCAGTTTCTGCTTACGTGAAGCATACGTGGTCCAATAATAGTATGCTCCAAAGCAGGTGCTGTAAGCATTGCATTGGCGTCTCTAATCACCATTTGCACGCAAGCCGCACGCAGCTTATTGTGTTTGATATCTTCTTTTATTTCTGCAAGCCGCTCACCAGTCAGTATCAATCTCGGATGCGGATGTATTTGTGCGACAGCTTGTTTAACTTCGGATTGTAAAGCTGAATTTGTTGCTGTTGAATTGGATCCAGCAAGAGCTAATTTGTAAACCTCTGTGCCTGCAAGCAAAAAAGCACCGACACCAAACGTGGCGGTTTGATTGGCATCGGTTGATTGAGGCGCTGCCCCAACTGGCTGCACGTATCCAAGTTTGCCGTCCGGCCCTACACAACTAACAAGCCCTGCCCATGCTTTCTTTACTACCGGCAAGTATTCTGCACGCTCCAATATTGCATGGTTAATTCCCCATGCAATCGCAAAACAGTAAAACCCGCTGCCGCTCGTTTCTTTGAAAGGATATTCGTTGGCATCAAGAAGGCTTGGCCGCCATAGACCGTCTTCCTGCTGAAGAGTTGCGATCTTAGCAGCCATTTGCTTGTAAATGGTCAAATATTTTTCCCGTTGTGGATAATCCTGCGGCATTTCATTCAGTACCAGCGACAATCCTGCCATAACCCATCCATCACCACGGCTCCAGAATACTTTCCTGCCGTTCCCTGTTCTTTTGGAAATGTATCGATAGTCACGGTAATACAGATGCTCATTAACATCATAAAGCTTTTGAGTTGTGTATGTAAACCACTTATCCATAAAATCGAGATATTTCTTTTCACCTGTTACCTTTGCCATCTTTGCCCACACCGGAGGCCCCATAAATAATGCATCACACCAATTCCAACGATCGTAAAAACCTTTCCCCATATCCGTCCTGGACGGATATTCAAGATTATCAGGATGCGCAAGAATGTATTCGAATTGCTTCTTTAGTGGTCTTATCATCGCTGAATCGCAATAAAGACAATATAATTCCAGGTACATTCTCCCAACAACGTAATCATCCGCGTCATATTTATTTGGTCCCGTATTCCACTCATTCTTTTCTCCGATTCGCTTCATCTCTGCAATGTATTTGCCATCAGGCGAAATCTTTGCCCATTCCGTAAAGCCCGCATAAAGGGCTCCATGCAGCCAATCTACCTGTTCTGCCTGCGGAACTTCAGGCTGTCTCATTTGCCAGTCCGCAACCGCCTGCATAACTGAAAATATTTTTGCGGACTCCATTTGACTCGAAAAACTTTCGCCAAATGAATTTTCGCATATTAGCACAATCATACAACATAACAGAATCTTAATAATTCGCGATGGCATTTCATTATCTCCTTAATATCTTTACATCTATTTCGAAATAATTATTCCAAACCTGTCTGCTTCATTACTAAATTTCACTTTGGCCTTTTTCTTGAGCTTATTGATATAGTCGGCAACTATCTGTTCTTTTTGCTTATTTATCAAAAGAGGAATTATCTCATCTTTTGCGTTTTCATAACTTATTACGACTGAATCCTTTGTAAATTGCTGCATATTTTCAGAATAATAAGTCTTAATTTCTTTATTTGTTGGTTGTTTTATTTTGCTGATAAATTCCACTTCTATCAATTTTTCAAACATTAACCGTTTTTTCATATCTTCACGATACTGGCTATAATCAATACCGTGATCTTTTAGAACCGATTTAAATTTCTCTTCTGAAATTTTTTGCTGCGTAATCTGTTTGTTTATCTGTAAATCAACTTCTTCTTCACTTACGGTAATATTTTGGGCTCTTTCCTTTTCCTCAAGCATCGTTTCAATAATAAATTGTTCTATAGCCTGACTGCGCATCTGTTGTTTATACTTGGGAATCATATCTTCAGCAGGTTTTCCGTTTATTTGCTTCAAGCGAGGGGCAAGAATTTTCGCAAGTTGACCTTCGGTAAGTTTTTTACCGTTCACAATGAGAACAACAGCATTAGGATCAATTGCGTGTTCCTTTGTTTCAACTACAATTCTTTTCTGTACATGCACAACTGTTGTTTTTGATGCTGATATGTTCTTTTCCGCATCAGCAGCAAAAGTATTTGACAAATTAACTATAAACAATATCGCAATAATACTGTTAAATACTCTCATACTGCAAACCCTTCTTAATAATAAACCATTCAAATCGTTTCGACACCGTAACATATCCGCATAGAAATTAAAAGTCAATAATTGTGTCGAATAGAATTGTTAGGTAGTATCAAGAATCTTTCGCTTCTTCATATGGCTCACAGCTTTCATAGCAACTAAGCTACTGCCAGTAATTAATAATTTATCGAAATTACAGTTATTCTATCCTTCAAATAATCCTGCAAGCAAAGGTTTTCGCATTATCATTTGGCCGCGCTTAAACCAATCTGTTGTCATATCTGCACTGCCTTTGGGCGGGATTAATCCTTTCGAATACTTTGGATTAACAGGTGGTTTGGCAATTACCAGATCAAGAGGAACTGCGGAATTCTCATTTATTACCGCAAACTCCTGGTTATCAGGATGAATGTTGCACCATCCGTGAGCACAGGGCGAAAAATCTGTAGTCGCTACATATAATTTTTCACCTCTATTTAAAATAACAGGAGCAAGACCATTAAATTCATCTGATATTTTTTGCGGTATCTTAAATTCGGCAGCATATTTTTCGCCTGATTCACGAGCTTTCTTAAGATATGTTCTGGATTTATTGACAGGATGCGCAAAACATTTAGATGAGATAAAAATACAAGCTTTTGATTTATTAAAATCACTAAGCATTGTAAAATCCTCAAACTTAGCCGGTATCATATCAATATAACCTTTTTCCTGCCAGAGACTCTGAAAAGTTCGAGAAAAATCGGCTACCATTACATATGTCCAGTCTTTATTCCAGGTTTCATTAGGTGGCGCAAAACCATTCAATATTTTTTTTACATCAATTGTTCCACTCGGCACATCGTTGCCACCATGGTAAATCTGATTATCAAAGACAAAAACATTATTATGGCCGTGCTGCGGTAAAAGTTGCGTAACTAATCCCTTATTACAGACAACATCATTTATGCCAACATAAATGGCAAGTACCGTTTCCTGTACATAAGGAATCAGATGTGCCAGTTCCAGTGAATTAATATCTTCAGTAATGGAAAAATACTGACCATGATATTTCATAAGCCGATACGACTCTTGTAAAAATGTAAGATAATTCTTCTGACTTGCATCAGAGCCAAAAGGCACATTTATTTTTCTTTCAAACTGTTTTTTCATTATCCCGACTTTCTTAAATGATTCAAATCATGGAAATTTACTAATTAAAGGCAAAATTTAATATATATGGTTTATTGATTAGCAAATTCCAATATTTTCTTTTTAACATATTCATAATATTCCGGCGGAACAGGATGTGCATTTAGAGGAGCATTTAGTATCTCCTTCTCGCCTTTATAATTATTATACGCTGCATACACGCTTGTTGGACGGCAGGTATTATCAATAAAGCCAACAGTAAAAATTGCCTTTGCTGTGGCCCGACGAGCAAAATTCACACAATCATCATACATCAATGCATGAAGAATCTGTTGATTATAACTCCCATCAATTTCCAAAGGTACCAATCTTGGCCAACCACAGATATAACCACCATGGTCGCACATCGCAGGAACTCCCACAAAAATAAAATTCACATCATGGTCAAGTCCTGCCGCGGCTAAACTTTGTGCGCCGCCCTGACTTGCTCCATAAGCAACCAGGATTTTGCCGTTCCATTGAGGCTGCGATTTAAGAAATTCCAACCCTCGTAGCACTCTGACAAACATCCATGTAAAATAACTAGTGTATTGATTCTCTCTACCCCAATACCGATAATTTTTCAATACTGTTTCATATAGTTTTGAATAATACTCAGGTGTTTTACCATTCTCTACGCCATTGGCATTAATCTCGAGTGCTATAAAACCATTATCCGCAAAATAAGTAATCAAATCTTTTCTTGCACTGCTGACACCAGCACCGTGAAGCGTTATTATCGCAGGACAGCTTTTAGCTTTTGCTGCTTTCGGCCGTGCAAAGTATCCACAAACATTTTTCCCAAGGCAGTCCATTTTTACATCGAATGTCTCAACTTTATTGCTGTCTGATTTTATTGATGTAAATACAGGATTAATCGGAATACGCGCAAGTTGAGCTTTTAATTGAGACCAGAATTTATCGAAATCGTCAGGCATTATCGCAGCAGCCTTAATCTTTAAAGGTTCATACGCTGCTCCGACAGTAACAATTTTTTGTTCATTATTATTTGTCGGCTTAAAGGTAAACTGACAGCGAAGAAACCCTGGTCTATTAAGTTTAGAAGTTATACGTAAAGGTTGGCCAGCATATTCAACCTTTTTATTATCAATAATATCTCTGCCGTCAAGGCTGATGACATATGATACTTCCCCGTAAGATGTCGAAGTAAATGTAAATACAGCCGGTTCATTTATTTCATAAACAGCATCACCCTTGTCTGTTTTCGCATTAACAGTAATTTCATTAACATCACCAAATACATTTGCAGAAGATATAACAATGAACAAAATTATAAGATTTTTTTTCACAATCGACTTTCATCACGTTTAGTTATTATAATAAATTCTATTTCTGACTAACGTATGTCGGCTGAATTTTATTCTTCGTTTGAGATAACTTTATTGCATCTTTTTTTCCTAATTTGTACATAAAAATTCCCCCTATTCCAATCAAAGCACCGGTGATAATGGTAGCCAACCTTTGAGTTGTTGTTGCCGAAGGTAAAGCCAGCAGAATTATCCCTAAGCCTACGATAACAGCAAGTCTGCCGGTAACTGCAAATTGTCTATGGTCTTGAGGTTGAACATTTTCTTTTTCAAGGTCAATGGGACTATTCATTATGGTATAAAACTGCTCTATGGAATCTTTTTGGTCCTTCGGCAGCCGCTTCCAAAACAAAGTCGATACTAAGAATATTCCTCCGCTCAATAAAATTATTCCGCTTATCTGAAAAGTAAAAGGCCATTCCGAAGCAGGGTCAAGTTTAAAGAAACCGGTGTCATTAAGAATGTTTGTGGCCCATTTATGGGGGACAGAAAGCACACCATGATTCTTGGTTAAAATACTAAATATACATCCAGTAATTGATGATGCCAACGCTGACCATCTTGGAGCTTTTTTAATCCAATATACAAAAAGAAGAGGGATAACTATTGGCAAACAAATGCTGCCTGATAAAAATAACATCAGTTCGAAAAGAGACATTTGTTTCTGATGTGCGAACACCAGCGACAGAATGACTACCACTATGCCAAGAAAGACATTAAAAACATGAGCAACAAGGAACATTTCTTTCTCACTTGCCTTAGGTCTCAGTAAAGGCTTATAAATATTGAGGCATAAAATGGCGGCATTTTGATTCATTGCCACGTCCATACTTGAAATGGTCGCAGCAAACATTATCATAATCAAAAGCCCAGCCAAACCATGCGGCAATACCTCAAGTCCCATCAGAATATATGCGGCATCCTGGGGATGGCTTAAAGAAGGTAATATTTTTTCAATATTTGGAAAATATATATTTGCCGCTAAAGGCGGTATAAACCAGACAAAAATACCTACAAGAAAAAGGCCCGCCGCAAAAAAACACGATTTGGCAGCACTTTTGCCATCCCTGACAGAAAGAAATCGCGGAGCTCCGGTAATTGAACAGAACATAAAAAATATCTGCGCAAAATATGCAAGTGCCCAAAATTTGCTATGCTCACTGCCAAAGAAATTCAACTTCGCTGGTTCAAGTTTAGCGACAAAGGGACCAATACCTCCGGTTTTTATCAGTACCAAAATCGCAATAACAGTCGTAAGAACGACAAGAATAAGCCCCTGTAGAAATGCTGAAGCGAGAACTCCCCACGAACCTCCAAGAGTTGAATAGATTATGACTATTGCTCCGCTGATGATAATAGTCAAATCCATTGGCAATCCAAATGAGACCGATACAAACATCGCCAGACCGACAAGCCAAATGGCCCCGCTAAAAAGCATCAATGGAACCTGAACATAAGCGAAAAACTGTTCAGTCACTCTTCCAAAGCGATCGTAAATAATCTGAAGATAGGTTACCTTCCTTGTTTGACGGCATTTGGCAGCAATAAAAAAGCCTGTAAAAATAAACGATATTGAATTAAATAAAAACAGCAGCATAATAAGAATACCGTATTTATAAGCAAAACCTGCTGCTCCCGTAAATGTCCATGCACTAAACGAACCCATAAAACAACTTGCTCCTGCAAGCTGCCATGATACGCGATTGCCTCCAATGAAATAATCTTTTACATCACTGCAAAGTTTTTTCATAATGAAGCCAATACTTACAAGCATCGTGAGATACGCTGACATAACTATATAATCAATTATGGAAAATCTATAGATGGGTTCGGCACATGTTTCAAACATTATTTAACTCCACTAAATAAATTCTTTTTATTTTTTTGATAGAATAAGATCGTAATGTAATTTTATTTCTTTACTTTGAGGAAGTTGAATTCGAACTGCCGCAAAAAAACATTTTCTTAAACCAGCTTCCGGCTTCATCTCCTGTGGTTCAATCTGTACTGCTACAGGTTTTTCAAAACTAATCAACAATTTTTCAGGATTTCCAATTACTAATCTTGAAACGTTTTCTGTATAATGGTTATTTTTTAAAAGCTGCAATGTATTAAAATATACTTCAGGCTGATGATCAATATCGAATATTGGAATAATTTCTTCCCACTTCCCTATAGCTTTAAGAAATTGCAAATCAATCTCACATCGCAGAGAATCATCTAAAAAAGTATATTTCCGTTCCATCTTGGCAGGTCCGATCTCGGCTTGAATACTAATTCGATTATTATTCGGATCGGCTTTATTGGTTGTAACATAATTAAAGCTTTGATAAATCTTTTCTCCGATTTGGCCGCGAATATGATGAATTAGAATATCGCTCCAACTTGTCGAAACGATACAAGCACCGCTTTGAGGCGTCCAGAACATTCCAAGTCCTCCACCCCCGCGTGTTTTTGCAGACTGCTGCATATTATAGAATAAATAACTGTAATATGCAGGACGTTTTACACAGAGTAAATAGCTTTTGGGATACTCTTTCCAAAAAGTTTCTTTTGAATACTGCGGGAATTGAGAAAATTCTAATGAAGGCATTGAATCAATATATTCAACTTTAGAAGAAATTAGATATTCGAGCAGATAACATAATTCCGTATTCGGCACACTGATACCTGAGCGAAAAAAACCCTTCCATTTCTGATTTAATTCGTAGAATTTAATAATTTCATTTGAATAATCTATTGGATTGTAAAATGGTGCATAATTCGAATCACCAATTGTTTGCGCAGGCACAGGAAAAAACTTGGAAATCAATCTGCATTGTCGAGGATTCTCAAATAC
This sequence comes from Phycisphaerales bacterium, assembly GCA_039679715.1. Lineage (GTDB taxonomy): Bacteria > Planctomycetota > Phycisphaerae > Sedimentisphaerales > UBA12454 > UBA12454. The sequence continues at coordinate 16,402 of JBDKUM010000369.1, forward strand.
ACCTGCCCTTGTACCGCCACCCCATTTATGGCGTGTGTTTGGATAATAGCCATTCACATAAATTTTTTCCTTAGTATCAGGTTGTGGGCAAAGTACATATGATTGAAATATAAGATTTTGCCAAGCTGTGCGAATGGCGTTCGTATCATCCAAATTATCAAGTAAATATAAATAATGATACCAGCTTGAGATTTCGTTATATCCAAGGTCAAATCCTCCACGCCATTCTTCGGAATAACAACCACTCTGATTCACTCTATCATTTAATAATTGCGAACGCATATGAATTATTTCTGAGAAAGCAGGTCCTGGCAAACGTGCTTGCATATTCTTTTTCTCATCTGTCTCGCCTAAGTATGATTCACCTGTAAAATGTGTATAAAAAGATAATCCCGTGGTAACAGCAATCGTCTGGTTATCAGCATAAAGCCCATCATCATACGCCGCAGTGGCCGCTATTCTCCGAAGAATTTTCAGTAAACGCGATTTCGTGTAAATATCAAGATCATCCTTAATCATATTATATGCAAGTGACAATTCTATAAGTCCAAAACCATCCGCTGCAACGGTCCACCAACCGTATCCAAGTTCACTAATATGATTATCTTGAGTAATAACATAAGACTCATTAAATAGAAAAGCAGCTATGATACGTGCTTTGAGAGCCTCAAGCTTATAGTAAGGATTAAAAGAAATCTGCTGAGAATAAGCCCAAGCAAACAACGAAACAGCCTCCTGTCGGCGACCATTACACATCTGGACTGCATCGAAGAAAGAACCAAAATCACGCTTATCCGGCAGTATACATTGCCCCTTAAGGATTTCTGGAAGATAATTCAATCCTATTAACATATAACCTGAGTTAGGTTCTTCTAATAATTTTGTCTTATCTAGAACAGGATTCTTTAATAACTTTCTCGGAATCTGGCTAAAAACAGGAATGTGTAATTTATTTTTCAATATTATATTATCTTCTTGTTCAGATATTAATTCCGGCAAAGAATAAAAAAAAGCTTCAAATCCATCTTTGTCGGAAAAACCAATAACCGTTATAAATGCACCGTTAGTTCCAGCCCAATCAGAAGCCGCATAACGTTTATGTTCAATGTTTTTGACCACAAACCCACCTTTTCCCGGCCATGATTTATCCACAAGAACCTCACCTGAGTTACATAACATTTCTATAAGGCCATTTGTGTGAGCATTTCCAATGGCCCATGTAGTTGATGCCAGCGGCTCAGTAAGAACAAATGGCTTTTGTGAGATTTTTATTGTATATCCCTTATGTTTTTCTTGTATATATTTACTGATTACTGCTGCACACATATTGGCGTCAGAATCATGCCTATCGCCGACATAAAGTACTATTTCTTTAGCCGACAATTGCCCTGTTAATTGACAAAACACATAGACCAGGATAAATAATTTCAATTTATCTAGAGCAACCATAATTAAACTCCTTTAAACTATTTACTTTGTGCAGCTCTATATGATACCCTTTATGAGACTTGTTTGCTTTAAAGGTAATATTCACATCAGATGGAACATTGTAATTAATTACAATGTTTTTATTTTCTATTCTCCAACCCACGGAAATAACACCATGTGGAGTAATAATTGATCCGCTTGCCCATTGCAGATCGGAATAGCTATTCTTACGAGCAATAATTGGTTGGTTATAAGAACTTCCATTGTTCTTTTCCCAAATCCAGTATCCATTAAAAGATTGTTTAATCATTTTCTAAATCCGACCTTGGATGAGTTATCTATTGTTTTTAATTCATTTTACCTGATTTTTTTATCGAGGAATGTACTTGGAAACTGAGAATACCTCTGCAAACTAAATAAGGATGAGCTTTTACTCCATAAAACATCGCATTCTGAAAACAATTTACCTTTCGCATGTGCAGTTTTTAATATTTCATCTATTCCTTTGATAACGGTTTTAATTGACTCATTTTGCTTAATATGGGCTATATTTTCCTGGCTTATATTCCGAATCTCGCCGCATGAATCAAAAGCACCATTCACAGCTAAAGTAAATGGTCTACATACATCAAGCGTTGCAATATATGGTTTTTTATTTGTCCAGGCATCAATCATTCTTTCCAGCATATAAACGCAAGGCTCACTATCATCAACAATATATTCCTCACTGCCATCAAGATATTTGATATTAACTTTATTAAAACAAAAATATTTAATAACCGCTTTTTCCGTCTCGATAACCATCTCACCTTCCAAATTTGTAGATGAGCACAATGTCGTATTGAATAAAATCTCAACATTATCTTCTGTCATAATTCTCAAACTACTGGTGTCTTCACTTTCTATATCATGTCCATGATATAATTCAGCTTGTATTGAAGTTGGTGAAGCCATTTTTGTTCTTTTCATTGATGCCAGATAGAGTTGATTAGCCAACAAATGTGCTAACGGATTATTTATCGTACCATCGAGAATCCAATTCTTGCCTATTTTCAATTTCCCCGCCCATGGTGCACGCGAATAATAACTTTCCAATCTTGGCCAACCTGCCATTGCTTTAATTGTCTTAATCTTTCCATACTTTCCATCACAAATTTCAGATTTAAGCCGTTGCACCAATGAAGAATAAAGATATTGAAAGCATACACCACAAGACTTTCCTGTCTTAAAAACAATATTGTTAAGTTCATCCAATTCCTGAATAGTTGCAACAGGCGGCTTTTCCAAAAAAATATCAAACCCCGCCTCAAGGCATTGTTTAGAAATTGGAAAATGCATATGTATCGGTGTAGGCACAACGATAATATCAGCTTTACCATGCATTGCATCAAGTAAATCTGCAACACTATCATAAACTGGAATATTTTTATCTTTGCATTCTTTGACTCCAATTGTTTGTCGTGTTGGATTATGCGATACGCCTACAAGTTCACATAATTCAGGTATCATCCAAATACGTTTTATCAATTCCCAAGCATATCCACCAGTACCTATTAATGCTAATTTAACCATGCCCATGTACCTTATTAAATAACTTTATACCCAAAGTTTTTGTTTATTTGTAATACCTTCTTACAATCAGCAGCTTGTCTGCCGCAAAGAGATGCATTTGTAAGCATAAATGACTCTTTCTCTGGAACATGATAGTCAGATTTACCTGCTAAGCTTGTTAGAAAATTTTTAAATATTTTTTCATTCTTAGGCAATTTTACTTTTTTAGGTAATTGATTTTCTTTTATAACTTCACAGAATTCCTTGCTTGCATTTGCCTCAATAACACCTTTTGTCCCTACAATTCTAATCCAATCATCCCCATGTGTTGAAGCACTCATTGGCCTGCAGAAATCAACACTAACTGTTGCATGACCGCCATTGCTTAACTCATAAATCAACGCACAATTATCTTCACACCTCTTGTGAGAAGAATGTGCATAATTCGAATGCATCGCTGCTACTTTTGTAAACTCCAATCCTGTAATATAATTTATGAAATCTAATGCATGAATTCCCACCCAGGGTATAGTTCCGCCATACATACTACGTACCCCAAACCATTTAGGACGATCATGTCCCCACTTATATGATTTACGGGCATTTATAATGACAACCTCACCGATATCACCACGTTTATAAATCTTACGTGCTGCAATAAATGCAGGTAAACTTCGCATAGTAAGCATAGCCATCAACTTAACACGATTTTCTTTTATTGTTTTGTTCACCAAAGATAAAGTTTTAAAATCAAGAGCGAGGGGTTTTTCGACTATAAGATGGCTTTTAGCTTTTGCGGCATCTATTGTGACTGCTGGAATTTTATCAAGTCTTGTACTGATAATTGTTATGTCTGGTTTTATTGTATTTAGCATTTCTTTGTATTCATTAAAGATTTGTACCCTGAAATTGAAAATTTTATGATTTTTAACATTATCAATTTTCTCACCTTTATATGCAGGTGCACAAGCAACTAATGATACATTTTTCATTCCAACCATGTCATCAAGCACAGTTACAGAATGGCCATATCCTCCGATACATACAATCTTGTTTACTTTCATAATTACCTCAAGATGAAATCACCTAAATTATAGAGTTCAATTTTTTTATCATGGAGTTTCATAAGATTATTATAATACTAATGGTGCCTCCCGTGCCTTCTTAAAACACATTTTTTACATACTACGCGCCGAAAGTAAATGCACTCTCTATTTAATTCTCTTTTATTGAATAAAAACCAGAATTCTTAAATTCTGGAAAGAATGCTGCAATTCTTTTTAATGCATCGCTCGCTTTCCTTTTATCATCGCTGGTACCAATATCATCAATTACACATTTTTCAAGGTAATCACAATGTATCCTGATCGCATAAAGTAATCTGAAAATTTCCACATCATCTACATCAGGCGAATCCAGTAATTGGCAAAAAGTTTTCATTATGGTTTCGTTACGCGCAACAGCAACCCTAATATACCACGGGCCATAACTTGATGGTTTTTCGGGTACGGGATTATCATAAGACCAATCACCAATATCATGCACCAGTTTTCTGGCATATCGCGGATTACGCGTATCAAAATGAGCTCTGCCCAAAACATTTAAATATGACAAAGTATTCAACTCATTGTACCATCGTGAAATTGAACTGCTTTTTTCTAGTTCATCAAACCCGACTGACCTGGTCTCAAGCATAAGCGCCCTGGTAGTTGCCCATTCTTCTAGCAATTCCGGCTTGATTGGTTCCCATGTTTCTATATCATAAGGCAGCGTGCGTTTTATGCCTGTAATTGTGAATTCGTGTTCAAGAACAGCATCAGCCTCTTTCACACTTTTCAAAGGGAAGCTTACAGCCTGGTGCAATTTCGGGTTGATTGGCAGTGCCGGATTAATCCTATTAAGATAGTACAGCCGAAGTTGTTTTAATGCATTTAGATAATCATTTTGTTCGGCAAATAATTTTACTTTATCAAGCTTTTGATCATACTCATAGTTAAGTGCATCAAAAAATGTTTTAAAAGTCTTCGAACGATCTTTGGACTTTACAACAGACCTTGCCACTTCCTCCTTCTTGTCTTCCTCCATTTCCAAAAGCTGCAATATCTGATTTTTCGGTACCCAGTCAAGATTTTTAACAATATCTCTAGCAGCATCAAGAGTTTCCCATCGCAATATATATACTTTTCCATTTTTTTCAAATTGTGACCAATCTTCTCTATAAGTTACTTTCATGCCGGGCACAATCGATTTGACCTTCTCAAAATCGTCAGGAAAAAATTCCACTGCGTCTGAAACAGGAAGGAGAGAATTGACATCAAGCAAGTATGCATACTCTCTAGGCAGTACACCGTACAAAAACCTATTCTGAAATCTTAGCAATAGCGAACCGTTCCAAACTTTAGGCCCTCTCATACCGATTATTGTCTTTATCGTACCGCCACCATTAAAATCCCATCTTCCAATCCAATCTGTCATCTGATAAATGTGCCATCCATCAATCTCCCGTCGCGCGGCCTGCAATTGCGTGTCGCCATCCTGATCGAATTTTAAATATGTTACAATCGGCCTATTAAGCCCATCAAAACTTATTTGAATGGTATTGAGCATTCCGCCCATTACACCGACAGAATCAAGAGTTTCGCCGTTGTTAATCTTAATGGGCAAATTAATAGATTTCCCGTCGCTCGTTTCCCAATCTAAAAGGTTTTTTGATCTTGCATATTGGAGCGTATGGTTAAATTCACAACCAAACATATCCCGCCACACCCAGGCCATATGGTAATATCGATCCGGCCCATGAATCGGGCCTGACTGATATGCACACATTGTGCCATATGAACTGTTGCCATCCAGTAATGGAACACTCAAAAATCGCTTCCACTTTTTTGCGGCAACATCGTATTCATTAACAAGTTCTTTACCGTCACCACTCATGCCGTTGCGATATTTAAAAAGAAACTCTCCTTTAGGGCCGGTGAAGAAAACAGGGTAAGTACATTTCTGCTCGTTTTGACCGACCATTTTATTGATTTGCTCAAAACTATTTATATCAAATGGGTTTCTACTTCTCCAGTATTTCAAAGATGCAACGTGCATATTTGCACACATATGCAAATATCCTTCACAGTCAATCGCCAATGCAACATAATTGTGAGCATCAAGTGTAACATATTCATCGAGTTTCTGTAACTCCCATACACCATTGTTTATATTCCTCGTACCTATTGCAAGCTGCCTGTTGCCATCATAAAACGCCACAAACTGTTTATCACCATTTGTAAGCAACGCAAACTGCACCGGATTTCCTGACCATGCCGGAGCAATATCAGTAACCTTGGTGACCTTTAAAATAGCTGATTGGGCAATACTGCAGAATACCAAAATCAAAATTATTAAACGGACTTTTTCTTTTTCAAAAAACATAAATAAATTCTTTTTTTAGCATCTTGACAGAAATATGGCAATATTTAACAATTCGAAACGTTTCGACAAATTTATGCTTACTGAGCAAACTTGTCAAGTAAAATTCTCGCATAATGGATTGCACTGTTAGTTTGCAAATTGGTTTTCCTGGGGAGATTCAAAATATCTGATATGTCAGCATTACCCGAACTTGCGACCTCTTGCATGCCATGTTACCCTTATTCTCTGTAACAACCGCTATGAAAAGCGAAAGTATTTATTATTCTTAATTGATATCGAAGTATTTTATAAAATCCTCAGGGGGTTGCAGAGGTCTATAGATTCCTATTTTGGTATAGTTATCCGGCACACCTTGACAATCATTTGCTAAATCTTTT
>JBDKUM010000370.1:0-5195 GCA_039679715.1 Phycisphaerales bacterium
TCATCACGGAAGCACAATTTTGTTCATCTTGCGACGGCATCGGCGTTATTAATTAATGAATCACAAATAACATCATTAGTCGCAGATGAAACAGATATTGAAAGTGAAAATTACAGGCAGCTTAAAAATCAGCTGGTAAATCTAAGAAAAAAATTAAATGAGGATGATTATTCCGAAAGTTGCAGGTTTATCAGCGTTTACGGCGTAAAGAATACGAAAGTAATTTTTTTCGTTGATTCGGAACCTCATAGTTCAAAAGATGTTTCTTTGCCGGGTTCTGAATACGATGAAGCGTCAGACGAATTAATCAAATGTTTTATCGATGGTAAACCATTTATCGAAGGACCATTTGCGGATAAGTGGGGCAACTGGGTTTCCGGTTTTGCGCCGATACGCAACAGCAAAGGAAAAGTAATCGCGATTCTTGGGATAGACTTCAAAGCGGAAGATTGGCAAAGAAGCTATGCTGTTATCAGATTATTCGTGATTGCTATTATATTGATGTTGAGCCTTATTATCACGTCGCTTGTTATAGTACTGCATGTATTCACATCGGCGGCGGCGAAAAGGCTTTCAACGATTCAAGCGCTTGAAAAAAGTGAAGAAAAGTACAAGACCCTGATTGATAATCTCAATGTCGGAATATACAGCAATACAGCAAACGATGATAAATGCTTTAGAGAATGCAATACGGCAATGGCAAAATTGCTTGGATACGAAAGTGTTGAAGAGTTCCAGAATACATTAGTTACGGATATATATCAAAATCCAAATGACAGGAAATATTATTTGCAGGCGTTGAAAGATAACGGTTCTGTAAAAGATTACGAACTTGCATTGAAAAAGAAGGATGGTACGCCGATGACAGCTTCTTTGACTGCACAGGCATACTATGACAATGCAGGAGAAATAAAATCCATTTTCGGAGTTATGGAAGATATTACAGACCGCAAGCGGGCAGAAGAGAAAATTCGCAAATCGCGTGAGACACTGAAAAAGATTATTAATTCGATGCCTTTCGGCATAACTATTATAGATAAGAATAAAAAGATCAGGCTGGTAAATCAAAAAGCAATAGAAATGACAGGCTGCTCTAATTCTACAGAACTGATAGGTAAAACCTGCCATGAATTTATATGCCCTTCACAGTGCGGCAAATGCCCTGTGCTTGATTTGCACCAGACCGTAGATATGAACGAAAGAATCCTGCTGAATATGGAACGAAAAAAAGTCCCTATCCTAAAAAGTGTGATTCCAATTATATTCGAAGGTGAAGAAGTTCTGCTGGAATCTTTTGTAGATGTAACAAAGCAAAAAGAAGCGGAAGTCAAAATGATGGAGCTTAATAAGAACCTGGAAGACGCGAACGAAGAATTGAAAAATTTCGCATATATCGCATCGCACGATTTACGTGAGCCGCTGCGGAAAATTTCTTCTTTCGGATTGATATTGGAAAAATCAATAAGTACAAAAATCACGCCCGATGATAACGAGAATCTGCATTATATGATTGACGGCGCTAAAAGAATGAGCCAGATGATCGACGGCCTGCTTTGTTATTCACGCGTAAGTACGAAAGGTCACGAATTCGAAAACGTCGAAATGGATAAACTGGTTACCGAATTAATGCAGTACGAACTTGGTATGCTTCTTGAAGAAACGCATACGATTATACGTATGCCGAATGTGCTGCCGGTTGTTAAAGCTGATTTACTGCAAATGAGACAACTGATGCAAAATCTGATTGCTAATGGAATAAAATATCAAAAGAAAGGCAACATACCGATAATTACAATCACAAGTAAACCCGCCGCTGACGGAATGGTGCGAATCGAAATAACCGATAACGGAATCGGTATCGCTCCTGAATGCCACAATTCGATTTTTTCAATGTTCAAACGGCTGCACAGACAAAACGAATACGAAGGCAACGGTATTGGCCTTGCCGTATGCAAAAAAATAGTGCAAAGGCATAATGGTCAAATCGGAATCGAATCCAAAGCGGGAAAAGGCTCTACGTTCTGGTTCACTTTGGCCGGTATAGACGTTTTATCTGATGATGCTCAATTATCAGTTACGACAGAAAAGGAGAGAATTCATGAAAATAGAACAAAATATATGGATTGAAAATAAGGGTTGGACTAAAAGTTTAGGTGAGAATCTAAGCGATTGGGCGCAGCTCGTATTCGTTTTCGGCGGCAGAGAGCTTTTAAAAAATAATACAGTTATTGAGGAAATAAAAACCGCATATCCACGGGCACAGCTTTGCGGCTGTTCGACTGCGGGAGAAATCAGCGGCTGTGAAGTACATGACAATACCATAACAGCAACGGCGGCTGCTTTTGAAAAATCTCATATTCAATGTTTCGAAATAGAAATAGCCAAAGCGGAAGACAGTTTTGTTACCGCTCAAAAGCTGGCAGAAAGAATTGATAAAAATGGTTTAATCCATGTTTTTATAATTTCCGAAGGCCTAATTATAAACGGCAGCGAACTGGTGAGAGGGCTTGTAAGTAAACTGCCGGAGAATGTAAAAGTAACAGGCGGGCTTGCGGGCGATGGAATTGGTTTCAAGGAAACATTGCAGCTTTTTGGCACTACGGTAAATAAGAACAGGATTATAGCAATCGCGTTTTACGGCAGCGAGCTTAAGATTGGATATGGCAGCGTTGGAGGCTGGGACACATTTGGACCGGAAAGAATAATCACCCGTTCCAAGGGAAACATACTTTATGAAATGGATGGAAAACCCGCTTTGGACCTCTACAAGGAATATCTGGGAGAATACGCAAACGGTCTGCCTGCGACAGGTCTGCTATTTCCATTAAGCGTTAAAGATCAAAACGGCAATACACTTGTGCGTTCCTTTCTCGCAATGGATAGTGAAAATAATCCGATTTTCGCGGGCGATGTTCCTCAAGGCTCACAAGCAAGACTTATGAAGTCCAATAGCGACAGATTAATAGACGGGGCTATTCAAGCGGCGGCAAATTCCATAAAATCATTTGATTCATCTCATGTAGAGCTGGCCATTCTGATTAGCTGTGTCGGCAGAAAAGTTATTCTCAAACAAAGAATAGAGGAAGAAATCGAAGAAATACAAAATTTGCTGGGCAAAACAACTTTTTTGACGGGTTTTTATTCTTATGGTGAAATCGCTCCTACAGGGCCAAACGCTGATTGTGCGCTTCATAATCAAACTATGACAATAACTACCTTTTCGGAAAATTAAGATGGAAAAGACACATACATTACTGCAAAGGCAATTGAAAAAATATATAGGGGATATACAAAATTTGCCGGAGAACTTTAAAGATTTTTTAAAGGCAGTAAATGAGGCGTATCTTGGTTTTGATTTTGACAGAGAAATGCTTGAACGATCTATAGACATAAGTTCGCGAGAGTTAACGCAGTCAATTTCACTGCTTAGTTCGACGCTGGAGTCGACAGACGAGGGCATTCTTGTCGTTGATCTCACAGGGAAAATAACAAAGTATAATCAAAAATTTTTGAAAATCTGGAATATACCTGAAAATGCAGAGCAATCGCGAGACGACAAAAAGCTGCTCGATTTCATAACCTTTAATCTGGTCAATGCCGAAGAATTTTTCAAAAAAGTTAATGAGATTTATTCGAATCCGGAAGAAAATTCATTCGATACCATCGAGTTTAAAGATGGAAAAATTCTTGAGAGGTTTTCATATCCGCAGCGCATCGGAAATAATACAGTGGGTCGAGTCTGGAATTTCCGGGATGTAACAAACCAAAAACGAATTGAAGAAGGAATGAAAAAATTAAATGCTGAATTGGAAAATGCCAATGAGGAGCTGAAAAATTTCGTATATATAGCATCACACGATTTGCGTGAACCATTGCGCAAGATAACAGCATTCGGCCAAATACTGGAAGAATCGCTTAAGGGTAAAATGGAAAAGCAGGATTCTGAAAATCTAAATTTTATGATAGATGGAGCTTCCCGATTAACCAAGATGATAGAAGGACTTTTAGTTTATTCAAGGGTAAGCACTCAGGCTCAACCAACGCAAGAAATCGATTTGAATGAAATAGTCAAACAAATCAGGGATATTGAATTGTCAGTGATATTAGAGGAAAAACAAGTTGCGTTGGAAATTCCTGAAAGTCTGCCTTGGATTAACGTCGATGCCGTTCAAATACGCCAGCTAATGCAAAATCTCATTGCAAATGGAATTAAATATCAGCCTAAGGATAATAAACCGAAAATTACAATCAGCAGCAGGCCGGCAGATAACGGAATGGTTAAAATTGAAGTTTCGGACAACGGAATAGGAATCGCGCCGCAGTACCAGAATAAGTTGTTTACGATGTTCAAAAGGCTGCATACAAGAAGTGAATATGAAGGCTGCGGTATAGGACTTGCCGTATGCAAAAAAATTGTGCAGAGGCATAACGGGCAAATCGGCATCGAATCAGAAGCGGGAAAAGGCTCGACGTTCTGGTTCACGGTACCGGCGGCAAGTATAAAATCAACAGTTCAAATATCCTGATTTTGCAATCCTGAATTTTGCCAAAATGGCAGTCTTCACTGCAAACTCTGCATCCAGACGAAGGTTTTTAACCCCATAAAATCCAATAATTCCCTTATAAACAACGGTTTGCTAAAGCCGTATGATTGGCACAGATTTTGCAATTTTAGTTTTGCAGAAAGAAAGGAAAAATAACAAGATTAGAGATTTTTGAAGGGAGTTTATTATGGCACATGAAAATTTACAGCATTTAAAAAAACAGGGTCAAATGGCAACGACCAGGCGTGAAACTGAAAATCCGTTTTTCGCTCTTCAGCACCGGATGAATCGCATGTTCGATGATTTTCTCGGCGAACCTTTTGATATTTTCGGTTGGAGGGAAGGCAAAGAAAACGCGATGTTCATACCGGCAATGAACCTTAGCGAAACGGATAAAGAAATTGTGATTACAGCCGATCTTCCCGGCATTGAGGAAAAAGACCTCGATATTTCTGTAAGCAAAGGCGAATTGACAATCAAAGGTGAAAAGAAAAAAGAAACCGAAGAAAAAAATAAAAACTATTACAGAATGGAAAGGTCTTACGGCAATTTCACGCGTACTATCGCGCTGCCGGAAGGTATCGATGAAAGCAAGATTAACGCTGAATTGAAAAAAGGCGTGCTTAAACTGACGATACCGAGGACGGAACA
>JBDKUM010000371.1:0-2670 GCA_039679715.1 Phycisphaerales bacterium
TCGCTCGACAGTTATTTTGTGGGTCAACCGCTTCAAGGAACAAGGCCCGGCGGGATTGTCGGAAGACGCTCCTCATGGCCCAAGTTCCAGGCGTCTCGATCCCGAGAAGGTCCGTGCTATCGTGGAAGCCACACTCCATACAACCCCGAAGGATGCGACCCAGTGGTCAACGCGAACCATGGCGAAGGCACAGGGTATCAGCCATGCGACTGCACAGCGTAGCTTGGATACCCACGGTTTACAGCCCCATCGGGTGGAGATATTCAAATTATCCAAAGACAAACGGTTTAGAGAAACTGACCGATGTAGTGGGCGTCTATTTAAACCCGCCGGACAAGGCCGAGGTACTCTGCGTAGATGAAAAATCCCAGGTGCAGGCGTTGGCTCGGACGCAACCGGGGTTACCCATGAAGAAGGGGTGTTGCGGGACAATGACCCACGATTACGAAAGAAACGGCACTACCTGTCTTTTTGCCGCCCTCAATGTTCTGGAAGGGAAAGTGATAGGTTCCTGCTATCCTCGCCACAGGAATACCGAGTTCCTGAAGTTCCTGCGGACCATAAACCGGGCAATACCCAAAGGTCTTGATATCCATATGGTCCTCGACAACTACGGGACCCACAATCATCCCAATGTACAGGTGTGGCTTGAAAAAACACCCACGGGTTCTTCCTGACCGAACTTAGTCGAACGCTGGGTCGGCGAGATCACACGAAAAAGGATTCGCAGAGGAGTCTTCAAAAGCGTAGGCGAACTGACATCTGCCATAGAAGAATATATTCGCTATAACAACGAGGATCCTAAACCGTTTGTCTGGACCAAGAAAGTCGAGCAGATGCTTGAAAGGGTGAATCGTTGTAAAGGCATTATTGAGACACAACACTAGTAACGTAAAGACCAGAGTGATGGCTATCAACCAACTGAAAGCGGGCGCGGTATTATCCTATGCGGTTTTAGGGGTAAGCAACCTGGTCGGTTTGCTTTACACGCCATATATGCTTCGAATGATGGGGCAATCCGAGTATGGTTTGTACTCGTTAGTTGCCTCCGTTATTGCCTACCTGACTATACTTGACTTGGGTTTTGGGAATGCCATCGTACGATATACGGCAAAATTCCGGGCAGAAGGTAAGACCGATCAACAATATTTTATGTTCGGAATGTTCATTGTTTTATACTCGATTATTGGGATTATTGCTCTTTTGATCGGTTCGGCATTGTACTTCAATGTAAATGCCATGTTTGGCGACACAATGACTTTAGAAGAGTTGGATAAAGCTCGCATCTTAATTGGTTTAATGATATTTAATCTTGCCATTACATTCCCATTAAGCATATTTGGATCTATAATTACAGCTTATGAAGATTTTATATTTCAAAAGGCTATTCAAATAGTTCGTATTCTTCTTAATACTGCCGTAGTGATCGTATTGTTGAAATTAGGCTATCGTGCGATAGGCATGGCGGTGGTTGCCACTCTATTTAATATAGCAACTCTCTTACTTAATTATTGGTATTGTATGCATAAAATCAAGATCAGAATATATTTCGGTAAGTTTCAATGGAGATTTTTAGGAGAGGTAGCTATTTATTCGTTCTACATTTTCTTGAATGTAATAATGGATAGAGTCTATTGGAGTACCGGACAGGTAGTCTTGGGTATATTTGCAGGAACGGCAGCTGTCGCTGTTTTTGCTCTAGCTATACAACTGGAGCAAATATATATGAGTTTTTCCACGGCGATTTCAGGCGTATTTTTGCCGAAAGTAACTGCTATGGCTACAAAGGAACAGCCATCAGAAAAAGCCATATCCGATTTGTTTATCCGTACAGGAAGGATTCAGTACATAGTAATGGCGTTTATCCTGACCGGATTCATTCTGTTCGGCAGGCAGTTCATTATACTTTGGGCTGGAGCGGATTATGCTAATGCATATCCAATCGCTTTGTTATTCTTTATCCCCTTAACAATACCTTTAATACAGAACTTGGGAATTACCATTTTACAGGCTCGAAACCAAATGCAGTTCCGTTCGGTCCTCTACATTGTAATAGCCTTATGCAGTTTGGGATTACAAATCCCTCTTGTTAAATATTATGGGGGTGTTGGTTGCGCTATCGCTGTTTCGGCCGCACTGGTGGCAGGTCAGATCATCGTGATGAATATCTATTATTATAAAAAACAGAAAATAAACATTCCGAAGTTTTGGAAAGAGATTGTGAAGATGTCAATAAGCCCCACTATAATTGGAATTGTTACTTATTTTCTACTGATGAATATGCCACTGGATACGGTGGTAAAGTTGGGCTTTGGGATAGCAGTATTTTCACTCATTTATATACCTATTTTCTGGTTTACCGGAATGAATCAATATGAAAGGGATTTGTTGGGGAACCCACTGAAAAATATGATTTTACAATTTTTGCCACGATGATAGAGAGAAAAGAAAATAAAAATTGTTGTGGTTGTAATGCTTGCCTTCAATCCTGCCCCAAACGGTGTGTACCGATTGCGGATTATGTAAAAAGGTTTGTCCTGTATTAAATCAACACGAATTTCACAAGTTTTCCGTAGCCTATGCAGCAAAAAACACTGCTCACCTGTGATGTGGTTTGCCACGGTGTCCCTTCGCCGAAAGTTTTTGCTGCATATTTATCAGTGATGGAGA
>JBDKUM010000372.1:0-21584 GCA_039679715.1 Phycisphaerales bacterium
TGGCTCGCAAAAAATCCATAAATAAATTGTAAGCCATGCGAAACAGCCAGGGTTCAAAAGTTTCAGGCCTGCATGTACTGATTTTCTCGAACATTTTCAAAAAAAGCTCGCTTAGCAGTTCGTTTGCATCGTCAGTATTGGATGTAAGCCTGTAAAAATATCCGTATAAACGCCGGGAATAAAGGTCTATAAGTTTTGAAACAGCGTCTTTGTCGCCCTTTCGGGCTAATGATACAAGATTAATTGTCTGCTCTGATGGCGCCATTAATGAGTATTCGTAATAAAAGACGCTTGAGGATGAAAAATTATTGCATACAGCAGATAAAAATTACAACTGATATTGTCTAATGCTTATTTTGAAATGTGAGTTTATCGGACTTCATTTTCGCGAAAAGCAAAATAAGAGCCAAATTAACCACTACAATGGCGATGCTCAAATTCTGTGAAATTGTAAGACCATCAGACTGAATTGGATTATCGTCTCTAATAAATTCTATGAAGAACCGCATAATGCCGTAGTAAATGAACATCAATGAAAATGTTGTCCCCGGTTTAAAGATGAATGGAAGTTTGCCGCCCTGATTTTGGATTTTGATTCCTTTTTGACGATGCCAATAAAGGATTAGGCAACCTGCGAATGCCAAAAACGATTCGTAAATCTGCGTTGGTATGACCGGCAGACTGCGGTACGGTCCGCCTTTAGAAATTTCAAATTTCTGCTGCGCGTCCAGTTCTTTCTTATCTTTGAGATAATATGCGCCGTCAGCAAGTTTAAAGAAATCAGGCGGCAATTGTATGTATGGCAGTTGTCGATGACGTGCTGGGTCAGGCCTGATTTGACTTTCATAGGGCAGCGAACCATAAGGAAAACGGATTGAAATTGGACTATCTGTCGGCCTTCCATAACAGCAGCCGTTCATTAAACAGCCGAGCCTGCCAAACCCGAGAGCCAAGAGTAAACCGATACCGAGGATATCAAGATACCTGCGGACAGGCAATTTCATTTTCCAAAGATATGCAACGATGGTAAAAACGGCGAGCAGGACTCCGCCAAGCAGTTCCAGGCCGCCCTTCCAGACAGCGAAAATTTCCAATAAATTTTTTCCGCTGAATTGAGGACCCCAATAATGAATTACATAGAAAATTCTTGCGCCGACAACTCCGGCGATTAGTGAATAAAGAGCGGCACTTGTGATGTGTTCGGAATGATCGCCCAGGTCGCGGGACATTCTGCGGATTACAAAAATCGCTGAAATAAAACCGCAGACCATCAGAAAGCCGTAGCTTTTGACGGTAAGGTCTGTGAACGGAATTCTAAATAGCTCTGGATGCATAACAAAAATAAAAACTTAAAAATTAAAAATCAAAATTAAGGAATTACTTCTTAATTGCATTTTTTTCAGTGGCGACGACGACTTTCGGTTTAAAGCCTTTTGCTTCTTCAGGTGTCATTAACCCGAAACCCATAATAATCACAATGTCCCCTTTTTTCATGAGACGTGCTGCGGCGCCAAGGATAGTGATTTTTCCAGAGCCTGCAGGTTCGGGAACAACGTACGTTTCAAGACGATTGCCGTTTGTTACATCTGCCACAAGAACCGTTTCATACGGAATTAAACCTGTAGCATCCATTAAAGCCGAATCTATACCAATGCTGCCCGGATAATCGATTAACGAATCTGTAACTGTCGCGCGGTGAATTTTACTTTTTAAAATTTTTAATAACATTATTCCTATTACCTAAAATGAACGAAAGGCGATATTTTAATCGCAGATTACTTAACATCAAGCAGAATATTATCAATTAATCGCGCGGGCCCAAGCTTTACAGCCAAAGCAATCAAAACTCTACCTTTAATTTCTTCAATTTCTTCCAATGTCTCGGCGTTAACTATACTTATGTAATCTATTTCCGTTTGCTTGCTTATGTTCAGGATTTTTTCCATCTGCTCTTTAATAAACGCACTTTCCCGTTTTCCGCCATCAATTAAAAGCTGAGCTTCCTGAAGCGAGGCGTATAATAACGGTGCATCTTTACGCTGGCTTTCATTTAGATATTTATTTCTGCTGCTCATAGCCAGGCCGTCAGCTTCACGGACTATCGGGCAAACGGTAATTCTAAGCGGCATATTCAAATCCGCAATCATCCGTTTGATAACAGCCACTTGCTGTGCGTCTTTTTGACCGAAATATGCGACATCAGGCTGGATGATGTTGAAAAGCTTTGTGCAGACTGTCGCGACACCTCTGAAATGTGTCGGTCTGGATTTGCCGCATAATGGCTCACTTAATTTTTCAACTGTTACCCAGGTCAAATTCTTATCGGGATACATTTCGGAAGCGGAAGGTGCAAAAACGGCACCAACGCCATTGTTTTTGCAAATTTCGATATCGGCCTCGAATGGTCGCGGATATTTTTCAATGTCCTCATTGGGGCCGAATTGGGTCGGATTGACAAAGATACTTACTACAACAAATTCGCACTGCTGCTTCGCTTTTTTCATCAAAGATATATGCCCTGCGTGCAAAGCGCCCATAGTAGGAACAAAGCCGATTTTCTTACCTTCCGAGCCTGCCTCGGAAACGATTAATCTTATTTCTTCTATTGTTTTTGCTATTTTCATAATTTTTTATTTTATTATTAAAAGCTGCATCAGAAAAGCATTTTTTTTATTTCTATGAAAACTCAATGGCGACCCCAATCCTTCTTTATCCAAATCGTGCAAATGTCATTGCGAGCCTGTCCCAACAGGCGCGGCAATCTCAACCCTTCTGCCGCCATTTATTATGTGTCATTCCCGACCCGATTCGGGAATCCAGTCTTTAGCCCTCGGCTCTGCCGGGGGTTCGTCTAAATAAAATCAGCAAATAATTTGCGTGCTGGTATTATTTTGTGGTCACAGTGAAACGCAAACCCTGTTAAGGATCAATTCGCTTATTCTCCCTGGCTTCTAACGGGAAGAACTTTACTGTCTTTTAGTTTCGTGTTTCTCCCAATAAAATAATATGAATCGTGTCCGAACTTGTCTTGCAATGTTGGGTCGCCGCCATTTTTCAATACCATCCGAATTGCATCGACATTGCTTCCCTGGCACAGTTCCATCAAAATAGTCCTATTCCAGCTATCTATGGCATTGATATTGATTTTTGCATCAAGTAATTTTTTCAAAACTGTTTCTTTGTCCCCTCGATAATTTTTTAATACCTTTTCGAGCAAATCGTAATGTTGTTTTTCATCTATTTTGGGCATGGAAGCAAGCAAAAGGTCTAAAATATCCAGCCTGTCGTACTCAATCGCCTCACTTAATGGCGTTTTTCCGGTATTAGTTGTTACCTGCAGGTCGGCGCCTGCCTTGATTAACATTCCGATTATTTCAAGATTGCCTTCCGATACCGCCGCAAGTAATGCTGTACCTCTCCCACGACTTATGATATTCACATCCGCCCCATGCTCTATCATAAACTGTACATCTGCCGGCGTTGTATATGGATCGTAGCAGATGCGTACTAATGCTGTTTGTTTCATAGATTCGTCCTGTGCGTTAATATCCGCACCGGCTTTTACTAACTCTTTTATCATTTCATATTTTAAATCTTTACCTTGAACAATTTTATGTGAGCTGTTATTTGCGGCCTTAAATAATGCTTTCGAAAGAACCTCTTTTGACACACCTTCCGCGATCAATGATTGAGCCAATTCCAAATTCGATTCACCGACCGCTGCCATAAGCAGTACCTCTCGGTCAGTATCACTATAAAGATTATACTTCTTCAAAAATGCCAGCATCTCCGGATTCTCGTTCGCCCCTGCCGCCCTGACAAGATTGCCGTAAACTTCTTTGTTGCTGATATTCGCACCGGCCTTGATTAGTATCTCTGCATTTTCTATATGCCCGCTTTTGATTGCGTAATGCAAAGCTGTAAATTTCCCTTCTCCCGATACGGCGTCAATATCCACTTTATGTTCGAGAATAACTTCGAGAATTACAGGATTTTGATTCGTCGCCGCGTTCATCAGCACAGTCCGTCCGAGTTTGTCTCTGCCGTTTGGGTCAGCTCCATCCTCGATAAGTTCGTATATAATCCTCTCATCATCAACATAACTTGCTTTTTCTGCCAAGTAATTTGTTTTGAATTGTTTATAAAGGTTAGGGTCTGTTTCGGCAGCCAAATCCTTGAGATATTGCAGTTTTTCTTTTGTCATCAAATAGAAATCAGAATTAATCGATACATAATCCAAAGCATCAAATACATATTTGCCAATTTTTTCTTTTTTAGCAATCTGTTCAACAAGGAATATTATTGTTTCTTTATTTTGGCAATAAAGAAAAGCACGAATTAAAGGTGTTTTATATGAGGGCGATCTGCTTGAAACCAAATCTGCACCGGCATTAATGAATATTTTCATTACTTCAATGTTGTCATGTTCGATTGCACACATTAAACCATCTTTTGCATCCGCTGCTATAGCTTTAGCGTCTGCACCTGCACCAAGAAGCCTTTTTACAGTCAGTGTATTACCGTCTTCTGCCGCACACAACAGTGCCGTCCAGCCATCTACCGTTTTGGCATTGACGTCAAAATTATCCATTAGCATCCCTGCAACATTAGCGTCTTTGTTACGACAGGCGTACATCAAAACATTTCCATTAAACTTGTTGACGGCTTTGATATTCGCTCCAGCGTTAATCAGTTTTTTTACAATTTCCGCAGAACAATTCGACGCTGCAATCATTAACGGCGTTACCCCGTTACTGTCTTTTACATTCACATCAGGCTTGGTTTCCAAAATTTTTGTAATTGCATGTTCATCGCAGTATTTACAAGCCTCCGCCAGGCTTCCATACATATTCACGTCAAAATCAGCCTCCCGATATTCACCGCTGATTGCATTGCCGTCGGCGTTAAAACCGAATATTTTTGCGAGGTCAACATAATTTACTTCGTTGCCGTCAACCCGTATTTTGATATTTGCAAGGTAATTGGGGTCATTCATTAGTTTCAGCGGCATTCGGAGCTGCGGGAAATTGACATCATGGCCATTGATATTCACGGCATAACCTGGCACGGTAATAATTTCATTTCCATCCGCATTCATTATAGTATGCGGGAAAGTTGCAGCATTGGCATCTACGGTAAAGGCCTCAGGTGGTAAATTAAAATCATTATTTGAGGTAATATTTGTTTGCCCTTCTTTTGACATCCTGCCTTCAATTGCCGCTATATCATCTACATTAATCAAATTCTTCTCTTTTGCGATCTCAATGATTACGTCTGCTCTCTCTTTATCACTACATAAAACTCCGATGTGGTCTTTGAAAGTTTTTCCACTGGTATCTTTACTGCTGCCGTCTGCACCCGCATTTATCAGAACTTCAAATGCCCTGTAATTGCCATAGGCCGCCGCATACATCAATGGCGTTACCCCATTTTGGTCAGATTTATTAATATCCGCTCCAAGTTTCATAAATCCATCAACCATATCGATATAACTCTTGGCCGGCCATTTATAATCCAGGCCTCTTTCTGCCATCAAATTGAAAAACGTCCTGCCTGATTTATCCGTTGAATTAATATCGAGTCCTAATTCGACCAGTTTCTTTACGGCATCCAACTTTTGACCTAAAGCAGCGTACAATAGCGCATTCCACCCCTTATTATCTATTGCCGAAATATCAACTCCGGCTTTCACAAAAACGTCTATTGCTTCTATATTTTTATTTCCAGTGGCAAAAAAAATGGCATTACGGCCATCTTTATCTTTGTGATTTAAATCCGGCTTGTAGCCTATGAGTTTTTTGATTGTGTTTACAGAGCATTCAGATGCAGCGATTGTTAAAGCGTTTCTGCTGTAGTCATCTGCGATGTTCAAATCCGCACCATGTTCCATTAGCAGCCCAAGAGAATTGCCATCCGTTAATGCAAGATTATGCATCAATGCGGTTTCGCCGTAACCGTCTTTGGCATTTACATTAGCGCCGGATTTAAGAAGCAATGCAATGACGGACTTCGGTTTTTCGCCATTAAACCAGCATGTTCGTATTAAAACTGTTTGCTGCATATCGAAGTCTTTTTTTTCTAAATCTGCCCCAGCCTCTATTAAATATTTCAAAGAAGTCAAGTCAGTCTCTTTTGCCGCTTCCATTAAAGCTGTAAATCCCTGATGATCGACGATATTCAGGTCTGCTCCATATTTGATTAATAGCGGGACTGCTTCCGCATAATCCTCTGCTGCAATCATTAATGCTGTACTGCCGTATTTATCCTGGCAATTTATATTCGCTCCTGTTTTGAGCAGTTCTTCAAGTTCGGTAAGATTCCCTTTTCGCAGACACTTGATTACTTCGCAATCAGGCAAATAGGCATGCATATTATTTTCTTCTGATACAACATTCTCACCAAATACAAATGAACTGCTCAAAAAAATTCCGAGAATAATTGCAATACTTATATTTCTTACCTCTTTGGTTATCCATGTTGAACACATAATGATTTCCTGTAAAAAAGACTACTTAAAAGTACCTTAATCCTCCAAAAAGTCAACTCGACCTTTTTGAGCGCGTTTGCGACAGTGTTTTTTTTGTTTCTTATCTGGGGTTCAGATTTAAATAATATTTTATTTTTTTGCCGAGGGATTCGACTTGTTCTTTTTGGCGGAAATCGACTGACTCGGCGTCTATCGTAATCACAGGGCAGCGATTGAAACTCTCGAACAACTTCTGATAACCTTTATGCAAATCTTCGAGAAAACGTATATCTATGTCTTTTTCGTAAGGCCTGCTTCTTTCCTGTACACGTTTCATGCAGCCTGCCGATGTGGATTTTAAATATATCACCAGCGCAGGCGGCGTAACGGTTTTCGTCATCACCTCATTGATTTTTCTATATATATCGAATTGGAGCGCATCGAGCCAGATACGAGCATATATCATTTCCTTATCCATAATATAATCGCTTACGGAAATTTGACCCGCGAGTTTTTCGGGTTCAAGCTGCTGGCAACGGCTTAATAAAAAATACAACTGGCTGTCAAGTGCCAATGATTTCTGGCCTGCGTAAACCTTCGGCAAAAATGGATTGGTATCATACGCTTCTTTTATCAGGTTAAAACCGAAATTATCCTTTAAACCATTAGCTAAAGTCGTTTTGCCTGCGCCTATCACGCCTGCGATACAAATCAAGGGAGGGATATTTTCATTAATATAAAAATTTCCGCCCGCAAGCCTGCCGCAAAGGGTATCAACGCTTTCGCCAAGAACCGGATGAATAATTTGCGGATCAATTTCGCATAAGCCTTTTAACGCAAACGTTCTTAAATGCATTTGCGGATGCGGTATAATTAGGTCTTTGCTCTTAACTATTTTTTTACCAAACAGCAGAATATCCAGATCAATCGTTCGGCTGGACCATTTTTCCTTTACTTTTTTTCTGCCCAGAGATACTTCGATTTTCTTTAAAGCTTTTAAAAGCTGCTCTGGCTTCAACTTTGTTTGAATCTGCGCGACGCAATTGAGATAATCATTTTGCGTTTTATCAGCAAGAGGTTTTGTTTCAATCATAGAGCTGACGCGAAGAAGATTTATATTCCGTATCGACGCAATCGCATCAAGAGCTTTTTTAATATTCTTCTGCCTGTTTCCGAGGTTGCTGCCTAATCCTATATATGCCGTTACTTCGGCCATCTTTAATCCTTTATAATTTCTTAATACGTTCCATCGCCTGGGCCACGTTTGCCGGCGCACCGAATGCGCTGAATCTGACAAAACCTTCGCCTGCCGAACCAAAACCACTGCCGGGGGTGCATACGATGTTTGCTTTGGAGAGCAGTAAATCAAAAAATTCCCAGGATTTCATTTTGCCCGGGGTTTTTGCCCATACATACGGTGCGTTTACTCCGCCGTAAACTTCATAGCCTATTGACTGAAGCGTGCTTCTGATTTGAGCAGCATTGGACATATAAATGTTAATGATATCGCGAGTTTGTTTTTTGCCCTGCTCGGTATAAATAGCGGCAGCGGCAGCCTGCGAAACGTAACTAGCGCCATTGAATTTAGTGCAGTGGCGTCTGTTCCAAATCGGATTTACGTCGACTGCTATGCCGTCTTTTGTCCATGCTTTTAAAGCTTTGGGCACAACGGTAAATGCACAGCGAAGGCCTGTAAAGCCGGCGGTTTTACTAAATGAGCGAAATTCTATCGCGACTTCTTTGGCGCCTTCTATCTCGAAAATCGAATGCGGAATAGTATTATCGGATATAAACGCCTCATAAGCGGCATCGAACAAAATAATTGATTTATTTTTTTTCGCATAGTCAACCCAGACTTTTAACTGGTCTTTTGTCGCTACCGCACCGGTTGGATTATTCGGATAGCAGAGGTAAATCAGGTCCACATTGTCAATCGGAAGCTCCGGGACAAAATTGTTATCGGGCGTACAAGGCATATAAACGATTCCGCCGAAACGCCCTGCTTTAGTAGCTTTTTTTGTCCTGCCTGCCATGACATTTGTATCAACATAGACCGGATATACAGGGTCTGTTACAGCAATCGTGTTTTTCAGACCAAAGATTTCCTGAATATTGCCGGTATCGCATTTTGCACCATCACTAACGAAAACTTCGCTATTTTCAAGACTTACACCTATTGCTTTATAGTCATTATCTATAATAGCTCTAATCAGGAATTCATACCCTTGTTCCGGGCCATAACCTTTAAATTCTGTCCGGTTTCCCATCTGGTCAACAGCTTTGTGCATGGCTTCAATAACGGCAGGTGGAAGTGGTTCGGTGACATCGCCAATTCCTAGTCTGATAATATTAGCATTTGGATTATTTTGAGAAAAATTTTTAACTCTTCTGCCAATTTCTGGAAATAAGTATCCAGATTGCAGTTTAAGAAAGTTTTCATTGATGGTAATCATTAGTACTCCGATAAATTCATTTAATTTAATAAGTTATATCCTGGTTAAAACAGGACGATATATTACACAAAATATATAAGTACGGCTTAAGTTACAGCGTGAAATATGAACTGTCAACAAATAACGGAACTTGTTTTAGCTCAACGTTTTGCTAAGGCAGAATTGTCTTGCATTGAGGTAAAAGCTCTGATAGAATTTCCTTACTCATTTGGGTTAGGATGGAGGAACAGCCCCTGCCGATTTTTCAGCAAAGGAATTGCTGGATGTGTGCGGCTAAGGAGTACTTACAAACGGAATGACCAATTCGACTTAAGCCTGATACAGAAAGATACTGCGCTTAGAAATTAGTGTTTTTATAGAGATAACGGAAAATGAAAAATAAAGAAGATTTCGTAAATTTGTCAGGATGGAACAAAGTTATGAGTAATAAAATCATTATTAGTCTCGCATTAACCCTTCTATTAACCACTTTCACAAACGCTGCGAATATTTACGTCCCGGATGATCATGCGACAATACAAGCCGCAGTCACGGCCGCCAGCGAAGGCGATAGAATATTCGTAAGACCCGGAACGTATGCGGGAAATATCGATTTCGGTGATGTCAAGAAAAACCTTTACATTCGAAGTTTAGACCTTAATCCTTTGACTTGTACGATTGAATGCGCAGGAACACGCGGATTCTATCTGCACGCAAATGAAACGGAGTCCACGGTCATTGAAGGTTTCACAATCACTGGCGGTAATGCGGGCGCTAATACATACGGCGGCGCTTTCGAATTAGACGGCGCATCTCCAACAATCAAGAAATGTATTATTAAAGACAGCACTGCAACATACGGCGGTGCAATCGATATTTATTATGGTTCACCATTATTTTTAAATTGCGTTATTACAAACAATACCGCTTCTTACGACGGTTCAGCAGTCGAATGCAGCGGCGATTCGTCACCTGTTTTCAAAAATTGTCTTATTTACGAAAATAAAAATACATTCGGTTACGGCTCGCTTGATTTTTATGACGGAGCATTTGCTGAATTTGAAAATTGTACTATCGCTGACAACACAGGCGTTAACGGCCTTGGCGGCATCGTAAGCGACGAATCAGAAATAACAGTAATCAATTCAATTCTCTGGAATAACGGCACAAGCGTTTCGGGCACAACCGTTACAATTAATAATTCATGCGTTGAAAGAGGATACGAAGGTATTGGCATTATCTCTTCTGACCCGCTGTTTAAAAAAGGTTATTTGAGCAATTATTTGGGCAATTATTATTTAAGCCAGGTATCAGCAGGTCAAGTTAAGGACAGCAACTGCATTAACGCGGGCGATTGCAATTACGCACCAACATCTGTATATGCAAGTGATCCGAATTTCATTACAAGCACTTATAACATAAATGATACAGGCAAAGTAGATTTGGGCTTTCACTATCCAAAAGCAGGAACTCCAAAAGAATTTACCTTAAAAACATCAGTAAGCAATCAGAATCACGGCCAGATAAAACCAAATGATCCTTTAGGTTTGATAAAGTATAAACAATATGGCGAAGTTGTTGTTGAAGCTAACGCGGTTCCAGGCTACAGATTCAGCGAGTTTGCATACGGTAACGCTGCGGCAAACCCATCGACATATACTTTTGATTCGAATAATCCTTTAACAGTTACAATGGATTACAACACCGTTGTAATTGCCGGATTCAATTCGAATTTGATGTATAAATTAACAACTTATGTAAAGAGCGGCAGCGGCTCTGTTAGTGTTGTCCCGAATACTTATCCGACAGAAGACCCATGTACTTTCGACATACCGGAAAATGTTGACCCGGTCATTACAGCAACACCAGCAACAACTGGTTGGGTGATTAAAAATTGGTATAAATCAGATGCCAACGATCCAAACATATTAATACTCGAACCAAACTCGGTTGGTAAGACAACATATACAGTTACAAATATGAATGCCAATACTACAGTTGCTGTTGAATTCGAATGGCGCGAATACGACCTTGTAACAAGCGTTGTCGGCGGAAATGGTAATATAGCACCCAAGAGAGGAAGATATCCTGCGGGCACTATAGTAGATTTAACCGCTACTCCCGATACAGGCTACAGAATCAGCGCATGGACAGGATGCGATGTAGTCCCGGCATGGAATACACCCACGAATACAGTTTTGATGAACTCAAATAAAACTGTGTCTGTTCAATTTCAACAAAATTTAAGCAAGGTAATACACGTATATGGTGATGTAGGCGGCATACAAGATGCATTTAACCAAGCAGCAGCCGGAGATACGATCAAAATTCATCCGGGAACATATTCCGGCACAGGTTTTCACATTGATGCGCCTGGCGTAACAATTTTAGGAGACCCTGAACATCCTGAAAACGTAGTTATAGATTGGCAATACGACACTGCGCATTATTTTATCAACGGTATCGAATTAGGTTCAGCACTACAACCGAACCTTCAAACAATAACTCTCAATGGTCTTACGCTTAAAAATTTACAATCCAATTCAAACCAACCAGCCGGTGAATTGCACCCGGGCGATAATGGCCCAGATGGTAGGGATAACCATTGGGGAGCGATAGGTATTTACGGTAACCACAAGGTTCTAAATTGTATTATTCAGAACATCACACTAACATCAAGCGCGGCATATAATGGAGTCGCAGGCGGAGATCCGAACTTTGGTGAGGATCCAAACGGCGGCAGCGGCGGTCAAGGCGGATTTGTTGGCGGCGGCGGTATTTCGATTTTCAACGGCAGTCCTGAAATAAAGAATGTTTTGATTGAGGGATGTAATGTCTACGGCGGTGACGGCGGTCATGGCGCGATGGGCTTTTACGAAAATGAACCAAACAATACGAACCCTGAAAAACCCCAGTTTGGGCCAGGATTTCCCGGAAAGGGTGGCCAGGGCGGAGCGGCACTTGGCGGCGGTATTTTTGTAACCGGCGGAGCTAGCCCCAAATTTATTGATGTTACAGTAAGAAATTGTAATGCTTACGCAGGCGATGGCGGAAGCGGCGCTGATGCCGTAACAATACTCGATCCATGCGATATTGATCCTACCATAGTTCCTACAGGTGATCCGGCAGCATTAGACGGTGCTGACGGCAATTTGCCTGGTATGGCATCGGGCGGCGGTGTATTCTGTGATGCAGGAACAACCCCGCAATTTATAAATTCGCATTTTGAAAATTGCAAAGCTTACGGCGGCACAGGCGGAAACGGCGGAAACGGTTCAAGCATAGAAGGCACCAACGGAAGCGGCGGCTATGGCGGACTTTGTACACAGCCGGGCTCAGGCCAGGGCGACCTAAGGTTGTTTACGGGAAATGGCGGCGGTGTTTTCTGCGATGTAACATCAAACCCGATATTTACAAACTGTTCGTTTTCTGACAATATGGTATTTGGCAGCAAGAGCGGAGTGGGCGGTCTTAGATCAGGTATAGAACGCTGGCACCCATGGGAAACAAAAATAGTTCCGGCAAATGGTGCCGGTATTATGTGCTTTGGCACAACAAAATCAACTTTTGAAAATTGCAATTTTAATAACAACCGCACTTCTTTTCTAAGTGATCTTACCGATCCGAATGCTTTCGGCCAATATGACGGCGAATATACGGGTATCGGCGGTGGTTTGTGTTTGTTTTATACAGGTGCTATAGATATTAATGACTGTAATTTCACTTCAAATCAGGCACCGATTGGCGGCGGTATATACGGAATTGCCGCTTCAAATACAGTACTTATCAAAAATTCAAATATTTCTGATAATATTTCCTATTCAGGTGCAGGCATTATGATGCTTGACAGCAACAGCATTATTGAAAATTCTATAATCAAAAATAATGCAGCTGGAACAAGACTAAGCTCAAACGATGATATTGGTTATGCATTGTACGGCGCCGGCGGCGGTGTATATATGCTTTCGAGTATGTGCGACATTCATGATTGTGATATAGCTGAAAACAGCGCAATGCTTACCGGCGGCGGTATATGCATTGACGGCGATTTCTCGCGAAATAATATTTTTTATACGCCTGTAATTAAGAACAACTTAATTACGAAGAATACGGCAGGCCAGGAAGGCGGCGGTATCGCAGCTATTACTTTCGCAGAGCCGAGCATTCAAAATTGTACGATTGTTGAAAACGCGGCAACAGGCGCAGAAGGAATGGGCGGCGGTGTTTTCGCATCGTATTCAGCGAAAGTTTCATTATCAGATAACATTATATGGAAAAACACGGGCGTTGCCGGTTCGCAAATTGCATTGAGCAGCGGCGGGCAGCCTGCGTCGGTCAAGGTTGCATTCAGCGATATCGATCTTCGCGAAAAAGCAGGATTTGCCGATATCAGCGGCACACCTCAAGTTCCGACAGCGACAGCAAACAGATTGATCGATTCGCAAAAAATTTATAATGATATAAATACAAAAGGTTCGGCGCATGTCATCGTTAACCTTTCTGCACTTGATTTTACTACAGACTGGTCATCAGAGGCTTCGATAAGCGTAATGCGAAATGCAGTAGCTTATCGGCAGACACAGGTTCTTTCAGGCCTGAACGCATCTGATTTCACAGTTGAATACAAGATGGAAAATGCACCGATATTCACCGGAAATGTAACGGCATCGGGATTGACAAAATTAATGAACAGTCAATATGTCGCGAACATAGAGCCTGTTCGCATCGCACATGCAATGCTGGCTCAAGCCATTCCGATGGGTAATGCACTTCAAACACGTGCAACCTATAATGGACAAGGCTGCTCTATAGCCATCGTTGATACTGGTGTTGATTATAGTCACCCGAGATTAGGCGGCGGACGAGGCGGCTTCCCGAATAGCAAAGTCATAGGAGGATATGATTTCGGCGATAACGATGCAGACCCAATGCCGGCCGAAGGAACAGTATATCCTGATGGTTACGGTACCGGTGCGCATGGCACAAATTGCGCGGGTATTGCGGCAGGTATGCTCGGAACAGTTGGAGATTATATAGGCGGAGTTGCGTATAATTCAAAGATTGCTGCTCTTAAAGTTACAAGAAACGATGACCCGGGCCAGGGTTTCGCAAACAGCGCTACTTTGGCGGCATGGGACTGGTGCATCACACATAAAAAGGATGATCCACAGAATCCAATTCTGGTCATAAGCAACAGTTGGGCTATTTACAATTATCCGGTAGCAAGCGAAGAAGAGGCAGACGTTTTATCTCCTTCTCATACAGAACTGGCCGCCACAGCCGTTGCAGCAGGCATCACTGTTTTAGGCGGTTCCGGTAATGATGGTTTCGCAGGTGAAGGTATTTCATGGCCTTCAGCTATGTCGAATGTTATCAGTGTTGGTGCGGTCTATGATACATCTGGAGAAGTTACAGATTATTCAAATACAGCAAACAACCTTGATATACTTGCCCCTGCTGACCCGGTTTATACAACTGATATTATGGGCGATGTGGGTTATGACGGCGATTATTATCCAAACTTCAATGGTACAAGCTCGGCTTGTCCATTCGCTGCTGGATGCGTAGCAAGTTTGCAAAGTGCTTCTGCAGCAATGACAGGCGGCTGGTTATCTCCTTCCCAAATTGAAGTAATTCTGAAAGCAACCGGCACAGCGGTAACTGACAGCAAAGTAGCTGTTACTAAACCGATGGTAAATCTTGGTTCGGCAATTTCATTTATAAGCAGCTCGACTCCGATTTATGTTGACGACCCAAGATGCTCGCTTACTGGTATAGCTAAAGATACAAGCGGCAAATGGACAGTTCAGGGCAGCTCGAACATTTCAAGAGACCCGAATTTTGTTCTTGGTTATTATCTAAGCAATAAGGAGGCTGGTCAGCCGATTACAAGTGTTTGCGTTGACGCAGGCAGCGTACTTTCAGGCAACCTTGGAATGGATAAATATACAACAAGGACTGACGGCGTAGTCGATAAAGCAGGCAGTCTGGTTGATATGGGTTATCATTATCAAAAAGGTTTGAAAATTTATAACCTTGTTATTGATACTAATACAATTGCTGCCGGCGGCACAACTGATCCGGCACCTGGTACATACAAAAAATATTCCAATGATGTAGTTCAAATCAAAGCGATCCCTGATGCTAATTCGCGCGTTCGTGAATGGATTATCGACGGAGTACCGGTACGTACAAATCAAAGAACAAGGAACGTAACGATGAATAGAGAGCATCACGTTACAGTTGTTTTCGAGCCACACTTCGCAAGGAGCATCGTAGTTCCTGATCAATATCAAACAATCCAGGAAGCTATAGACGCTTCTGAAAGCGGAGATACAATTTTCATTTACCCGAATATAAATGGAAAACCGCACTATATTTCAGATCCATGCGGATTCGATTTGCAGGGTAAAGCAATTACAATTCGTTCCAGATTCCCGGACGATCCTAATTACGTCGCTAATGCAATAATCGATTGCAGCAACAAAGGACGAGCTTTTATCTTCCACAACAATGAAGGTCCGAACACTATCATCGAAGGTTTGACGATTGTTAACGGTCTTTCAGCGGTTGTATCTGAAGGTACAGAATACAGGCAAAACCCTGTTGACGGAAATGATTACACGAATGAGGGCATCGATGCAACTGGTGACGGGTTCGGCGGTGCTATTCATGTTGGCAGCCTCTCTGGCCCAACAATTCGAAAATGTGTATTTAAGAATTGCCAGGCAACTGGTGGTCAGGGCAGCGATGGTGGAATTGGCTACAATCTTTACAGTAACGATAATAGGACATCTTTAGTTCAAGCCGGCAGAGGCGGCAGCGGTGGTAATGGATCAGGCGACGGCTTTGGCGGTGTTATTTTCTGCGATGAGAGAAGCTATCCTAAGATACTGGATTGTATTTTCACTGACAATGCGGCAAAAGGCGGCATCGGCGGTAACGGCGGTGACGGTGGTGATAGCTATGGCGGAAAAATCGGCGGTAACGGCGGTAATGGCGGTGACGGAACCGGCAACGGTTACGGAGGCGCTATTTACTGTTCATTTGAATCAATAGTAACTATCAATGGTTGTAAGTTCAGTGGAAACATCGGAGGAACCGGGATCGGCGGAATAGGCGGATTAAAGGGTGTTGGCGCAACTCCAACACAACCTCCATATCCAGACGATGGTCAAGTCGGCTCCGGCAGCGGTACTGGTCTTGGCGGTGCTATTTATTATGAAGAAAAAGCATCGGCAGATATCAACAATTGCCAGCTGTTAGACAACAGAGCGCTTTCAGTGAGAAATGATTCCGGAAGCGGCGGCGGCGCGATTTACTTTGAGCCGAAATGCAGCTATCTGAAAATTAAGGATTCCACTATCGCAGGTAATGACGCGGCAGCGGGCACTGGTGGAGCAATTTTAATTAATTCAGGCAACAAGCTTGATCTCAATAATTGTTATATTGGCGGTAACAACGCTCTTCTTAATGGCGGTGGTATTGCCGTAGGTTCTAGAGTTGATGCCAATACGACTAAACTTCTGTTTAATGATTGCGTATTTACAAGCAATAAATCGCAGGGAATCGGCGGCGGTATTTTCGCTAAGAACGCAGACGCGAACTTCATCGAATGCTATTTCAACAGAAACGAAGCGTATTCAGGCGGCGGTTTGAATTTTGTCTCTAAATCTAAATTAAGAATTGTAGGCGGAACAATCAGCGACAACAACGCTTTCGGCAGTGAAGGTGAAGGCGGCGGTGTTTCGGTTCAATTTGTTCCGGCAGAATTTATTAACGTACAATTCATCGGCAACAATTCAAATTATGCTGCCGGTGCTATTATGTTCAACGGCATTGACACAAGAGGCTCTAAAGTACTGAACTGTCTCTTTGCAAAGAACAAGGCACGGGCAAGAGGCGGTGCAGTCGTTGCTTCTCTTGATTCAAATCCTGAATTCAAATGCTGCACATTCTCGGAGAATGAAGTTGACATTGGCGGTCACGGCGGTGCTATATTCTGCACTTTCAGAAGCTCGCCTTCTATTATGTATTGCATATTCGATAAGAATAAACGTGTTGCGATATATGAAAACAGCGACGATTGCCATACATATATCCAGCGTAATTTCTTCAATGCAAACTATCACGGCGATTACTTTAAATATGATATCGAAAAATTGTTTGATACTTTAAAAGTAGACAGTGATATCCAGGATATGAATGATTATACTGCCGGGCACAACAGGTTCACAGGCAAAGTGGAAGCTGATGAAGAGCCTATCTTCAGAACTGGTGCACTTGGTGGTTATTATCTCAGACAGAAAAATCAGGACTTCAATGATCTCGATATCCTGGCAGTTGATGCAGGTGATATAGATTCTAATATCCCTATGCTGCCGCTGCCTCATCCGATGGATGTGATGGCTCATTATACAACAAGAACCGACAGCAATCGGCCGGGTAATGTTCCATGTACAAAAGACCAGGGCTTGCTGGATTGGGGCTTCCATTATAAACACATAGACGAAGCTCATAAATTATGGCTTACAACATACGTTATTAGCGGCAGAGGTACGCTTGAGCCTGTTGCGACAGACCCATGCGGATATCCCGCATACATGGGAACGACTGTACGGCTTGTAGCTAAACCAGAAACAGGCTGGAGAGTAAGACAATGGGTCGGAAGCGATGACGACAGTTCAATAAGTACAACAAACTATGTTGTAATGATGAATAACAGAACTGTAGGCATTATTTTCGAGCAGCCTAAAAACTTGTATCTGCCTGCTGAATTTACAACATTGCAGGACGCGATTAACGCCTCAAGAAGCGGTGATAAGATTGTTGTTTCTCAAGGTACTTATCAATTCGCAGGTACAAACTTCGATAACTATGGCGTAACAATACATGGCAAGAATATTACAATCACCAGCACAAATCCTGATGACCCATGTGTAGTTGCGAATACTGTATTCAATCAGAGCAGATTTAATATCAGCAGTGTTGACAGCAGTATGATACTTGAAGGTATTACTATTGCTAACGCACGTTATTATGTAAAAGACAGGATATGCCCATCAGTTCCTTTAGGACCTGATGGATACAACGGCGGAGATATGTTTGGCGGCGGTATGATTATTACTAACGCATCTCCAATCATACGTAACGTACGATTTGTAAATTGTTTTGCCGGCGGCGGTGACGCATCTAATAATTGCGGCACAGGCGGCGACGGCGGCTGGGGCGGTTATGGTCGCGGCGGCGCTGTTGGTATTGATGTAGGAAGTTCGCCTGTCTTTAAGAATTGTCAGTTTATCGACTGCTTTGCAGAAGGCGGCGACGGTGGAAACGGTGACCAATCTGACCAAACTCCGGGACACGGCGGTTCATGGGGCGATCCTAACAAGTATGTTAATCATACATGGGATCACGCCGATGGACGGGGCGAAAACGGCGGATACAAACCATACTGGTTCTATAGCGGTTATGGCGGCGCAGTTTATTGCGCGAACAGCACTTCGGCTTCATTCGAGAAATGCCAGTTCAGCGGCAACAACGCGATTGGCGGGGCTTGCGGTTTAAGCGCTCCGGTAACATGGGACACATGGCCTGTACATAACTATGCTATTGATTCATTCGGCGGCGCTGTATACCTCGAAGCAGGAAGCAACGCAAGATTCACGGATTGCAATTTCGTAAACAATACCGCGGATACACGAAGGCAGATTGGAGATATCAATTTCCCGTATGAAGTAGCTGGCTGGGTTCTCTCTGATCCGGTTGTAAGTTACGGCGGAGCTATATGTGCTGAAAACGCTGCTGCGATTCCATTTATCAAAAATTGTAACTTTAATGGTAACACAGCTTGCGCGGGCGGCGGCGTATACGTAGAAGATTCTCCTACGCGGTTTGCTGACTCGAAATTTACAGGAAATAGAGCGATGATAGGCGGTGCTATGCTCTTTATCGATAGTAACTCCGCTGTATCAGAGTGCGATTTCACAGGAAACAACGCTTTTGCTCCGGCAGGTCAGGGCGGTGCGATTTACAGCGCATCCAGCTCAACTGAATTCTATGACTGCCAGATGATGTACAACAATGCCGCGGTTTCCGGTGGTGCGGCTTACTTTGGCGGTGAAAATGAACCGAATATGTTCAACTGCCTGATAGCTGGTAACACTGCTAATCGTGACGGCGGCGGTATCTCGGCAAATTGGGATGTACAGTTATTCATGTCCCTTTGCACTGTTGCAAATAACGATGTTTCAGGCGGCGGATTTGCTGCCGGTTTTGGCGGCGGTTTAAGCTGTGCCTATGAAGCAAATGTTAAAATTATAAATAGTATTTTCTGGGACAATAACGCAGAATACGGCAACGAAATTTCTATCGGAAGTACTTTCGATTCCGCTGATAAGCGAAAAGCTGAAGTTACTGTTACATACAGTAATATACAGGGCGGCGCCAGCGGTGTATTTTATGACCAGGCAAGCGGCTGTGAAATATATAAACTTGAAGAACCTGTTACCAATCTGCCTCCTACAACTGCTTCAGACCCGAATTTTATGACAAAAATCGGTTGGGGAAGTTATTTCCTTGGGTCAAATGATGTCAATGACCCACCGCTTCAACCATTGGATCATAATAATCCAAATGTTGATGCCGGTGCAAATCTTGCTTTCGCATACCACATGTATAAACATACGACAAGGACGGATTTGGCACTTGATGTTACTGACAGCAATGTTGATTTAGGCTATCACTATACAAGAGTCGCTACTATTAAAGGCGATTTCAACTTCGATGGAAAAGTTAACTTTGATGATTTTAGACTTTTCTTCATGGATCCATACTGGATGAGTCAGGATTGTCAGTTCCCGTATTACTGCGATGGACGCGACTTCACAGAAGACGGCGAAGTCGATTTCGAAGACTTTGCGGTATTTGCCGAAAATTATCAGGGAAACGAGAAAACGCCTCCTACGCCAAATCCAATGATGTGGGAGATCGGTCCGCGTTCGATTAGTCCGACCTCGATCAAGATGATTGCCAAGGAAGCGCGTGATAATTCGGGTTCACAGGTTTATTACCAGTTCGAATGTACAACTCATCCGGCTTTAATCCCAAAAACATGGGAACCAAATACCGTTTGCATTGTTTCAGGTTTGACTACAGGTGTAAACTATGGTTTCCATGTTCGTGCAAAAGATGACTATAACAATGTAACCGGCTGGAGTAAAATCGAATCTGTAAAAGCTGGTGAAGATGGAACCGCACCGAAACCTGATCCAATGACATTTGCGATTCCACCTGCTTTGAAATCTGAAGGTGGCCAGATTAGCATTACAATGAAGGCTTCGACAGCAACTGACATTGCCGGAGTCGAATACTACTTCGATGAAATAACAGGTCGCAGCGGCGGAAGCGACAGCTCTTGGCTTTCAAATACTGACTATGAAGATTTCAATCTCGAACCAAATACGATTTATGGATATCGTGTCAAGGCTCGTGATAAATCACAGAGTCATAATGAAACTGGTTATTCGCAGGTTGTTTTCGTCCATACTCCAACTCAAAATACGACAGATCCAAACATCACGGATACTAATGCACCTTCTCCAGTTGAGTGGGCATACGGGCCGACTGTTTATGATTCCGGTACATATTACTTCCATACGATGGCCGCAACACCAGCCACCGATGCTTCAGGTGAAGTATGGTATTACTTCGAAGCTGTCGAAGGCAGCGAAAAGACAAATAGCGACTGGATTGATGTGCCATATTGGGAAGCAGGCGGATTCTGGGGCGTTAACCATTGCTCGTATCGCTTCAAATTGAAAGACAAGTTCGACAATGAAAGCGTGTGGTCGCCGATTAGAAGCACGTATTAGTTGAATTTTTTAAAGATTCTAAAGCCCTTGCCTAAAAACAAGGGCTTTTTTTATGCCTATATATTTGTATTGACAATGGAAGACACAATCCATATTTTATATCTAAAGACAGAGAGCATTTAGCAGCAGCATCAAAGAGATTTTTAGATAAGCCCCCTTGAATTCGTAAGTATGTCAGGCTATTCAGTTTTGAGAAAATAGGATTCACCTTTACAAATTATGGACGAAATGGAAAATATTCAAAGTGTCTTTTTGGCGGCAAAGATAAGCGATCTTTCAAACATTGTAAAAAAAACAAAGCATGATCTTTTACGCTGGGTCAATGAAATAGAAAAGATCGAACTTGCCCTCCAGAAAGGCAAACCAGATATTTTTAAAAATACTTTAAAAAGCTTTTTAGTGGCCAATATCGAAAAAATCGATGATATTCTTCGAAGGGTCAGGTTAAGTGTTAATGTAATCGACAAGGAGGTTAATACTAAAATCTGTGAAGTTATGCAATGTACGAAGTTAACGGAACTGACAAATGGAATCACAGAGGCTGTAATCTCAATTCAGAAAACAAAAGAGTTGTTTAAATCAAAACAACTTGGAAATGTCAGGCAAAAACTTAGTAAGCTTTTGAATGATAATGAAAATTCGAAATTAAGCATTGATTCAATCGATTCAACATTGAAGGTAAATGACCGGCAAACGTTTACTCCTACTATCATGAATTTTCTCGACCTGACCTGCTCAAACATTAGTGCTTCAATCGATGATTTAAAAAATATCAGCAGTATATTAGTAAATGAAAATAGTGAAGCTCACATT
>JBDKUM010000373.1:0-5059 GCA_039679715.1 Phycisphaerales bacterium
TATTAAAGCCGAAATCGAACTCCTCCTCACCAACAAAGGCCCATCTATTTCCGAATTCGCAACCGATATCCAGCTTGACCAAGGCGTTATGATTTCTGGCTATTGGCTCAACATTGGAAGCGAAAAAGTCGCAGGTAAAATTTTCGAAAAGAAAGCCGCCATGTGGGTCTATCACATGATTCGCGATTTTACCCGTCGAGACCCCGGCATACTCATCTATAAAAATCAAACCGCAGCACAACTAAGCGTCTATCCCTTTGAAGCGAACCAATCGCGAACCACCGGCATAGAATTGCTTTATCCCGCCGGCCTCAATCCTTCGATAATTGTTGGCAGCAAACAAGTGGCCTTATATAATGACCAGCTCTCACCTTCTCAGCAAATTATGCTGGCAAACAATGATGAATCAACCGTTGCTTTCGTACCTGCCCCGGTTTTACAGCAGTTGCCTGCGGTACAAAGAAAACCTTACATCCATTTCATAGTAGATAAATCATTAAAAGCCAGAAAATCATTCGACACGTTTGCAAAAACAATGTCCGACATCGCTGAAAAATACAGCCCTACAGACCAGTGCAAAATAACATTCGCAAATTACGATAGTTCGGATGTCAATGTCTTTGTCGCCATAAATGAAATTGAAAATGCCGTTAAGAGTCCCGCCTCAAAATCAATTACCTTTGAAGGCGCTTTCTGTTATTCGAACATCATCAAACAAAAACTTCTTGAGTTCAAAGACAAAAACGCTTCATGCGATAATTTGGACGTTCCTGTATTTGTTGTAATTAAAGCACCTGACAGCAACAGCGTTGCATTGGGCCAAATGGCTCCTTTTGGACAAATCACTCCTGATATACAAAAATATTATATCGCCCTAAAGGACGGCATGTTCGATGCTATCGGCTTTGACGGCAAACAAACAATTGTCGAAAGAATCGAATCCGCTGATTCATCTATCCTTTTCAAATATGGCAGTTCATACGCCATCTGCGTTAAGGATTCTAATTTCGCTATAGCCAAATTTCCATCTACTGAGAAAAACGTACTTGAAGTTTATGAACCCGCCAGAAATACTTTTTTCGAGATTAATGATGTAAAACCGCTTGCCGATGATTCAACATATGAAAAAGGTCTTGCCCTTTGGAACAAATATAATGAGTCGATTTATTATCCGTATAAAGCTGAAACCCAACTTCCCGAAATAGTTAAAATGAGCAAAGAATCCGGCATTATGGTACCGGCAACCTCTTATATGGTTGTCGAAAATTCATCGCAGCAGGAAATTTTGAAGCGAAAAGAAAAACAAAGCCTCAATGCCAATCAGGCGTACGAATTCGATGAATACATGGAATCTCCCGCACCTTCAATTTTATTCATCGCCCCGATTGCCCTGTTTTTACTGCACAAAATCAAAAGAAGACATAATCTAACTTCAAACCTTATTAAATAGAAAAAAATAAGGATAACTGTTTATTGCTCTTTATTATTTTTGTTGCAAAAAATGGGTATTTAGAGAAAATATAGGATTAAGTATTATGGAATCAATGGTAAGGATTTGAAGTAGTAGCTAATGGTTTTTATCCTTCATAGGTATATTTTTCGTGAATTATTTAAGATTTTCATATTAACGGCTCTGGCACTTGGAGTTGTTATGAGTCTGGGAAGTTTATTGCGCCCGATTCAGGAATACGGCGTAGGCCCCAAACAAGTCTTTGATTTGCTTTGTTATTTCATGCCCGTTACGATGACATTCGTCCTCCCGATTGCCGCACTTTTCGCGACAACCCTCGTTTACGGCCGCTTTGCCTCAGACAATGAATTTGATGCCTGCCGTTCTAGCGGCATCAGCCCTTCAATGCTTTTTTATCCCGCAATAATCCTGGCGATTGTCATAGCCATTGCAAATCTCATCTTGAGTTTCCATGTCGTGCCTTCCTATGTTCAGCGCGCCGAAACTGCGATGAAAGCGGATGCAAAACAAATTCTCTTCCGCAACATTCAGAGACAAGGCTTTTACAAGCTGCCTGGCGGACGATTTAGGATTTACGCCGACGCTGCCGACCTGAAAAGTTCAGGCCTTCTTGGGGTTGTGATTGTTGATGAGAATAAAAAGAAAACTAAAAAACTCATCACTGCTGAAGCTGCCAAAGTTGACTTTGATAGTATTAACAACAAAAACCAGGTTAAAGTTTTTGCCAAAAATGCTTATCAGGTTGACGAACTTGGCGGCGTTTTCTTTCAGGCAGTCTCCGTCCTGGCGGAATTTCAAACTCTTTTATCGGATAATATTAAATTTCGCAAGATCGAACAGATTAACTCTATAAAGCTCTCGCCTATCTCATATCCGCCTATTGCAAATGCCGCATACAATGCTTATGAGCAGCTTACGATCGAATTGCTGAATACGGAAATTAACGATGCTTTGAAGTCCGGACAGATTTATCAGCTCCAAAACTCTCATGCGACAATCCGTTTCAAAGGTGAAAAATGCAGCATCCTGCCTTCAGATACCGCTCTCGAAATTTCAGGCAAAGTTGAACTTTACGAATATAATAAAGAGACTGGCGAACAAACCAAAAATTATCATGGCGAAAAAATCCAGATTCAGCTCTCCAATGATACTGAAACTAGGCCAAGCACGAAACTGCTCCTCACTTTCCAAAATGCTATGTGGCTTGATCGAGGTGTTGAATTCATAAAACCTCGTTATTCCGCCAACGATCTTTCTCTTTCTGATACAATCGTTTCTAAACTTGGCGAAAATGTTATTGAAACTGCCCAAAACCATACGTTCATTCAAAAGCCGTCTAGCAGACTTCAAGCCAAAATTGATGGAATGAACCACAAGATCTCAGTTACATTCTTGCAGATTAAAGCTGAAATTCATTCACGTCTGGTTTTTGGTATCGGCTGTATTACCTTGATTCTCATCGGAACGGAATTGGGAATTCGTTTCCGCGGCGGCCATTTGCTTACAGCTTTCGGTATCAGCTCGATTCCCGCAGCCGCATTGCTTATCTTTATTATGATGGGCAAAAACCTTACCAAAAATCAGCACTCTACAGTCGGTGCCGATGCTGGTGTTATACTTATGTGGTCAGGCCTGGCAATCCTGACAATTATCGCCATTGTGCTTTACAGGAAACTTTTAAAAAATTAATTAATCTCGTGTTAATCCGTGTCTGAAAAAGTCAGTGAAATCGGCGTCTTATATGAAAATATTAGATAAATATGTCGCAAAAAACTTTCTAACAGGATACATAATTTCGTTTTCTGTCCTGATGGGATTGCGCATTATGATCGATCTTTTCGTAAACGTCGACGAATTCACTGAAAATCCCGATATGTCCGCGATGCAGGTACTCTGGAACATCGCTGTATACTATGGCCGCTTCAGCTTCCTCTACTTCCGCGATTTTGCCGGCATGATCACTGTTGTCGCCGCCGTTTTTTCTTTGGGCAAAATGACAAAGCATAATGAACTGACTGCCATCATGGCTTCCGGCGTAAGCTTGAAACGCGTCATCGCTCCGATTTTAATTTTGTCTCTCTGTTTCAGCGGTCTGCACATTTTGGATGAGGAAGTTTTTATCCCCCCCATGGCAGACAAGCTCGTCCAGTCGCACGATGAAACAGATGATACAGTATTTTACGATTTGTGGTTTATCAGCGACAGCCGAGGAAATCTCTTCTGCTCTCCGCAATTTATCGTCAAAGATAAAATCATCATGACTCCGACCATAATCACTCGAAAGCAAAATGAAAAAACTTCGCTTTGGGATGTTACTGGCGTAATCAAAGCCGATTCGGCAACCTACGACGAAGAATCCCAAGCCTGGATTTTGAAAAATGGAATGTTCCTCACTATATCGCGTCAGCTTGAGGAAAAATCTTATCAGCCCGTGAAATCGGTTCCTAGCGATCTTGTCCCGAAAGACATTCCCGTTCGCCGCCAGTCCGCACACATGGATTTGCTTAGCTCATACGATTTAATGAGGCTTGCACGCCAAAATCCAAAAGACATGGCAAGGCTCTATGCCCAGAAAAATTTCAGACTTACAGACCCCATTATAAATTTTATAATGCTTATGATTTCGCTGCCCTTACTTGTTTGCAGGGATCCGAAAGGTTTAAAATCAGCCGTTTTCGTAAGTTTTGGTTTGACTTCTCTTTGTTATGTACTTACTTTTGTTAGTAAGGTTTTCGCTTCTGATATCGCCATCGCCGGCAGAGTCATGCCCGAATTATGGGCCTGGCTGCCTATCTTTATTTTCGTTCCGATCGCGATTATCGAACTTGACTCAATGAAAACATAGCGAATCATATATCATGCATCCAGTAACATAATATTTTTTCTTCGTATCTTAATTGCCTTAGTGGCTACGTAGTTTTTAAAGGATTAAAAATGACAAATTTTAAAATTGAACCGGCCGAAAGAATCAAACGGCTTCCGCCATATCTTTTCGGCAGACTTAACGCGTTAAAGCTCGCTAAAAGACAGCAGCAAATAGATGTTATAGATTTAGGAATGGGCAATCCTTCAGACCCGACTCCCAAAATTATCGTCGATAAACTTTGCGAAGCCGCCCAGGACCCGCGAAATCACCGCTACTCCGTCAGCCGCGGCATTTACAATCTGCGAAAAGAAATGGCGTTAAAATACGCCAAAAATTATAACGTCGAGCTTGACCCCAATAAAGAAGTGCTCGCCTGCATCGGCAGCAAAGAAGGTTTCAGTCATCTTTGTCTTGCAATGCTCGGCCCCGGCGATACAGCCATTGTCTGCGACCCAGCTTTCCCAATTCACATTTACGCCGTCGCACTCGCAGGCGCAAACGTCGTTACCGTGCCATTGGGCAATACTTTGGATTCTCTAAACAACATCAAGGATGTTTGCGAAAAACTTTATCCGCGTCCAAAGATGATGATTTTGAATTTCCCTCACAACCCTACCGCAATGACCGTAGACGATTTAAGTTACTTCGAAAAAGTAGTCGACCTGGCAAAAAGATTACACGTTGCAGTCATTCACGATTTCGCTTATGGCGATACCTGCTTC
>JBDKUM010000374.1:0-11752 GCA_039679715.1 Phycisphaerales bacterium
AATGGTACTTTCGTTGAATGATAACTATGGAACAAGGCCGCGAGTTGTGGGTATCTTTTTTCGTAAGAGTTGAATTTTTCATTCCAATTATCCTCAAGTTCTGTGCCGCGTGCTATCGCCTGATTCATATATTCAAGCACCTCCGGCGGTTCATAAAAATGTTTATCTTCAGGCCAGTTATAGAATTTTTTTGCAAGCCGAACTTCTTCTTCCCCAAGCGCCTGCCCGTGAGCTTCTTTTGTATCATGCATATGCGGCGCACCATAGCCGATATGCGAACGGATTATAATCAAAGATGGGCGTTGTGTTTCATTTATAGCATTGTTTATAGCTTCCGAAATCGCTGCCAAATCATTCGCTTTATCACCGATATTCTGAACATGCCAGTGATAACCTTCGAATCGCTTGGCCGCGTCGTCTGAATACGCCAATTCTGTTTTGCCTTCGATACTGATATGATTTTCATCGTAGACGCAAATTAATTTGCCGAGTTTTTGATGCCCCGCAATCGAAGCCGCTTCATGAGATGCGCCTTCCATTAAATCCCCATCACTGCAAAAACAATAAGTCCTGTGATTTACTATATCTAGATCGCTCTGGTTAAAAATCGCGGCAAGATGTGCCTCTGCAATTGCCATTCCAACCGCGCTCATAATGCCCTGACCTAACGGCCCGGTTGTAATATCAATACCAGGCGTGTCGCGATATTCAGGATGGCCGGGGGTTTTTGAATTCCATTGTCGGAAATTTTTTATATCCTCAAGACTGATATCGTAACCTGTCAAATGGAGTATCGCGTATTGCAGCATCGAGGAATGCCCGCAAGACAATATGAACCGGTCGCGATCGAACCATTGCGGATTTTTCGGATTATACAAAAGAAACTTTGTCCATAGTACATACGCAAGCGGAGCAAGTGCCATCGGAGTGCCGGGATGTCCCGAATCAGCCTTCTGTACCGCGTCCATCGCAAGCGTGCGGATAGTATTTATGCATAATTCGTCTATCCTCTCTTGCTGGTCTACTGTTTTGAATGGCTGCAATGTCATTATTACTATAATTCTATTTAAAGAGCCATTCTGGACAATAAAGTTTTCTCTATAAAAAGCTAAGCAAAATGACTAAACATGAATTGAAAAATCATGTCTGCTTTCTAAGTTCATCCAAGGAATTACAATTTTTTTGCAATTGTTGATGGAAAAGTTCTTGTAAATATTGAGAAATTCACTAAAATGATGTTTTACCCTTGCACAAACTTTTGTGCCGATTTGCTTCATTTAGGGGGCAGAACTTAAAAACTTGACAATCAATATGGATTTTTAAAAAAATCGTGCGTTGTACGCGGCTTAAGCGAAGCTAAACTTAATGACTTACAACCCCCTCAACGCGAGAGTAAAAAATACCATTTGGTATTGCAGAAAAACTATTATAAAATAACATGGTTTTAAAGGAATTAGAATGAAACTGTCATCGGCATGGATAATCGTACTGGTTGGCATTTTTCACAGCATTTCTTTTGCCCAAAATCAATATTCGTATGTTGATATTATTAATATGATAACAGACCTCGAAAGACCCGCTCTTTTGCCCCTGCAAGGTGAAACTACACAACAATGGTCGAGCTACGACCGCGACAGTAAATACAATGAGAAAACAGGCAAGTACGAAAACTGGGCAGCTAATGGCGATGGCTACGGAAGAAAAAACTGGATACGCAGGCAATTTGGAAAATTCGTCGTAGCAGAGATGGATGGCCCCGGTTGTATTTGGAGATTTTGGGTTGCGACCGCAAAGAAAGGCAAGGTTACAATTTATCTCGATGGCCAAAAAACTCCCGCTGTTGATTTGCCCTGTGAAGATTATTTTAATTGCACCCAGGAACCTTTCAATAGACCCCAGCTTGTGCATGTCGTAGCAAATGGAAAGAACAGCTATATTCCAATTTCATTCCAGAAATCATGCAAAATCGTGATGGATAAAGATTATGGCCAATATTATCAATTCACTTATTCGCTTTTCCCAAAGGATACTAAAGTCCGGACCTTCAAACGTCAATTAAGCACTGAAGAATCCGCCGCTCTTGATAGAGTTAATCAGCAGCTTGCAAATGCCGGTCCGAATTTTATTGCTCCCGTACAAGGCGAGAATACTGAAAATATATATGTAACAATCGAGCCTGGCCAAAAGAAATTGGTTGCTGAAATTGCCGGGCCCGAAGCTATAACATCATTCATAATTAAAAACGTCTTTACAAAAGATGTTGAAAAACAGCGCGAAATTATCCGAGCCCTTGCCGTACAAATGACATGGGACGATGACAAACAGCCTTCAGTC
The DNA here is from genome assembly GCA_039679715.1 of Phycisphaerales bacterium. GTDB lineage: Bacteria > Planctomycetota > Phycisphaerae > Sedimentisphaerales > UBA12454 > UBA12454. Next base: position 2,335 of record JBDKUM010000374.1, read on the forward strand.
TGGTCTCCTTTGGGCGATTTCTTTGGAACTGCCGCAGGCCTGAATAATCATAAATCCCTCCCTTGCGGCGTTACCGATGAATACCTGTACGCTAACTGGTTTATGCCTTTTGCGAAAAAAGCAAAAATCGAAATCACCAATGATGGCAGCGAAACTATTACCCTGCCAATACAAATTAAACACCGCCCTGTAAGCAATATTGAAAAATACGGCAGGTTCCATGCAAAATGGCACAGAGATATATTCCTGCCGAAAGAGCCTGAAAGATGGATTGACTGGACTCTGCTCAAAACAACAGGCAGCGGCAGATTTGTCGGCGTTGAACTCGAAGTCTGGAATCCGATGGGCGGCTGGTGGGGCGAAGGCGACGAGAAGTTTTTTGTTGATGGCGAAAAATTCCCATCCACTTTCGGCACCGGCAGCGAAGATTATTTCGGCTACGCATGGAGCAGCGACCAGTTATTCTTCCATCCGCTGCACAATCAAACCATCACCGAAGGAAACAAAGGACACATTTCCGATAACAGGTGGCAAATTGCCGATAGCATATCCTTCCAAAAATCTTTCGATGGTTATATCGAAAAATATTTCCCGAATGATAAACCTACTTTATATAGTTCTGTAGTCTATTGGTATCTTTCCGCCGATGGCCAGGACCCGTATATGCCAGTTGCTGTGAACGAAAGACTCGGCTGGTATGCCCCCGTTAAATTCCCGCAGGATATTGCCGGCATTACCGTGCTTGAAAAACCCGTAGGCTCGCTTGAAAACGAAGGAATGCAGACTTTCAAAGCAGACAAATGGGAAAACAATGACCAGCTTTGGTGGATAGGCGAGCCCGGAGCAAAATTGAATATAATGCTGAATGTTCCGCGAGAAAGAAAAAAATATAAAGTTGTGACAAGGCTTACACAAGCGCCGGATTATGGAATTATTCAATGGTATCTGGATGGCGAAAAAATTGGCGAACCAATGGATATGTACTATGGTAACGGTGTTATAGCTACAAAAGAAATCAACCTTGGTACTTTTGACTATCACGGTTGTTATGTGCCTACGGTATTGACAGTTGAAATTGTCGGTGCAAACCCCGCCGCGATAAAACGATACATGGTCGGCATCGATTACATAAAAATTAAATAAATAAATCAATCAGAGCCGCGACCGTAAGCGAGCGGGTATTTGAATTTTTTAATTTCGGAGATAAAAATGATACGACGGCTTTCAGGCACGATGATCCTGCTGGTTACTTTTTTCCCTGCAATAGCTTTTTGCGCAGATGATACAAATCTCGTAAAAGCAGGTGAATTCCAAAAAATATACGATCCATCTGTAGGCGAAAAAGAGCAATGGTACATAAATGATCATTGTTTTATCAGAGGAACTGATGGCGTTTGGCATCTTTTCGGAATTACACATCAGGAACCGATGGCACCAATAGACGAAGACAATTTCGCCCACGCGACATCTGATAATTTAACCACCGGATGGAAAAAACAGCCCTTCGCTATGACAGTAGACGAAAGCAAAGGCGAAAGCCACCTCTGGGCTCCACATGTTATCTATCATGATGGCCTGTATTACATGTATTATTGTGCAGGCAGCGACAAAGGCAATAACAAATACAAAATCAACCTCGCGACCTCGAAAGATTTATATAACTGGCAGAGACATCCCGAAAATCCGATGGTTGTCGACGGCTACGACGCTCGCGACCCTTTCATTCTCAAACAAAAAGACAAATGGATAATGTACTATACCGCCACAAGCGAGCCCAACGGAGGCAATCACACCGTCCACGCCGTTACAAGCAAAGATTTGATTCACTGGTCGAACAAAAAAGTCGTCTTTACAGACCCATCGATTGGCACTTACGGCGGCCCGACAGAATCTCCACAGGTAATCCAACGCGGCAAATATTATTATCTTTTCATCGGCCCAAGAGATGATTACAGGGGAACTTGCGTTTACAGAAGCAAAAATCCGTTTGAATTTAAAATTGAAAATCTTGTTGGCAAAATTTATTCGCACGCTGCCGAAGTCGTCCGCGATATCAACGGCGATTGGTACGTATCTCATTGCGGCTGGGGCCAGGGCGGCGTTTATCTCGCCCCGCTTCAATGGAACGACGGCCTTGACGATTGCGAAACTTCCCTACCAATTGAACCGCTTTCAGTTGGCCAGTTTCAAAATATTTACAATCCCGCAACGCCAGAAAAAAAATGGTGGATCAACGACCACAGTTTTTTCAGAGGCAAAGACGGCACCTGGCATGTATGGGCAATCACCGATGAAGTGCCCGCAAACGAAGAGCCGAATCCTAACGGCATTTATTTCGCACACGCCACAGCTTCAAAGCTGACTCAAAGCCCGTGGAAGCGAGAGCCTTTCACAATGAAGGCCGACAAAGCTCTAAACGAAACGCATCTCTGGGCACCGCACATTATCGAATACAATAATTTATATTATATGTTTTATTGCGGCGGCAATCCCGACCATTCAAAATATCAAATCAATCTCGCAACCTCTACAGACCTTGTCAATTGGCAGCGGCACCCGGCAAATCCGATGGTCGTTGATGGTTTCGACGCTCGCGATCCCTTTATTCTAAGATTAAAAGACAAATGGGTAATGTACTATACCGCCACAAGTGATCCGCAGGGCGGAAAACACACCGTCGAAGCCGTTACAAGCAAAGACCTCATCCATTGGTCAGATAAGCAAAGAGTCTACACAGACTCCGGCAGCGGAACTTTCGGCGGTGACACCGAATCGCCCTTCGTTGTCCGCAGAGGAAAATATTATTATCTCTTCATCGGCCCCGGGGCCAGCTACGTAACCACCAAAGTTTTTCGCAGCACCGACCCATTCAAATGGACCGCCGATGATTACGTCACAACCGTTACAGCCCACGCATCGGAAATCGTCCGCGATATCGATGGCAAATGGTACATCAGTCATTGCGGCCTCGAACGCGGAGGTCTCTGGCTCGCACCGCTCAACTGGCATGACGGCATAAACGACAGCGATACCTCGCTCGCCCCCGCCGGCGAAATAAAAAAAATCTCACAGCAAACCTATCGTGATAAAATGATGGCCGGCTGGACTGGCCAAATGGTTGGCGTTACATGGGGTTATCCGACAGAATTCAAATGGCTTGGCAAAATTATACCCGATACAAACGTTCCGCAGTGGAAGCTCGAAATGCTCGAAGGCGCATTCTGGCAGGACGATATTTATGTCGAAATGACATTCTTGAAAACCATCGAAGATTATGGCTTTGACGTCTCATACAATCAGGCCGGCATTGATTTCGCCAACAGCAAATACGAACTTTGGCATGCCAACCTCGAAGGCAGAAACAATTTGCGTAAAGGCATCGCACCGCCCGATTCCGGCCATCCAAAATTTAACTCTCACGCCGACGATATCGATTACCAGATTGAAGCCGATTATGCCGGTTTGATTTCACCCTGTATGCCTGGCTTCGCTGTTGAACTGGGCGAAAAATTCGGCCGTTTAATGAACTACGGCGACGGCCTTTACGGCGGCCAATTCGTCTCCGCAATGTACAGCATCGCATATTTCGAAAATGACATTCAAAAGATTATCAAACAGGCACTGGCGTATATACCGCCTCAAAGTGAATATGCCCAAACCATAAACGACACGATCAAATGGCACAAAAAATATCCAAACGATTGGCGTAAGACATGGAATCTTCTGAACGAAAAATATCATAAAGATAAAAATTACAGAAAATTCTCCTGCGGCGACAAAGGCGACTTTAACATCGACGCCAAAATCAACGGCACCTACATCGTTATGGGCTTATTGTACGGCAAAGGAAATATCGAAGATACGATAAAAATTTCGATGCAATGCGGCCAGGATTCCGATTGCAACCCTTCAAGTGCCGCCGGTATTCTATTCACAACCATAGGCTATGAGAAATTGCCCGCCGAATACAAAACAGCAGACCAGAATAAAAAATTCGCCTTTACCGCCTATAGCCTGCCTGAACTTTTCGATGTTTGCGAAAAACTTACCAACGATGCAATCATCCGCAACGGCGGCTTTGTCGAAAAAGACACATTTGTAATTCCCGTAACTGCCGCTAGGGCAACAAAGTTGGAAAAATGCGACAGTCCGGGTGAAATTTCCAATAGTAAATTTTCGCAGGAAGAATTAAAATCAATATCCGTCGATAAAAAATAGGCAAAACTTTATAAATGTCATTGCGAGAAGTCCTGCATAGCTACGCGAAGCAGGACGACGAAGCAATCTCAAGTTTGAATTATTTGAGATTCCTATAACTAAGGAAAGAACCAATATGAAAAAATTCATAACAGTCCTTTTAATACTCTCCTTCGCATTCTTCGCATGCGCCCAGGACAGCCTTTTAAAATCCTTCGTTTATACCGACAAAGATAAACTTATGGACGAAAACGGCGAAATGCGATTCTTAAGCTTCAACATCCCCTGCCTGCACTACAACGAAGATAACATGGCTTTTACCCAAACCAATCCCTGGCGTCTGTCGAATGAATATGAAATTACAGATGCCCTTGAAACAATAAGGCAAATGGGCGGCCAGGTTGTGCGTACATACTCGCTTTCAGTTCGCAAACCCGGCGAAGATCCCAACATCCCCAGGCATATCAACGCCCCGGGCCAATTCGATGAAGAAGCCTTCAAAGCTCTCGATTGCGTGCTGGCGGTTGCGAACCAAAAAGGCATACGCCTGATTATCCCGATAATTGATAATTGGAAATGGTGGGGAGGAATTCCCGCACTCACCGAATATCGCGGCAAAAGCGTTAATGATTTCTGGTCAGAGGAGCAATTATTCGACGACTACAAGCTAATCGTCGATTATCTAGTAAATCGAACTAATACGATCACCGGCGTGCAATACAAAGATGACAAAGCGATTCTCGCATGGGAAACAGGAAACGAGCTGACATGTACACCACAGTGGACAGCCAAAGCCGCCGCATACATCAAGAGCGTTGACAAAAATCACCTTGTCATGGATGGTTACCATTCAAACTATTTCCGCGAAGAATCGATCGCAGATAAAAATGTAGATATATTAACAACGCATCATTATTCGACCAACCCGCAGGAAAACGTTAGCCAGATAAAAAAGAACATCGTAAAAAGTCGCGGCAAAAAACCGTATGTTGTCGGCGAATTCGGTTTCGTCCCTACAAACGCTGTCGAATCTATATTAAAGGCGGTTCAGCAGGAGAACATCAGCGGTGCATTGATATGGTCGCTTCGTTTTCACAATCGCGACGGCGGTTTCTATTGGCATCACGAACCTTTAGGCGGCGATTTGTTCAAAGCCTACCATTGGCCCGGCTTCGAATCCGGCAGCGCTTACGATGAAAAAAATCTCATGAACCTCATGCGGACAAAAGCCTATGAAATTCGCAATTTACAAATTCCTGAAATTGAAAAACCCCAGCCCCCGGTATTGCTCGATATTCTGGATAATTCGCAGATAAGCTTTCAGGGCTCTGCAGGCGCCCAAAGCTATATCGTCGAAAGAGCCTTCGCTAAAACTGGCCCCTGGATTATCGCAGACAATAACGTTTCAGATGCCGATGTTCAGTATAGGCCATTGTTTAATGATGTTACCGCCCCCGTTGGCAGCGCATGCTATTATCGCGTTAAAGCAAAAAACATCGCGGGCACTTCAGAGCCTTCAAATGTCGTCGGCCCTGTTTTCATCTACTGCAAAACGCTCGTCGATGAAATGCGCGATTTCAGCTTAATGAAAACCTATAAAGGCAAACTCACCTTTGATAATCATCTCGCACGCAAATTCAAGGAAGACAGCCACAGGATCGCCGGTTCAAATGGTGCATCAATAGTTTATTGTCTTAACAAACCAATAAGTTCATTTAAAGTATTTTCATTTTCCCCCGGCCGTGTATCGGATTTCAAATTTTCCGTTTCCGAAAATGGCAAAAAGTACAAACCTGTTAAAGCTGAAGTTCAGTCTTTTGCCGCAGGCAAAGGTTATTACGATTATGAAATCCCCGCATTATTTACGTATGCCCTTTCGCCTTCCGACAATAAATATTTAAAAATCGAATTTACCGGCAAAGCTCAAATATCGCGAGTAGAAATTAAATATGCCGCCTCGAAATCCAAATTCACAAGTACATATTCACCAACAGGTTTCATAAAAGGTTTTACATGGGGCTGGACAGGCCAGAGAGGACAATACCTCGGCGATGCACCTGCCGATTCCATGAAGAAACTTGCTGAAACAAAAACCCAGTGGGTTTGCATCTCATTCGCAGGCGATATGGAAGAGCCAAACATCCCCGACATTCAATGGGGTGATAGCTACAAACGAATGGCAACCGATGCCGAAATACGGCGCGCAATCCAGCTCGCAAGAGATAATAAATTAAAAGTCATTTTGAAACCCGTCGTTAATGTCTACGATGGCACCTGGCGCGCATGGATAAAATTCGATGATGCCCCGGGCGTAAAAAATATGGCCAAGTGGGATATTTGGTGGGCTGATTTCAGAGAATTCCTGATACATTACGCGAAAATCGCCCAGGAGACAAATTGTGAAATGCTCTGCCTCGGCTGCGAAATGGAATCGACCGAAGAATTCGATATTCGATGGCGAAACCTCATTACCGAAATACGTCAAATTTACGGCGGCCCAATAACATACAATTTCAATCATGGCAGAGAAAATTGCGTAACCTGGCTCGATGCCGTCGATGTAATCGGAATCAGCGCGTATTATCCTGTCGGCACAGATGACGTCCTGACCGCCTTAAAAGACGACATAAGCAAGGTACCCGCCTCCGATACATCTGTTGCCGAGCAAAAACGAAGATGGCTGCCCATCAAAAAAGACCTTCAAAAAATTAGTAAAACATTCGACCGCCCGATTTTCTTCATTGAGCTTGGCCTTTGCAGCGCAAAAGGTTGTGCCGCCGCGCCCTGGACGCATGAAGACCCCAACATGATTTACGATGGCGATGAACAAGCCAGATTTTACCAGGCCGCTTTCGAGACTTTCTGGAACGAACCCTGGTTCATTGGTTATGCCTGGTGGGAATGGTCGTCGAACTTATACAAAAAAGAAGATGGCAAAACAAATATCGGCTTCGGAATTTACGGCAAACCAGCCGAAGATTTACTCCGCAAATGGTATGGAAAGGATAGATAATGAATATTCATATTATCGATGTAGGCATAATGATTGGTTTTCTGGTGCTCATGATATTCACAGGCTTCTGGGTAGCCAGGAGAGCATCACAAAATCTTGATTCTTATTTTCTTGGCGGCAAAAGAATGCCTTGGTGGGTGCTCGGCCTGTCCGACGCATCCGGCATGTTCGATATATCTGGAACCATGTGGCTTGTTTATATATTATTTGTCTACGGCCTTAAAAGCGTTTGGATACCGTGGCTTTGGCCCACCTTCAATCAGATTTTCATGATGGTCTTCTTGTCAATTTGGCTTCGCCGCTCAAACGTCCTTACAGGGGCTGAATGGATTCAAACACGTTTCGGCAAAGGATCCGGAGCTGAACTTTCGTACATCAGTGTTGTAATATTTGCGCTCATAAGCGTAATTGGTTTTTCAGCTTATGCTTTCCAGGGCATTGGAAAATTCGCCTCTGTTTTTCTTCCTTGGGATTTGCAGCCAAATACCTATGCAACGATAATTATGATTTTAGCCGCTTGTTACGTAATCGTTGGCGGAATGACAAGCGTTGTAATCACCGACCTGCTCCAATTTTTCCTCACGGTTACAGTTTCGATCATAATCGGAATTATTGCCATGACTCGCACTACCCATGAGCAAATTATTTCCGCTGTACCGCATGGCTGGACTAATATTTTCTTCGGCTGGCAAATCGGTCTCGATTGGTCAGGAAGGCTCGATGCCGTAAACGCTGCTATCGCAAAAGATGGCTGCTCACTATTCGGTTTCTTCTTTATGATGATGCTCTTCAAGGGTATTCTTGCCGCAGGTGCTGGCCCATGCCCGAATTACGATATGCAGAGAGTCTTGGCAAATCGAAATCCTAAAGAAGCCGCCTTGATGAACTGGTTTGTTTCCCTTGTTCTTTATATGCCCCGGTATATGATGGTCGCAGGCGTAACTGTTTTAGCCCTTGTCTATTATCAGGCAAACATAAAAGAAATGGGCAGCTCAATGGATTTTGAAAAAATCCTGCCCTTGGTAATAAATAACTTTTTCCCTGTTGGCGTTATGGGCATGGTACTGGCTGGATTATTCGCCGCCTTTATGAGCACGTTTAATTCTACTACAAACGCAGGCGCTGCTTATATAGTTAATGATATTTACAAACGTTATATTAATCCAAACGCAACACAAAAAAAATATGTTCACATGAGCTATCTTTGCTCAATCCTCGTTGTTGTAGTTGGTATCGGGTTTGGCTTTATTACAAACTCAATCGATTCCGTTTTAAAATGGATTGTGGCAGGACTCTATGGCGGCTACATTGCTCCTAACGTTCTAAAATGGTATTGGTGGAGGTTCAATGGATATGGATATTTCGCTGGTATGATCGCTGGCATCGGTGCCGCTTTGCTGTTGCCAAAAATCCTGCCTTGGTCGGCTTTAAATGCCTTTCCATTATTACTAGCGTTTAGCGGTTTGGTTTCTATTATTGTCAGTCTGGCAACTAAACCTGAAGAACAGCAAGTGCTCGAGAAATTTTACAGACAGGTAAGGCCCTGGGGATTCTGGAAACCTGTCTATTTATCGATCAAACAGCGAGAACCCAATTTTGAGCGAAATAAGAATTTCTCGCGAGATGCGATAAACATAATTGTTGGAACAATCTGGCAGATTAGTCTTGTTACAATACCGATTTACTTGATTATCCGCGAGTTTAATGCGATGTGGATATCGGCTGTTGTTCTCGCGGCAACATCCATTTTCCTCAAAATGAACTGGTACAATAAGCTGGAATCTTGGCCGAAAGATATTGCAGCCGAAATGCAGGAAAAAGAAAAACAGCAGGTTGCAATGCCTGTTTAATAAAATTATTGAGTTGAACTTAAATGACAAACAAAAGGCCGGAATTTTCCCCGGCCTTTTTCTTATTCACGAGATACGTTTTTCAAAGTTCGCGCAAGTTTCAAAAAAAATATTTACGAAAATCAGTTGTCCGCATCCGTTTCCTTTCGATTTCAGACTGCAAACATGGTATAATATGGGGGACTGGCACATTAAATTACCGCCACGAAGTGGATGATAATTTAGATGTGCCTGTGGGTCTGTTGAAAAAGTCGCTTAAATTTTCTTTAGGCGGCTATTTTAAAAATTCTAAAATCTCTCCGCCTTTGCAATAAATTTCTGCCACACATTAATCCCAACAGGCCATATTCACTTTTAT
>JBDKUM010000375.1:0-26896 GCA_039679715.1 Phycisphaerales bacterium
CAGATCTCCTAAGAACAGGTTGAAAAAAATTGGGACATCCCGCCAGTCGGGTAAGCCCGTCTACCGTGGTCATAGTACCACATAACCGTTCAATTGTGAGGTCTGGCTTTCATAGTTTCTCTGTGGCTAACACGTATGGCTTTACCGGTGAGCAGCAGTTCAATGAAGTCGATAGTTTAGTTTATTTATGGGCAAGATATTATTCGCCGAGTGTTGGAAGATTTATAAGCCAAGACCCATTAGGGTATTTTGATTCTATGAATATGTACTGCTATGTACTAAATAATCCTATAAATTTGTTTGATCCTTATGGTCTGTCTTTGACAAATATCGGAATTGGGGTAATCGGAGGTGATAATTCTTTTGGCAATTTTATTGGTTGTATGGCAAAATGCATAGAAGAAAACCATGGTGGAGATATTGTACATTTGATTGGAATAGGAGGTGCAAGATTACCTAAAAAATGGCCACTACCTGGCGCTCCTAAAACTACTAGTATTTGGACAAAATGTCCAGGCATAGCTCCTGGCGTTGGAAAACTCATTGGTAGGGCATTCATACCCATTACTCTAATAAGTGGTGGACATGCAGCATATGTAGAAGCTATATGTACTTATTCGTGTCTTCAAGGTGATTAAAAATGTTTATGTTAATTTTTATCATAATTTCTATTTTAACCGTATTATTGTATTTGCTGATCTATGTAATCGCCACAAAATATATGCAAAAAAGATTTACCAGAAGAGAAAATATTTCTTTTGATATTTGGTTTAATCAGTTTTATCCTAATGATAACGTTGTCAATAAGAAAGTTGCAAGAATTGTACTAGAAACAATAGCCACTGAAATTAAAATCAAACCAACTCAAATAAAACCAACAGATAGATTTTCAGAAGAATTTTCATTGTGGCCAAAAATTTATAAAATATTTTTTTTAGAAGATGCTATTGAATATTCAATTCAAATTATTTGCAGCAAATTTTCCGTGAATAAACTTCCGAAATGCGTGAATATACATGAATTGATTTATTATATCAGTAAAGAGGTGAACAAAGAAAATTTCGTATAAAATAGGAACTCTTTGATGAAACGACAACCATTCTGCTTACGAATATGATGCAGATGGTACAAGGATAAGCAAGACGCAAGGCGGTGTGAAAACCAAATATATAAATGATGTCGGGCGCGGATTAACGCAGGTGTTGATGGAGACTGATAATGCCGGTGCGGTGCAGGCAAGTTATACGTATGGTAATGATTTGATATCGATGTATAAGGCTGGTGCGAATAGTTATTACCATTATGACGGCTTGGGGACAGTTCGACTTATGACTGATGACTTGTGCCTTGTGACTAATAGTTATACTTACGATGGTTTTGGCAACTCTGTGAGCTCTGTGTCCTCTGTGGCTAACACGTACGGCTTTACAGGCGAGCAGCAGTATGCGGAAGCGGATAATTTGGTATTCCTGCGGGCGAGATATTATTCGCCAAATATTGGTAGATTTATAAGCAGAGACCCGATTTTAAGCCCAATGCAAGTAGGCGATTATTCTATTAGCTGGGCTTTACCTGATCTAATATCTAGCCCACAACATTTGCATCCTTATGTATATGCACAGAATAATCCAATTAAGTATGTTGATCCATCAGGATTGCATTCAGAGAACAGGGCATGCCATTATGCATGTGCAGCTACCGCAGCTGCTATGGCAGTAGGGTGTTCTGCTATACCGCTCGGCCATCCAGCTTGTGTTATAGCCAAAGTACTTTGTTATGCTGGAGTTGGAATTTATACTCTCGAATGTAACTGGAGATGCGACCATCCAAGAGATTCAAAACCGTGGAATCCAGTAGATCCAACTGATCCGTATCCACCTCCACCAACCTATGGAACACCAGCTCTAGATTGAATATAAAAAATGTTTCCAAGAATAAAAAGGAAATAATTATGCAACATATATTACATTTTGTAATTGCATTAGTAATTTGCTGGTTAGGCTATGCTTTTTTTTATCCAAACCATAATATTTTAATGGTCTTATTTATTGTAGGATTATTTTTGTTGCTGGATGTATTAAAAACATATTTGAATAAAGGTCATCAAGAGCAAAAGAACATGTTGTTAACATCTTTTTGTTTAGTTGGGGCAACAATGTCAATTCTTTCATTTATTCCCAATTTATTTGAAAAGCCTTTTTTCCTTATACCCGGAAGCCTAATAGGTTTTGTAGCAAGTTTTCCAGTAATTTGGGGGATTTGTAAGAAAGCTAAACAGTCAGAATTTTATCTTCGTGAGTGGAAAATAGATTGGGCTTCGATACAAGTTGTGGTATTAGGTACATTGTTTACGATGGTAACGATCATTAGTACAATTTTGATTATAATCGGTATAGAAATGAGAAATGGTTGTCTGATAGACATAACAGCTATTGTTCTCGCTGGAACGAGTACTTTTTTTGTTTGTAATTACATAATCGCTAAAATTGCTGAATATTATTATAAGAAGAAATTTTATATTTTATAATTACCCAATTTACAGTATATGAATTATGAAATCTGGGGACACCATACTAATTAAGTTAAGCGATTGACAGGCATAGTGCGATGTTGTAGTATTTTGCTTATGGCAAGATTAGCAAGAGTAGTTGTTCGTGGTTATCCGCATCATATAATTCAAAGAGGCAACCGCAGGCAGCAGACTTTTTTCAATGATGAGGATTATGAAGCATACATTGCATTGATGGCTGAATGGTGCCAAAAGTGCGGCGTAGAGATATGGTTTTACTGTTTAATGCCAAATCACGTTCATTTGATAGCTGTTCCGCAATCTGAAGACGGCCTGCGCAGGGCAATCGGAGAGGCTCATCGCCGGTATACACGCAGAATAAATTTTCGCGAAGATTGGCGAGGACATTTATGGCAAGGACGGTTTTCATCGTTTGTGATGGATAATAAATATTTGCAGACGGCGGTTCGCTATATAGCCATGAATCCGGTGAAAGCGGGAATGTCTAAACGTCCGGAGCAATATCGCTGGAGCAGCACAGCGGCATATTTTAACGGCAAAGAAGATAATCTTATCAAACGCAGCGGATTGAATGCGAAAATAGATAACTGGCCGGAGTTTTTCAGGCAAGGTGTTATTTGCTATCGGTCGAGAAAATGCACAGGCATGAGCATACCGGCAGACCGCTTGGCAATGATAATTTTGTGATGAGACTGGAAGGGATATTGAGTAGAATGCTGAAACCTAAAAAAGCAGGACGACCAAAGAAAAAAGTGCAAAAGAAAATTGAAGGAAATTAGTATGGTGTCCCCAGATTTCCGAAAATATAATAAGCGGGGCATTGGCATTGGTGATCGTTATTATATTTTATTTTTTTAATATCAGTAACTGGGTAGGTTATTATTTACTGCTTGTAATGGGATTTTTTATGCTTGTATATGGATTATATTTCAAGTGGCTTCTTAAAAAATAAACTTCTAAATGAGACTGATAATGCCGGTGCGGTGCAGGCGGTTTATAATTACGGCAATGATTTGATTTCGATGTATAAGGCTGGTGCAAATAGTTATTACCATTATGATGGACTAGGGACAGTGAAGCAGATGGCAAACAGCAGCGGAGCGGTAACTGCAAGTCTTACTTACGATGCATTTGGAAATTTAGTAACTTACACCGGTGGGATCACCAGCACGTATGGCTTTACAGGTGAGCAGCAGTTCAATGAAGTGGATAGTTTGGTTTTCCTGCGGGCAAGATATTATAACGTGAGTGTCGGAAGATTTATAAGCAGAGATCCGATTTTAGCACCAATACAAACAGTAAATTATAGAATGTGGCTTTTGCCGTATATGATTTCACAACCACAAATTCTGAATCCTTACGTATATGTTCAGAATAATCCAATTATAAATATAGATCCCACAGGTATGATCTGTTGCAATTGGGGCAGTATGGGACGTTGTATAGGAAGTCTTCTTGGAATTGCAAATCCAGGAGGAAAATCGTTAGTGGGATTTGGTCTGCTTGCTTGCCGAACTTGTCTTATGAGTCCGGGTCTTCATAATCCCGTGTGCTATGCTTGTGCAGGCGCTGTAATAGTAGTAGGTGGCGTTTTAGCTGGTTGTGCTATAAGTAATTGTAGCCTTTAAAAACGTGAAAAATATAAAGGCATCAGGCATATCTACTAAGCGTTTCTTTAATTACATTGATGAAAGAAAATCATGAAAAATGTTTCAGATAATATCAATAAAGTGAGAATTCTTAGTTTATTGAATTATGGCGTTCTCGGAGCCTTAATTATTGCTTTAATTATTTTAACTTCAGGCGAATTTGCCTTTATTGGATTGTGTATCGGTATGATTATTGGGGCATTGTTAGGTCTACTTTTTATTTATCCTTGGTATAATCATATAGATAAAGGAGGAGCAGGAACAGAGAGGCCCTCTCCGCCCATACTTTTAAAGTGTATTTTATGGTTGATATTTTTTGCTATTGGTGTGAGTATTGCTATTACAATAAAAGTTATGCGGAGTGAAAATATAAATACGCACTTAATCACCAATCTTTTAGCTTTTGGTTTTTTAGGATTTTCTGTAACAGGCTTCCTCGGCATTTTTTATATAGAAAGAAAATACAATACCAAGCTATTTCTCTCTAAGAAGATGTGAAAGTTTTTCAGGGAATCTGTGAAATCTATCGTAATAGTGAGACCGGAGAATATGCTCCAGAAATCTGGGGACAGCATACTAATTAAGTTAAGCGATTGACAGGCATAGAATCCCCCACAGGGGTTTCCGCTTCGCTCCAACGGCCTGCGCGGGAATGACATGCGGCTCTTGGGCGGCAGAAGGATTGAGATTGCCGCGTCATCCTGCTTTGCTAAAGCATCGCAGGAATCCTCACAATGACATTTGCCTTAATTATTGCCATTTGCGGCGAACAAATTGATTACTCTGTCAATATGATGTACAATAGATTTATGAGTAATTACGCAAAAATCCGCGAGATGATTCGATCATTCCCGACAGGTCCCGGCCTTTACTTCATGAAAGATGCCAATGGCACGGGCAATCTAAGCTCTGATCCATTGTTTGCTGATGCGAATGATTTTCATTTGCTGAATGAGTCCCATGTATTATTGGTGCAGATTGAAATTATAATCTGGTACATGCGCAAAATTTCAAACATACTATTAGTTGTGATGTCTCCAGATTCCCAAATTATGCCCAATGCTTTTTTGCTCAAAGGCGAGTTGAAATTATAATAAATGCACAATATGGGGATAAAGAATACAAAAAATGGGGTTGTGTTGATAATTCTGAATTCCTACAATAAACAATATAGAATTTTACGAGGCATTTAAAGCGGGAAAAAGATTTAATTAGGAGAAAAGAAGATGGATACACGAAATTGCAAATCATTTTACAGGGTGTTTGTTACTGTCATTTTGCTGATTAGCGTTTTTGCACAAGCGGAGTTTATCTATGTGTCCTGCCAGGATGGCACAATTCAAAAATTCGATTTGAATGGAAACGGCAGTGTTTTCGCATCGGGCCTTGATTCGCCTCACGGCCTTGCATTTGATACCAGCGGCAATCTCTATGTTGTCAATGATGTTGAATCGGACACGTTAGAAGAACACGCCGCAACAATTGAAATGTTTAATCCAAGCGGCGGTAGGTCAACATTTGCAGCTATCAATTATTCCAACTTGAGTTGGTGGCAGCCGCTGGGGCTTGCTTTTCGAAACGGTGATCTTTATGCCCTTATTTCAAGAGACGACCCAACTGCTGTTTTGAAATTTGATTCAAGCGGAAACTCTTCTCTCTTTTCAGAGGGAGTTGGAGGCATCGGAGGTATAGATTTGGCGTTTGACAGCAGCGGCAATCTGTATATGAGCAACATAGAGGGCCAGATTTTTAAGTTTGATTCGATAGGGAATGAAACTCTTGTTGCTTCAGTTTCTTCACTTTGGGCACTTGGCATTGACAGCAGTGATAATCTTTATGCGACTATCGATGCAACGATTGGCACGATCCTGAAGTTCGATTCAAGCGGAGGATATACAATTTTTGCCTCAGGGCAATTTAGACCTTATGATATTGCCTTTGATGGCGCAGGCAATCTTTATATGACTGATTATTACAATGGCACGATCCTGATATTCGATCCAAGCGGAGAAAGCGCAGTTTTTGCTTCTGGCTTAAACGGCCCAGGATTTATAATGATTATTCCCGAACCCGCCTCCGCATGTTTAGTGCTTATTGGTTTGGGAATGATTAGATTTCGCAATAAAAAATTGAAAAAGTGAAAAGTTCCAAGTTTAAAGTGAAAAGTTGTGGAATCGCTTCGCGATAAATTTTATGAAGCATATTTAGATGTAAAATAGGCTGTCCCTAATTAATAAAAGTCTTTCTGTAAATAGACCTGTTAATAGTTTATGAAGTTTTTGATGGATAGATAATGGCAACAAAACAGTTTGGAATTGGTGTTGTTCTTTCAGTAAGCCTGATCGTTGGTTTGATAGTTATATTCGTTCGCCGTATCTTTCTAAAAGGGTTTGAAGAACAGCATCTAGTCTTGTCAGATGTTTTTACAGGTCTCTTAATATTTTTTTTGATGACGCTGTTTTTGACTGTAATTGCGAAATTTTCTAAAAAAGATAAATTGCAGGATTCCGAGGATGAACCAAAATAGTATGGTTTTCAGATGTTTTGGGACACCATACTAATTAAGTGACCTCAAAGGCATAGAATCCCGGCTGTTTTGGTTTTTTAAATCGTCTTGTCCATTTGCGGCGAACAAATTGATTACTCGGTCAATATGATGTACAATAGATTTATGAGTAATTACGCAAAAATCCGCGAGATGATTCGGACATTTCCGACAGGTCCCGGCCTTTACTTCATGAAAGATGCCAGCGGCACCGTTCTATATGTCGGCAAAGCGGCAAATTTGCGAAGCAGGGCGGCAAGTTATTTTCAGCCTTCAGCGGATATCGAAGCTACCCGCGGGCCGAAAATAGCCGAAATGCTCAAAAAAGTTACGGAAGTTGATTATCTTGAAACTGCAAGCGAGGTCGATGCGGTTCTTCAGGAAGCAAGACTCATCAAAGATATTCGCCCGCCGTACAATTCCGATTTGACAGACGATAAATCCTTTCCGTATCTTGAAATCACAACCCGTGACGAATATCCCGGCGCATACATTACCCGCCAGCCTCACAGCAACAGCAAATTGTTCGGCCCATTCGCGGGTGTTAGCGATTTGAGAGGAACGCTTGTTGTTCTGCAAAAAATTTTCAAATTCCGCACCTGCACGCTCGAAATCAAAGAGGCCGATGAAAAACGAAGATTTTTCCGGCCATGCATACTCTACAGCATAAAACAATGCACCGCACCTTGTGCCGCATACATCAGCAAAGATGAATATCGAAAAAGCATTAATGATTTGATCAATTTCCTGAACTCAAAACGCACTACTGTACTTCGCGAACTGAATAAGCAGATGGAAGAAGCCGCCAAAGCTATGGATTATGAAACAGCGGCGATGTATCGCGATAGAATCAGGCTGATTGAAAATTTGGATAAGCGCGGCAGTCTCGAAGAAAATGTTCAGCCGGAGGTTTTTTTTACCGATCCGACCGAAGCGCTTGTGCGTCTGCAGAAACTGATTAACGGCGGACATCAAATTCGCATCATCGAAGGTTTTGATATCGCACATATCGGCGGCTCGGAAACTGTCGGTTCACTGGTGCGATTTATCGACGGTAAACCTTTCAAAGCGGGTTATCGCAGATATAAAATCAAAACCGTTTCTGGTATCGACGATTATGCGTGCCTGAAGGAAGTTTTAATGCGGCGTTTTTATCACGCCTCCGTCGGCGAAGAACTCTGGCCAGATTTAGTTTTAATCGATGGCGGCATCGGTCAGCTTCACGCAGCCGAAGATGCATTTAAGGAATTGAAAGTTGCTCCGCCAAAACTTCTTTCAATCGCCAAGAAGGAAGAAATAATTTATGTATCGGGCAAAGAAGAACCTCTGAAATTGCCCGCGAATAATCCCGCCAAAAAGCTGCTGCAATATGTGCGTGACGAATCGCATCGTTTCGCCCAGCATTATCATCATATTCTCCGCCGCAAAAAAATGCTGAATGAATAGCTGTATTTATTTCAGCGAATGAAAAATGCACCGAAGCGTAAAAGCATTCTTCTGTAAAAACCTTCGATAGCGTATGAAGTCAGCCGCATCGTTTCGCTAATGATTTTTAGAATTTCACTTTTACTGCCCAACTGCAGCGTATTTGATATATTCCGGCTTTCATCCATTTCAAAATCATACCCTCGTATTATACCAACAGGGATTCCTTCGCTGGTTTGTCCGAATAATAAAGCGCAAGCTGCTGAAATTTCGTGTGCGACTAAATCTATACCTCCCATCTTTGGTTTTCCGAATTTATCTTCTTTCGCGAACATTTGAGAATATGGATTTATTCCGGATGAACCGATCGGCACATCCGTTGTGCCGTATAAATTCAGTTCGGTGTCGGATAAAATTACTGCTACGTTTGTATGTGAAATTTCCTGAATTTTCTTTCTGATTTTCAAAGCTATTTCATCGCAATCATTAGGAATTATGCTGACAATTCCCTGGGGATGATTGGAACCGTCGATACCCGCATCGCAGGTATGCAGGCAGCCTTTTTTGTCTATGGAAATAAATATGCACTTTTCAAATTCACATAATTTTTCGCTCATTTCGGGATTTGCGGAATCAGCCATAATAATTTTTTTTATTATTCCGCTTAATGGCAAAACCCCAACTATTTGCTGGCCTGAATCTAAAATCATTTGTACCCAAATCGGCGGTTTGCCGGTTTTTTTAGATATGTTCAAAGCTCGCTTACCGATTTTGACGTCTGTCATTTTTCGTGTAAAGCCCAATGCCTTGGAAACTATTTTACTAGTTAATACGATTATATCTTTGTTTTCTATTTTTATGTTTTCTTTTTCAGCACACCGGCAGATTATTTCCGCAAGATCATCGCCTTTTTGGATTTCTGGTATTGTTTCCAGTGCCAGTATTTCTATTTTCTTCATGCACAATTGCTCTCAAACGAACATTGGAACCAAAGAGTTTTTTATCTTCAAAAGTTTTCTTCATTTGATTATAAGTCTTTTTCATAATCAATGAAGAAGCAACCATCCCTTTTTTCCCAAGTATTTCATTTGAGGTATAAACTATTATTTCATCAGCAAGGTTTTGCCTGATAAAAGATGAAATTACTTTCTCCCCGCCTTCGACCAGCACCTGCTGCACTCCTTTTTTTCCAAGTATCGTTAGTACGTCTTTGAGATTAAGTCCTTCTTTATCTTTTCGCACCTTAATAGCTTCGACATTTTTTCTTTTAATAGTTTTATTCGTACATGTAAATACGCAGACAGGAATTTTATTTGCAGTTTTTAATAATCTGCAATCTTGTGGAATTTGAAATTTATCATCCAGCACAACTCTCAAAGGCTGCCTGTCAAATTCCGGCCGAACTGTCAGCATCGGGTTATCCCTGATAACAGTATTTACTCCGACCGCAATTGCCTGCACTCTTTTCCGCAATTTATGCACGTCTTTCCTGCTTGCGGCATTGCTTATCCATCGTTTCCTATCGCTTCTGCAAAGAAAACCATCCTTGCTCTGTGCCCATTTTAAAATGACCCATGGCCTTTTCGTTTTTGCGAATTTGAAAAATGGCGCATTGATTTTTTCCGCTTCTTTTTCGCAAATTCCATAAACAACTTCAATCCCTGCATCTTTTAAAATCTTAAAACCTTTGCCCGCGACTTTCTTCGTCGGGTCTTTGATTGCGGCAACAACTTTTTTGATTCCCGCTTTAATTATCGCATCCGTACATGGCGGCGTTTTCCCGAAATGACAGCAAGGCTCAAGCGTTACATATAATGTCGCGCCCGCAGTCGAAACTTTGCAATTTCGAAGCGCCTCGATTTCCGCATGCGGCCCACCGAATTTTTTATGATAACCCTTGCCGATAATTTTGCCATTCTTTACAATAACAGCCCCAACCATGGGATTGGGTTGAACGCTGCAATTGCCGTTCCTGGCATATTTTAATGCAATCTTAATTAATTTGACATCCTTATCTATCATTCCTTGCCAATCATCTTTAGGAACTCTTTTTCATCTATGACTTTAACACCTAACGCATTTGCTTTTTCTAATTTGCTTCCCGCCTCCGAGCCTGCAAGAACATAATCTGTTTTTTTACTAACACTTGAAGTAACTTTGCCGCCGTTATCTTTTATCATTTGTTCTATTTCATCACGCTTGAAATTTTCAAGTGTGCCGGTAACAACAAACGTTTTGCCCTCAAACTTATTGCTCTTCTTAGTTTTTTGTTTTTGAGGATTGACTCCCGCAGCTATCAGTTTTTCAATTACTTTAAGATTTTGAGGATTATGGAAATATTCGTAAATGCTTTTAGCCAATACCGGCCCAATTTGTTCAATTGAATTAAGTTCAAGCTCTGTCGCACTCTTCAAGGCCTCTATCGAACCAAAATGCTCTGCCAAAATTTCCGCGTTCTGCTGACCGACATGCAGAATACCCAAAGCAGCCAAAAATCTGCCAAGTGATTGCGATTTACTTTTTTCAATTCCTTCCAAAACTTTATCCGCGCTCTTTTGCGCCATTCTTTCCAGCGAGAGCATTTTAAAGATATCAAGCTTATACAAATCGGAAAAATCTTTCACGTATCCTTTATCCACTAGCTGCTCGATCAACGCCGGCCCGAGATTTTCAATATCCATCTGGTCTCTGCCCGCGAAATATCTCAACTTCTCTTTTAGTTGAGCTGGGCAGCTCGTGCTAACGCACCTGATATAAACTCCCGCGGGGTCCTTTTCAGTCTTCGAACCGCACACGGGGCATTTACTTGGCGGCCCAAAAGATTTTGCGTCTTTGTGCCTGTGCTCTTTTTTTACTTCCACAACCTGCGGAATAATTTCGCCCGCCTTCTCGATAATTACCGAATCGCCGAGACGAACATCAAGTCTATCTACTTCATCGAAGTTATGCAGACTTGCTCGCTTGACCGTCGTTCCCGCAAGTTTCACCGGCTCAAGATTCGCCACCGGTGTTAGAATTCCCGTTTTTCCAACCTGCACATCGATTGATAAAATCTTTGTCTGTGCCTGCTCTGCCGCGTATTTGTAGGACATGCACCATCGCGGCGCTCGACCTGTAGTGCCAAGCGATTCATAATATTTTAATTCATTAACTTTAATTACCAGTCCGTCAATCTGATAATCGAGTTTATATCTTTGCGTTTCAAATTTCTCACAAAGCTTTATCACTTCCTCAATATCTTTCGCCTTTGTAGTATTCCCATTGACAGGCAGTCCGAACTTTTTTAATTTCTCGAGATTTTCAAAATGTGTTTTCGCTATTGCCTTGCTCGTTTCGCCAAGCGAATACGCGAAGAATGATAAATTTCGTTTCGCCGTGATTTTGGGGTCTAATTGTTTGAGCGAACCTGCCGCCGCGTTTCTCGGATTTGCAAGCAGAGGCTCACCATTTTTTTCTTTTTCTTCGTTTAGTTTTTGAAATGCTTTTTTCGGCATGTACACTTCGCCGCGAACTTCCAGCACATCAGGCGGGTTATCATTCAATCGCAGCGGAATTGCTTTTATCGTTTTGATGTTGTGGGTAACATCATCGCCTTTGGTTCCATCGCCTCGAGTAGCACCAAGCGTCAGTCTGCAATCTTCATAGCGCAAACTCATTGCAAGGCCATCAATTTTGAGTTCAACGACATAACTGTAATCATTCGTCTCGAGCAATTTCGCCACACGCCTGTCAAACGCCCGCAATTCTTCTTCGCTGTAAGTATTATCAATACTCAACATTGGTATCGCGTGTGTAACCTGTTTGAATCCCTCGATGGGCTGACCGCCGACTCTTTGTGTTGGCGAATCGCTGGTTATAAATTCAGGATGCTGCTCTTCAAGCTTCTTGAGTTCGGAAAAAAGCTTATCATATTCCTGGTCTGAAATTTCCGGCTTATTCTCTACATAATACAGATAGTCATGTCTTCTGATTTTCTGCCGCAGCGTCTCAATTTTTTCGTTAATATCCTTTTTCATAACAATAATGTTATGTCCAAAAAGGATTTTTTGCAAGCAGGGATTTTATGAGTTAATACCTAACTTAAAAAAAACCCGCACATGAATAATCAAGTGCGGGTTGGTAATCGTTGATTCTATATTAAATCAAATTATTTTGTGCTGCCTGCCGGTACCAGGTAAAGTTCAACACGTCTGTTCTTTGGATTGCCTTTATTGCCGGCTTCGTTTGCTTCGATTGGCCTGTATTCGCCGTAACCTTTAACGCCCATGCGTTTAGCGTTTACGCCGCTGCCTTCCATAACTTTTTCAACAGATATGGCTCTGTGTACTGACAGATGCCAGTTTGTCGGATGCATGCTCATTGTTTCAGATCTCTTAATCGGCATATCATCAGTATGGCCGACGATAGTAACATCAAAGCCTTCAGCAGCCGATGAATTTACGATCGTGCAAAGTTTTTTCAGCATTTCAACGCCTTCCGGTGCTACAACATCGCTGCCCTTTTCAAACAGCAAATCGCTTTTGAATTTAACCATTCCCGTTGCCTCGTCGAAGGTAACCATATCCGGGTTTTCAGCGGCGAATTTCTGAAGTTCGCTTGCCAGTTCAGGAGGTAATATCGAACCGCCAAGCTGGCTTTGCATCTGTTTGATCAATTCTTCTTTTTCAGCTATATCCGCTTCGAGTGCGGCGATTTTCTTGTTCAATGCATCGATATCTGTATCAAGACCTGCCTGGCAGTCGGCAAGCTGTTTTTCAGTTTGTGCCAGTTTTAATTTTGCAACATTGAGTTGGCTTTCGAGTTCATCGATTCTCTGCTGCTGGTTGCGGTTACGAATTTTTAAATCATCGAATTGCTGTTGATTGACGCAGCCGCTTCCTAAAAGAGCCAATGTTATGGAAATTACTAAAAGACTGGTGATGTGTTTAAATTGCATTTTTATTGTCCTTTCCTGACAAACTGTTCACCCGGATGGAACCAAAGTGAAACTTAATCCGTTATTAATACTGTTATACCGATAGATAAAATCATATCACCGGCATTTTGAAAAACAATAGAATTTATGAAAAAATTATTAATGAAATATGGCATGCTTAGCCTGTATCTTATGGATAAAATCAAAGTGCACTATCCACATCTACTAACAACTAAAGACTAATGGCTAACTTATTTTTTCTTCTTTTCTTTAACTGGTTTAGGAGCCTTTGGTGCCTTGGGAGCTTTCGGCGCTTTTGGAGCTTTAGGTTTCTTTGGCGCACCCGCAACCGAAGCAACAAGCACACCAATAATTGTAGCTGCCGCCAGACCTGCTGCTACATACCAGATTATCGGTCCAATTGCCGATACGATTGGCATACTTATCGGCGTATAACCCGCTATCACTGTCAATATGCAATAAACCAATACGATAAATGGTACAAATAGTAACGCGCCGAACACATTGCTGGTTGTATCCGCAGGTGCTTCATACATAACCGCTGCACCAGCCGGCATCATTGTCGCCATTGCCGGTTCTTGTGCTGCGACAACCTCATCAGGAACTTCAACAATGTCCTGGGCTTCAGCCTGGAACATTTTATCATCTTCACCAGCCGCGGATTCTTCTATTGAAGGCAATGGAGTTTGATCGATTGCCGGAGCAGGAGCTGCGTTTTCCGGATAAATATCGTCAAGCACCGCGCCAAGTGATGTATCGTCTGCCTGCAAAGAAAGGTCAAGCAATCCGCTTCCGCTGCCTGCTTCGAGGTTGATATCCTCGTCAAGCCTTGCTATACCAGCGTCATCGGCGCCGCCTTTTTGATCCAATGCCTTTGGCTGTTTCTCTAGTAAACTTGTATCACCGCTTGCGTCTTCCGAAATTTTATAACCAGTATCGGATTCGCTTAATACATTTATCGTGTCTCCGCCTGCCGATATTTTCGTATCACCTTCTGAAACCGTACCCTGCTCGGAACTTGCGTCAAGCGAAATGCCGCTTCCGGTCTCGCCGCCGATAGGCATTCCGGTACCTGTATCAAGTCTGCCGCTGCCTGTTTCAGCAGGCGAAAGCAATATTTCACTTCCGCTGCCCTTTGTTCCCGAACCTTCATCGAGCTTTTCATCGCCCATCAATTCGCCGGTTTCATCCAGCTTGAATTTTGTATCGAGACCCTTATCATCTTTTCCCATAAGGGCATCCAGTTCTTCTGGCGCCAGCGATACTTCGCCGCTTTCATCTATGGAAATCTCTAACGAGTCGTTAAGAATTGCTTCATGGCCTTTACCGGATGCCGCGATTGCGTCAACATCCTCTATCTTATAAAGTTGTTTGGCTCCATCACGAAATTCCCGCAATTTCCCTTCTTTTACGAGATTCTTAATTTCTGCCTCATTTTTGCCTAACTTTTCAGTTACTTCCTGTAATGTGTAGAACATTCCAGCCATAAATAATTCCTATAAGTTATATTATTGCCATTACTTAAAGATTAGCTACCTAGTTTAACATATTATACTTACGATTGCAAATTGTTCAAGTTTATTTATTTCCTTCTCATTCATTAGCCTTGATTTTACCAAGGTTTAAAAAAAAGGGACATTCAAGATTTTAGCAATTTAGGAAATTATGGGGTATTATCATATTTATATTATAATATTATAGCTCTATTTTTCTTTGAAAAAAATTTAGGAGGGGCATCTATTTTTTTGATATTCCCCTAATTTAGCTTGATAGTTTATCCAAATTATAATAATAAAGATTTTTTAATTAGGAGGAACAAGGATGAAGAAGTATTTGTTTATTTGTATGTTAGTATTCAATCTGGTATCAAATCTCTTGGCTGGGCCACTTTTCTTAAAAAATCTAAATCCAAGATATCTCATGGAAGTTAACGGAACCCTTTTTTTTGTTGATTATGATCCTCAAAATCCCGCCATCTGGAAAAGTGACGGCACAAAACAAGGCACTGTTTTAGTCAAAGACGGATTTTTAGCGACCAGCTTGAGTATCGGCAATCTAATTAATGTAAACGGGACTTTATTTTTCTGGGCACTTAATGATTCATTTTCCTCGGAACTATGGAAAAGCGATGGTACAACATCTGGTACAGTTCTAGTCTCATACTTGCCTGGTCGTTCGCTTCCTGATTCATTTTTAAATATTGATCAAACTCTGTATTTTAACTCCGATGATTATAGTGGAGGCACCGAGTTATGGAAATCCGATGGCACACAGCAAGGTACAGTTATTGTAAAAGATATTTGTCTATTCGGGGGTTCCTTTCCTTTTGATTTTGCAGAACTAAATGGAAATTTATTTTTTACCGCAGACGACGATTCCCTTGTGCGCAAAATCTGGAAATCTGACGGCACTGAAAGCGGCACCACAATGATAGAGGCCGAATACCATATGCCGCAAAGTTTATCGAAAGTTGGAAATGTAATTTACTTCCAGGCTTCAGACATAAGTTATGGAATTGAACTATTCAAAACAGATGGCACACAAGCAGGAACTGTTCTTGTAAAAGATGTGAATCCTCAAGCGTCTTCTTTGCCCGCCAGCCTTACAGATGTTAACGGGGTTTTATTCTTTGTCGCAACTACTGAACCAAATGGACGTGAACTTTGGAAAAGTGATGGAACCCAGCAGGGAACTGTAATGGTTAAAGACATATATCCATCGAATGCTCAAAATATTTCGCCCCAGTTTTTAACGAATGTTAAAGGCACATTATTCTTTTCCGCTAACGATGGAATTCACGGCCAGGAATTGTGGAAAAGCAACGGCACCGCTCAAGGCACAGCAATGGTTAAAGACATAAATCCTTCAAACGACAGCGAGATTGCGAATCTAATTGATGTAAACGGCATTTTATATTTTACCGCTAATGATGGAACAAACGGAACCGAGCTTTGGAAAAGCGATGGCACAGAAGCAGGCACTGTCATGGTTCAAAACTTAAATCCTGCCGGCTCTTCAAACCCGCAATATTTAACCGTAGTCGGCAGCAAGATTTTTTATTATGCAACCGACGGCGCAAATACTGGCTTATGGGCTGATGCAGCAAACTGCACCCAAAATCTTGAAAGCGATCTAAATCTTGATTGCAGGGTAAATTTCAAAGATTTAAACTTATTGGCCTGTGAATGGATGAATCCGGCAGATTATGAAGATTTAGGGTTAATGGTTTCCCAATGGCTGGATTGCAGCCTGCAAAATTGTGATTAACGATCGCCATCATGTCATTGCGAGGAAGTCCTGCGTAGCTTTAGCGAAGCAGGGCGACGAAGCAATCTCTGCCTTTGATATCCTCTGAACTATTTTGACTGGAAAATTTTGAAATTGGCCAATTTAAATCTTTGAAGAATAAATTGCAGCATTGTGTAAAGCGTTAAAATTCCATATCTTGCACTTCGACTGAAATTTATGCTCGATGCTTCCTTAAAATACCGGCAGGGAACCGGTGCGTCTGAAATTTTGAAATTGAAATAAGCGGCCTGCGCAAGAAATTGCGAATCAAAAACAAAATCGTCTGAATTTATCTCATAAGGTATCTTTTCGAGAACTGCACGTTTGTAAATTCGCATTCCGCTATGAAAATCGCCAAGGTTCTGGCCAAGAATGAAATTCTCTGTGATTGTGAGCATCCTGTTAAACAGATACTTATACAAAGGCATTCCTGAACGCAGCGTTTCTTTTCGCGTCCTGATTCTACTGCCCAGCATAACATCGCAAACGCCGGTTTCCAAAAAACCGATAAAAAACGGGATTAATCTTCCGTCATACTGATAATCGGGATGCAGCATGACAATAATATCTGCACCTCTTTCAAGAGCGGCTTTATAGCATGTTTTCTGATTGCCGCCATAGCCTTTATTCTGCTCATGCGCAATAACAGTCAAGCCCAGCTTTTTTGCCAGCTCGACAGTATTGTCTTTACTGCAATCGTCCACAAGTATTATGTCCTTATGGAACTCGGCCGGAATATCTTTCAATGTCGCTTCGAGAGTGGCAGCGGCATTATAGGCAGGCATTACAATTACAGTTTTGAGATTGTCGTATGTTACGTGCAGCAAATATAATCCTTATTTAACGGCAACAACTTCCTTTACATCCGGAACGCGTTGTTTGAGCAGGCGTTCAACACCCATTTTCAAAGTCATTGCCGCTCCCGGGCAGCCTTTGCATGCGCCCTGCAGACGAACTTTAACTGTGTTATCTTCCGTTACTTCGATTAATTCTATATCGCCGCCATCGTTTTGCAGCATAGGTCTGATGCCGTCAATTACTTCAGTTACCTGATCTTTTAATGATTTATTGCCGTGACATCCGCAATTTTCACACATGATTAAACTCCATATCTTTAAATAATTAAAAAGATTATTATATCAACAATTCAAAAATACTCCAATGTTTTTACGTATGCAAAAACAGATTGATACATCGTTTTAGCAAAAAATTTAAAAAATGTGGAGAATTTTATGTCTAAATATGGAAAGATTATTGCGTTTTAATCATCTTTTCAAAGAGTTCCATACTTAAACCGACGACATTGCTTTCGCTGCCTTCGATTTTTTCGATGAATTTATCGCCGCCTTCCTGCAAAGCATACGCGCCAGCTTTGTCTTTCCAGGTTTCCGATTCGATATGCTCGGCAATTTCGTCATCAGTCAATTTTCGCGGGTAAACCATAGTAATATCATATTCGACCTTTTGCAAATGCACATTTTTTTTCACCATCGCAATTGCGGTGATTATTTTATGCGGCTGACTGAATAATTTTCGCGTGATTTCCTCTGCATGCTGCGGCGAGTTTGCTTTTCCAATTATTTCGCCATTGTAATCCGCTATCGTATCGGCTCCAACCACCAGCTTTTCGGGAAATCTCTCGGCTACATCCAGTGCTTTGCCCAAAGCCAGTTTACATGCATATTCGATTGGAGAAGTTCCCTGTTCGGAAATTTTCGATTCATCAAAATTTGAGATGACAACCTCAAATTCATATCCTGCCTGTGTGAGCAGTTGTTTCCTTCTTGGCGAAGCTGACGCGAGAATAAATTTCATAAACCTTAATAACTAACGGAAATGGGATAAGTTATTTTGCCGCAATAGAACATAAATTCCGGTTCGATTTTATCAATGTCGGCGCCGATGTAAATTTTAAATAATTTCTGCGCGATGAAGCTGTTCCATTGAGCGGTTAATGCAATATTCCGGTTTGCGGCGATTTGCGATTCGTCTTCACTTATCGGCCAGGTGCCGTGAAGCGCGCCGAGCATCATCTGATAATAATTGCCAAGACGTTTGCCGTAATTGTCTTCGCGAAGGAATCTGACAAGGGCGTAAGATTGCGCATAAAAAGCGGTTGTCGCGGCATCAGCTTCTTCGTTGGTAACTGTTTGGCCGGGGTTAAGCGAAATCAAAGTTTTGAGCGGGATTAATTTTCCCTTCTGCATTGATAATTTAAGTGAGCCGAGGCGTTGATAATTTTTCGCAGGCTGAAAAACAAATCTGCCGTTCTGTGTTGTGCTCTGCTCGAAAAGCTGCGCTATGCCTTCGTCGAGCCAGCTTGGCAGGCGATACTTAAAATATCGATTGCAGAATTGATGCCAGCCTTCATGGCCGATAACGCTGAATGTGCGTGTTCTGCCGATATTATATGCGACGCAGGAGTCTTTTAAATAATATGCGCCTTTTTTAATTTTTTGGTATACAGGCCATTGCGGGCCGGTGAAAGATTGAGTGAATCGCTCCCATTCCATGCGGTCCTTGAAAAGATATAATTTGAATTTATCTGGGCCCGACAGTATTGGCTCTGGAAGCTGATTTTGATATTGCTGCCAGGCTGCTTCGACAAAGCCGGGGATTTGCTTGAGCATCAATGGTTCAAGCAGTGTGGTATAAATTTCATAATGGCTGGTTCTGATTATCAGCCCCGCACCGTAAGGATTTTCCCATGTGCGAACATCTTCTACCGCGGGCAAAGGCTTAATATATTTAATCAGACCTTCAGCGGTTGAAAGTTTCGCGGGCGAAGAGCCTGTCGCGGTTTTATTTACAACCGTATTGGTTTGCTCACAGCCGCTGATGATGAACACTGTTAGAATCGCAATGATTATTTTATTCATTTTTCTTCTTTTATAATTTCAGCAGTAAATAAATATATTTCTGTATTTTTATCTTTCCATGCATCTGGAGGCAGGCCGGCTTTATGTGAGCAGCAGTAAGAAAGAAATTCTTCTTTGCTCCAGCCTGTTTCATCAGCGACTTGCGGAAGAAAACAGCCTGTTGCATAACCATTTTGTATATATATACCATCTATTCCGAGTCTTAAACTAAGGGGATTGTCTGTTTTTTGAAGCGGTGAAAGCACCGATATTTCAATCTCCAGTTCGTCTACTTCTTCTGGCGCGATTTTATCGCCGAAAAACCTCGAATCTCCTGTTGAAGAAGCAACCCCCATCTCGCCTACAAGTTGTATTAGAGGTTTATTTGAAACGAACATGCCGATGCAACCCCGGAGCTCTTCGCGATTTTTCAAGGTTACAAAACAGCCGCAATGCTGATTGAGAACCGGATCATCGGAACTTGCCTTTTCGATTTTTTTGCCGGAAACTGCTTTTTCAACAGCGTTTCTTGCGACTTTGAGCAGTTCTTTTTTTTGTTCAGCATTCATTTTGCACCTGATAATTAAAACTCTCTAATACCGTAATCATACGTAGGGTGCAATGATTTAGTATAAAATAAAAGCTGCTGGTGATCATTTTATGAATTTGAATGCCAAAAAGCCGCCGATAAGGAGGATTGTGAAAATAAGAGTCAGAAGGTTGAAATATTTATCAATAAACGGCTTCATGCGTTCGCCTTTCCATCCGAAAAGGCCGGCGACCATAAAAAATCTTGCTGCCCGGCTTAACGCTGAAGCGATGAAGAATGTAATAAAGTTAATTTTGAAAACCCCTGCTGTGATTGTGATTACTTTGTATGGAATTGGCGTAAAGCCGGCAATTGCGACAATCTGCCAATCAAAAGCATCATATAACGCACCAACTTGTGTGAATGGCTTGATAGTAATTTTTTCTACTTCGGCTTCGTTCAACGTACGCTGCTGGCCTGATTTTGTGATGAAATTAACCGGATATTTGGGAATAACCTTTGTAACAGGTTCAACTTTTAAAGATGATTGCTGAACATGACCCTCAAGGGTTGTATTGTCAACTAAGACGATTTTATCACGTGAAAAACCCGGAACATAATTATGGAAAAAATTACCAACACCTGCCCACAGGAAAGTACCGATTAAATAGCCGAAGATTCCGCCAAAAACCGAAGCTAATGTGCAAACAACTGCAAAACGAAGCCATTTTTTAGGGTTTCCCAAAGCCAAAGGGCCGAGAAGGACATCAGGCGGAACGGGAAAGAAACTTGATTCCGCGAAACTTAGGCAAAATAAGGCGACCATACTGTGTTTGGTATGAGCAAAATGCAAAACCCAATCATATAGCCGTTTGTGAATGTGCCAGGCGGGAGTTTTCTTTGAATAGGTATCTTTTTCGATAGTTTCGTTCATAAATTAAATTGAAGAAGGAAGATTGAAAATTGAAGATTTAAGAATAACTTGGATGATTTCCTAAATCTTCAATCTTAAATATACAATTAAAAATGAGGGTGTTGGGATTCGAACCCAAGACCTACGCATTAAAAGTGCGTTGCTCTACCAGCTGAGCTACACCCTCTAAAATCGTATAAAGTCAATCGGTTGCGGTGCTTATGTCATTCTTTATACCGCAAATGGCACAAACATCGCAACCGTTTTAAAATAAGATGGGATACTATATAATATAAGCTGAAAATATGCAAGCGGAAATGTCAGGGGTTGGAAATTGCCTCTTGGGGCTTGTTTTTAGCTAAATTTCGCAGAGTCGTCAGTTTGCCTCGGATTTCATCAGCCATTCTGCTGTTTGGAAAGCCGCGAATGATTTCCTGGCCTGTCTGAAGCGCTTCGGTCCATTGCTTATCGCTTACAGCCAATGAAAATCTTACACCAAGATTATGGAGTTTGTTTTTAAATACTTCGCTTGCCGCTTCCTGAAGCGCAAGACCTTCGCTCGGTGTCAGATATTGGTCAAGTTCTTTGAGCACAATCAGACTGCGGTCTGTATCTGCCCGTTTGACTGCTTCATCCCATGCCGCAAGAAGCTGGCGTTTTCTTTGCTCTTTTTTCGCAGCCAATTTTTGAGTCAACGATTTTGCCTTATCGGATTCCGGATAATTTCTAATCAGGCTTTCAATCTGCGTACTGGCGGTTGCCCATTGATATTGTTCCAGCAGCTTATCGATATAACCAATGATTTGATTTATTTTTCCCTGCTCTGTTGAATCGCGATAATTATCTGCCGCCATTTTCAATTCTTCAGCCAAAGCTTTATATTCGTTGCGCTGCGCGATTGCTTCAATCATGACGTAAGTTGTTTTGTAATCCTGCTGATGAAGTTTTTCCATGACAGATGCACGCAGGTATTGAGTGTCCATATCACGATAAGCGATTGTTTTGGCAGCTTCGCTTAACTTAACGCCAAGGCTTATTTGTTCGAACATGTTTTTGCTTACCGCCAGGCCGTCACTAATGCGGTCAAGTGTTTGCTGTTGATTTGTGAGAATCTCAGCGATTTGGTAAAGCAGAAGAATAATCGCGAAAATACCAACTCCTGCCGCGACCATTAAGGGGATTTGATAGATATTGCCAAGAGCCGAATCGTCACCGCTGAATATCCATAATATTATGCTGACGATAATTAAAACTACAAAATACAAATGCCATTGTACGAGCCAAAGTGTCTTAGGCAGTTTTACTCTCATGTTTTCTACTCCGTCAGTTTCAATATCTACTATATATACTACTACAAATGGCTTCTAAGTTCAAGCAAACAACATAAATAGTTGAAAACAATAAGCGAAAAGTGAGATACCATATCTTTCGGAATTCCGATGTTGTTTTATGTTTATTTACAAGGACATAGGGCAACATCAAAAAACGGCTTTTGAATATAATTGGCAACAGAACCCTACATTTTATATAGGCCGGAATGTTAAAATATTTACAAAAGATTTTGGTTTTTTTGCCGAAAATAGCTTTTTTTCCGAGTAGCAAAGAGGTAAAATAGCAAAGAGCGGCAAAGGGGTATATTTTTTGCTCGCTTTTCAAGTAAGGATACTTTCTAAATGCAGGAAGCTCAAAGAAGAAACCATTATCCTTGAGATAAAGGAGGATAGCCAGATGGATATTTCTGCTTTTGAAACAAAACTAAAAGGCCTACTTGATGAAGTAACAAACCTGCCGGCGCCAAAGTCTACTAAAATTTTAATGATCAAATCCAGGACTCAAACTACAAAAACTGAAACGCTTGACGATTCGATGGAACATCTTCAATTGATTGTCAAATACCTGTTATTTGATGTCGAAGCGACAAGACGCGAAAACATGTATTTGCGAAAAGTTCTCGAAGGCAGGGAAGACTAATTCAGCAAATTTGAACATCCAACATTGAACATCGAACGTTCAACTTTGAATTGTTGGAATTAGATATATTTACTAATTCAAGAATTCCCGTGCGATGCCAACGGCGGGTGTAAGTAAATTGGCTATAAATTAGTAAGGGAAAGTATTAGCACCTCTGTTTTTCATTGTAAAAAATAGGTTTTTAAAAGACCGCAAAATCATCGTCATTTTTTATATTCACTTCGGCTAAATAAGAGTTAAAATTATCCAAATTAAACAAATAATGTAAGCTGGAGAATACAGAAGAATTTTCTATGAGAAAAAATAAATTCTTTCTGTTATTGATTGTAACAACACTATGCGCATACGGCAGTGAACTGCAAAAAGAAAACGGCTGCAACTGCGTTCCTGAATCAAAAATTTTTGGTGAAGAAGTAATCCTTGAACAGTTTGCGAAAGGAAAAGAAAAAGTTGCTGTACTTATTAATCTTCGACAACCGCAAATAATTTCTGAACAGCAATTTAACTGGGATTCAAAAGAATCTCTGCGATCTTTACATCAGGAAATAAAAAAATTGCAGCATGAAGCCATAAAAACTATCGATCCTGATGATATTGAACTGGGGTATCAGTTTGAAAATCAGCCGACAATAGCGTGCGAGCTTACGATAGATGCGCTGAATCAAATTTTGGAAAACGAATTGGTGGAATCTGTCGAGCCGGATTATGTTCTGGAAGAACATCTTGCCCAGGGTATTCCTCTAATGAATGGGATGGTTTATCGTTCTGTTTATAACGGCCAGGGCGTTGCTGTCGCGATTTGTGATTCAGGTGTTGATTATACACATCCAAAACTTGGCGGCGGCGGTTTTCCCAACAGTAAAGTCATTGGCGGATACGACACCGGCGATAACGATTCTGATCCATTTCCGACAACTCCGCAAGACCCCCATGGCACATCCTGTGCCGGAATTGTCGCCGGCGATTTGGGAGATGTCAATGATTATATCGGCGGAGTTGCGCACGGTGCGAAAATTTATGCGCTTAAAACAAAAAAAAGTTCAGGCGATATTACAACTTCAACTCTCGCAGGTGCGTGGGATTGGTGCACAAGCCATAAAAACGACAATCCGGCTTATCCCATTCTTGTCATCAGTACCAGCATAGGCGGAACACGTTACTACAGCCCCTGCGATTCATCGAATACAACTCTTGCAAACGCTGCCAACAATGCGACCAATGCAGGCATAACATTATTTGTCTCGGCAGGCAACAATGGTTATTGCGATTCAATCTCGGTACCTGCGTGCCTGACGAATACAATTTCTGTAGGAGCGGTATATGATGCGGATTTCGGATTATGGTACGCATGCCTATATTCCGAATCATGCGCGAATCCGAAATTTACCGAGCCTTTCTGCCCCGGAGGTTATTATGTAATCGATACGACCTACGCTGACAGGGTTACATCCTTTTCAAATATCGCGAACTTTCTCGATATTTTAGCGCCTGCGAATAATAACTACACAACCGATATGGTAGGCACGCCCGGATATTCGACTACTGATTATGCGAATGATTTTGGCGGCACATCTGCTGCCTGTCCGTATTCCGCCGGAGCGGCTGCATGTATTCAATCCGCCGCAAAAGAAATTACAGGTCACTATTTAACCCCATCGCGTATAAAGCAAATTCTTATAACGACCGGCGATCCTATTACCGATACGAAAGTCGCGATTACAAAACCGAGAGTTAATCTTGGACGGGCAATCGAATATTTACTGAATAATGATTGCGCAGATATTACGATTGGTTCGGGAAGTTTGAACTGGAGCTATCCTTTTCATACGAATTGGCACGACAGCAGAACGCAGGTGATTTATAAAGCTTCTGAACTTGGCAGCAGGGGATTTATAACAAGTCTGGCCATGCACGTAATTACAATTCCCGGCCAGACCATGAATAACTGGACGATTAGAATGAAGCATACGTCTTTAAATGCGTTTAGCACTTGCACAATGGATACTGCAGGCTGGACAACCGTATATCAAAAAAATGAGCCGCAAGGAAGCACAGGCTGGCCGACTTACACTTTCACAACACCTTTCTATTATAACGGGATCAATAATTTGATTGTGGATTTCAGCTTCAATAACACTTCATACACGACTAACGGGCAGGTAAAATATTCAACTCCCGGCGGCAATCGATGCGTTTATGCATATTCAGACAGCACAAACGGCGATCCGCTGAATTGGGGCGGTGCAGGTTCGCCGACTATTTCCTGCGGAAATTTCGTACCAAATATTTGGTTTGTTATTTGCCCGATTACCAGCGGTGATTTGCAGCCTGACGGAAATGTTGATATGTCAGACCTTGCGATAATGGCGAATCAATGGCTCCAGTCGCCCGGCATCCCATCAGCCGATATTATGCCCGCTCCCGCCGGCGATAACATTGTGAACTTTTTAGATTTTGCCGAACTTGCAAGTAATTGGTTAGAATGATTTCCT
Source organism: Phycisphaerales bacterium (assembly GCA_039679715.1). Taxonomy (GTDB): domain Bacteria; phylum Planctomycetota; class Phycisphaerae; order Sedimentisphaerales; family UBA12454; genus UBA12454. Next base: position 25,137 of record JBDKUM010000375.1, read on the forward strand.
AAAAACTAAGCCGCCCAAAGTTAATAACAAAATAGTCGCAGGTTCAGGAATTGTAACAATCCAGCCTTCTTCAAATCCCTGCGGATTAAATCCATAACCAACAATTTTTGTACCATCCGCAGATATTCCGTAAGCGTCTGTCAAACGCCATCCAGATAAATCAAGGGCATATTTTTCCGTAAGCAAATCTTTCAGTTTCAACATGCCAGTTTCTGCTGTCCAATAAAAAGCTTCATAATCGAAATCTGTTACTGACGTTCCAATAATGATTGAACCGTCGGCTGAAACCGCATATGCATGCGATTCAAAATCTCCCCCTTCAAAATCTCCAAGTCCTACTATGCCCGTTTCCTGTGTCCATCGAAAAGCTTCCGCTCCCAAGTCAGAAGTGCCTGTGCCGATTATGACAGAGCCATCGGCAGATATATCTTCTGCATAGCTGTCAAAATCGCCGCCTTGCAAATCGCCAATTCCAACCATTCCAGTTTCAGTTGTCCAACGGAAGGCTTGAAAGTTGCTGCAACCGGCAATAACTGAACCATCATAAGAAATCGCTTTAGCACGGCTTTCTGGTCCATATTGCAGATTGTCCGGTCTATTGGGTAAAAAGCCGAGTCCTGTTATGCCTTCCTCCGCAGTCCATCGAAATGCTTCCAAATTATTATAAGATGTGCCATGTGCAGCCGTGCCGGCAACTATTGTTCCATCAAATGAAATGTCACACGCTATGCTACTACTACTTTCGCTGCTGTCAGGATATGTTTCAATGTGAGTCGTACCATTAGCTGAAGTCCAGATAAAGGCTTTGTTCTCATTAATACCAACTATAACCGAGCCGTCACCAGACACATCACTAGCAAAGCATGAATAAGCATCTTCTGGCAAATCGCTAATATCAGTCATCCCACTATTTGATGTCCAGCGGAAAGCGTGAAATTGGAGCTTATTTGATGTTGATATATATCCTGCACCGCCAACTATTGTTGAGCCATCCGCGGATATAGCTTCAGCACTGCTGAAGCGAACAACACTGCCGGGCAAATAACCAATGCCTTGAAAGCTCGCTGCTGAAAAACATGAAGTTTGAACTAAAATTATTATGGCTGCTGTTAACCGAATTGCTTTCTTATGCATTCTTCCTCCAAATTCTTACACAAAAAAATAATTATACCAAAAAGGTCCTATTAAAGCAAGAGAAATTCGGAATCAGCAAAATGAATGAATTAATTTTTTGTTTTTAAAATAAAAACAATGCCTAAGAAGAAAAATGCGACAGTCGCAGGTTCAGGCGCGGGATCTAAATTTATAACTGTAACGCCGTAATGAGCCAGCCATTGGCCGCCGAGAAAATAATAACCGCCCCATGATAGGAAACCCGGGTTTTGGCCATTTGGGCTTATTCCATCATATACAAGAATCTGACCAAAATCATCATAGCCGTAACCATACATTGTGTGAGTAAAACCAGTAAATTCATTTACGAAATGGAGTAAAACGCCCTGGCTGGAATCAATTTGAGCTTTATATTGTTCAAATGTAAAGCCTGCGGAAATTCCGCCATATCCATAAATAAGCTGATTATATAATTCAGTCGTTCTATATCCGCGATGATTTATGTAATCGCCGATGCCTCGCATTCCATCGCAGTTCGCACGACCCTGGTATAAAATAGCCATGTTTGCCGATGTACATGGACTGTTGTCGGTATTGAAATAGAATTGCGTTTCACCATTAACATTGTCGAAGCTGTCCTGGTTTGA
>JBDKUM010000376.1:0-9878 GCA_039679715.1 Phycisphaerales bacterium
CGACATAATCGTTCATTCCGTCAAAATCAAGGCAGCCGTCAACCTGGCCTTCTGACCAAGTCGCACTATTAACTGTCCCATTATAGCCGCCAGTGCCGGAATCAAAAGCTGTGTTCCCGGTTGTCTCATCGAATTTCCAGTGAGAAATCGGCTGCATCCACCAGTTTTTAACCTCGAGCCAGTTATATGTAAAATACGCAAGGTCATTGACATCAGTCGTTCCGCTATAATCCAAATCCGTCTTGCCGCACCAGTAAGGACTATTACAATCATTATCCATCCAGTGAGATGCAAGCAAGGCAAAATCTTCGAAATTTACCGTATAATCTCTGTCAAAATCATCATAAGACCAGCATACCGGATACTCACTTAAATCGCTTTGAATATAAAATGGAGGCAATCCCCTTCCACGTGATAATCCTGCAGTAAAGTCCGAAGAATTTATATTCAAATAGCTTATATTTATTTCTCCATTAACAAAGAACATCTCGATTTGAAAATTGCATGTTTTCGTTTTATCTCCAAACACCGGAATATTTCTATATGTAACCACTATCTCATCATCGAGTTGTTTGTAAGAAATATTTTGATTGTTTGTCGGCGTCAAATCCGTGAAAACTCCAGATATACGCGGCAATTCAAAATGACTTGTTAGATCGCCGGCATAATTCATATCTGGTATTTCGAAAGTAATGTAACCATTACTGCCAATATAGAACTTGTCATAATATGTGCCATAGAACAGAATTTTTTTACCATCTTGCAACATTACTTCGGCAAAATCATCATCTGCCATTGATATTGAATTTCCGCCTGCAGGATCAATTGGAAATTCCGTTATTTTTTCGATGCATGCCTCATAATAAGCTTTCGATCCATTCGGCATAAACGTTAATATTTTATTTCCTAAATCAAATTTTCTGTCGAAATCTTCAGAGAAATAATCAGGCGGCTTTATAGTAAGAGTCGCAGTTCTTGTTTTTTCAGCTCCGCTTGTCAGATTCTGTATCTTAATAAGTGTATTGTAAATATTCGGTTCCAATATCTCTGCCGCTGGAATAATCGAATAATTGACATCGATATATTCAGCAGGCCCAAGTATACCCTGATTGGGCTCTACGCTAAGCCATGCGTCTTGAACTAATGTTTTCCAATTTAGACTTTCAGTCCCTATATTGGTCAAACGATAAAATTTCGTTACTGGCTCAAATGGTCCGCCTTCAGTACCCGATGATTCAAATCCGTCTGGCGGACTTATCTGCAAATCATCCGGCCTAACTTCCATCGTTACCGGGACAACAATCGGGCTTTGCGGATCATTTGACAAAATCAAAATCTCAGCTTGATATGTCCCAGGCTGCATTGTTCTCGCATCAAAAGTTATATACACTTCGTTCGTTTCCGCTGGCTCGATTATTCCTTCTTCAGGTTCTAGCGTAATCCAGGGAGACTTTGTTTCAAGAATCGCATTATGCACATTAAGCCTTCCTCCTGAAACGCATTTACCAGCCAGTTTTGGATCGACTGTGCTTAGCAATATTTCTTTTACTTCCATATTTGTCAAAGAAGGATTCATCGACCAGATAAGTGCACAAGCGCCTGATACATGAGGTGTCGCCATCGAAGTTCCGCTTAAATATTGATAGCCGTTCCCCGGCTGGCAGCTCATGATGCTTGATCCGGGTGCGCCGATATCTACCGATGTCAAACCGTAATTTGAAAAGCTCGATTTACTATCGGAGCTGTCTGTAGCCATAACTGAAATTAAACTTTCAGATGTGTAATTGGAAGGATAATGAGGAGAATTGTCGTTATTACTTCCGTCATTTCCTGCCGCAGCAACAAACAGCATTCCTGCTGCCCCTGCCGCGTCAATTGCATCTTTAAGGCCCTGGCTGTAACCGCCGCCACCCCATGAATTGCTCGATATTTTAGCACCCATTAAAATACTGTATTGAACTGCTAAAATTGCATCATCCGTATAACCACCGCCTGCAGAATTCAAAAACTTCAGTGCCATTATTTTTACATTCCAGCAAACTCCTGCCACACCCTGGCCGTTATTGCCGATGGCACCAATTGTTCCAGCACAGTGAGTGCCATGATAATGATCGTCTCTCGGATCACCGTCATTGTTAACAAAATCATAGCCATAAATGTCATCTATATAACCATTCCCATCATCATCGCTTCCTGTTATTCCATTTTTTTCAGCTTCATTTACCCACATATTCCCGGCAAGGTCCGGATGAGTATAATCAATTCCTGTATCTATTACCGCGACAACGATATCCCTGCTTCCTGTTGTGATATCCCATGCCTCCGGCGCATCGATGTCATAATCAGACGCATTGTCCATTCCCCATAACTGACTGAAAAGTGTATCGTTCGGTATAGTTGCAAGTGCGTGTACTTCATAGTTTGGCTGCGCATATAAAACATTTTCAGATTGATTATATTGGCTAACAGCCTGCTCGACAGTTACTCCTTCCGGAAGCTTAACAACACTTAAACCCGGAAATAGTTCGAATTCCTTTTTTATTTCAGCACCGGCAAGCAGTGAAAGCGTTTGGAATTTTTGGTCCATACTTAAAACCTGGTTTGTGTTTTTATTTCCAAACCTGACAATTATTTCTCCTGCTTTATATGGAACGTTTTCAACGATTGAGAAATCATAATTTGCAGGAATGCATGAACCAATTACAGTTCCGTTTCTTAATTTTTCTATAATTCTTCCTGTTTCAAGATTATGTGACGCTCTTGTGCGAATCATATAATTTATAGTGGTCGTACCGGTATTATGAAGCGTTAGCGTCCTTTCAACAACATTACCTTCTTTTGTAACTATGTTGAAACTAGCCGGGTCTACAGCATGTGAACCGAAAGTCATACAATCAAAATAGAAAAGAGTGATAATTGCTGCTAGTGGAAGGGAAAAAAACGACTTCTTCATCTCTGTCTCCTTAAAAATATATTATTTGTGACAGACAATATCCTAATCGAGTTAAGGAATATTTACAAGTTTTTTCTTAAAAAGGATTGTATGTCTTTAGAAAGCCAGTACTTAGTCGCCAAAACAGGTATTAACCGCTCTTGCCGCTTCGATTATTGGCGAATCCGCCGGCACGTTGCGAACCTTGCCTGCAACCTGCGCTAACGGCACACTCGAAATTTTATTGTTTTTCAAAACCACCAGCCTGTTTTTCTCGCCGGCAGCAACCAATTCAAGCGCCGCATGTCCGAAACTCGTCGCTAGAACTCTGTCATGTGCTGTCGGCCTGCCGCCGCGTTGAATGTAGCCAAGCGTTACACTTCGCGATTCCAGCCCGGTGCACATCTCAATTTGGCCTGCAACTTTATTCGCGATTCCGCCAAGCCTGATTGATTCCGGGCTATAAGCGACAGTTCTTCGTACGACCATTTCGCCGCCAAGTTCTTTCGCGCCTTCCGCAACGGTAATAATAGTATATGTTTTGCCCCATTTATTCCGCTGTTTGATGAAGTCGCATACTTTATTAAGTTTATAAGGAATTTCAGGGATCAATATCACATCGCTTCCGCCCGCAACCCCAGCGAATAAAGCTATCCAGCCCGCATATCTTCCCATCACCTCTACAACCATAATCCTATGATGAGCACTTGCGGTAGTTCGCAATCTGTCAATCGCTTCTGTTGCTGTCGCGACCGCAGTATCGAATCCGAAAGTATAATCCGTTCCCCAAAGGTCGTTATCGATTGTTTTTGGAACGCCGATAATTGCCAGCCCTCTTTCCGCGAGTTTTTCCGCGCTTGTCATCGTGCCGTCGCCGCCTATGCAAATCAGAGCATCGATGCCTTTTTGTTTAAGCGTTTTATAACAAACATCGGACATATCCTTGAATACAACTTTTCCATCTTTTCCTGTTACAGGATATTTCGTCGGGTTTGTCGTATTGTTTGAACCGAGAATCGTTCCGCCTATATCGAGAATATGGCTTACATCGCTGTAACTAACAGGTCTGATTCTGTTTTCGATCATTCCCAGAAAACCATCTTCAACTCCCCAGACCTTCATGCCGTACTTTGTTATCGCTGTTTTCGTTACGGCCCTGATAACCGCATTTAATCCGGGGCAATCTCCGCCGCCTGTCATTACGCCGATAGTTTTAATTTTTTTCGCCATTCGATTCCCTTTTCTAATAATCCATTTAATCAGTGTAATCAGTGATTAAAATAAATACAATAATTATGCGTTTTTAACTTTTTCCCATTCCTGCATAACCGCGCTAACCAGCGGCTCGACAGTTTTCGCTGAAAAATCAAAATTTAAACCTGCCGCCGCAAACAACTCAGGCAGCGGTCTCGAACCGCCAAGAGCAAGCGCCTTGCGATAATTATTCACCGCCTGCTCGACACTTTTCAGTGATTGCAGCCAAATACCTATCGCACCAAGCTGCGAAATTCCATATTCAATATAATACAACGGGCACTGGAAAATATGCAACTGCCTTTGCCACATTATCTCTTTAAATTTTTCCAGTCCAGACCAGTCATACAATCCATCAAAAAATCTTTCATAAATATCTGTCCATGTTTTTCGGCGTAACTGCCTGTCCTGCATTGGATTTTCATAAATCCAATGCTGAAACGCATCGATATTCGCTATCCAGCTCAAATAATATACCAGTTCTTCAAGTTTTTCCCGCCAGGCCCTTTTCGCATCGTCTTCAGAATAAAATTCCGTCAGGTATTTACTGCCCAGCATTTCCATTGCCTGCGATGCGACTTCGCAGAACTCGATCGGAGCATGTCTGTAGGCGACTAATTCCAAATCTCTGCATGCCGCTGAATGAAAAGAATGTCCGCCTTCGTGCAAAAGCAAATTAACATCCGTATTACTGCCGACCGTATTTCCGAAAATAAATTGTTCACGCCGTTCATTCAATGATGATTGATAACCGCCGGGTGCTTTGCCTTTTCTGCTGACCAAATCCAGCATGCCAAGCTCAACCATCCGCGCGATTTGTTTATCGAAATCAGGATGAAGCTTTCCAACCATTTTCCGTATTCCGCGTACAAGCTCACCCGGCTCTTTAAAAGGAGCAAGCGCATTTCTGCCGTATGGGTCAACAGGCTGAATAACATCAAAATCCCAAGGCCTTATTTTTTCAAGATGTGTTACTTCTTTGCGATGTTGAAAAATCTTCTTCAATGCAGGCAGTACCGTTTCTGTAACCGCCTTATGGAATTTAAAGCAATCCTCCGGCGTATAATCAAACCGATGCCATTCCTTAAATCTGTAATCTCTGAAATTTTTAAAACCTGCATTAAGTGCAATTTTATGCCGTAGCGAGATCATCTTATCAAAAATATCATCAAATTTTTCCGTTTCAAGTGCCCATCTTTCCATCATGGCACGCCATGCTTTTTCGCGCACAGCTCTGTCCTGCTCCGAAAGTTTTTTACGAATCTGCGGCATTGTCAATTGTTTGCCTTCGAATTCAACCATTATCGAGCCGCTTAATGTCTGAAAATCCTGTATAAGAGCGTCTTCCTGTTTTTGCAGTTCAATATTTTCATCCCGGAATAACTCTACATCCGCGCGGGCATTTCGCACCAAAACTTCATACTTATCATTTTTCAGCTTTGCTTTATCGCAATACGAAATGAGCTTGATTTTAAGCTGATGTTCGCATGGCTTTATCAGCGGCACAACTTCCTGATTGAAATATCTGTAAGCCTCGCTTCTTGCCGCGTCATCAGTTTGACATGTCATCCTGATATACAAAACCGAATCGTGCTCAGTAATCGCGCTTTCAAGTTCCGACCAGTGTGCCAGAAAAGCTTCAAAATCCTGCCATGAATCGATCGGCCTTTCCATAATTTTTTTGTATTCGCCGCAAACCTCTTGTGCATCGGAAAAATTTATTTGCTGCGGGATATATTTTCTTTTTTGATAAAGCGGTATTTTGCTTAAATCAAGTTCAACAGCTTTCGATGATTCCATTTTTACTCCTATCTACTTAATATTCACCCATTCTATCTCAATTCAGACAATCTGAAAAGATAAAATAAAAAGGGCAAACATTTCTGCCTGCCCTTTTGAATTTTTTGTGTTTATTCGAGTTAATTCGCGGTTTTAATTAATTACCGTTCGCCGCCGCTATAGACTTTTTCGCCGCCGCAACTGTCGCATCAGGCGTAATTCCGAACTTCTCATAACATATCTTATAAGGTGCGGAAATTCCGAATCCTGTCATACCGATAAACTCGCCGCAATCGCCGATATATCTTTCCCAGCCCATCTTGATACCCGCTTCAACCGCGACTCTTGCCCTAACTTTCGGCGGCAGAACTGAATCCTTATAAGCCTTATCCTGCTTTTCAAAAAGTTCCCAGCTAACGAGATTAACAACCTGCGCCTTGATATTTTCAGCCGCAAGTTTCTCCGCAGCCTTCATCGCGATTTCAAGTTCAGACCCTACACCGATAAGCACAACATCAGGCTTATCCTGTTTTACAACAACGTATCCGCCCTTTGCGATACTCGAAGCGGCAGGATATTTCGTACGGTCGAGAGTCGGCAGATTCTGTCTTGTAAGCAGCAGAGCCACCGGCCCGCCTTTATGCTCCAAAGCAATCTTCCAGCAGTAAGCCGTCTCGTTGGCATCGGCAGGACGCAATACAAGCATCTTTGGAATCGCCCGCAGAGCTGCGATATGTTCAACAGGCTGATGTGTCGGCCCGTCTTCGCCAAGTCCGATTGTATCATGCGTGAAAACGAAAATAGATTTATATCCGCTCATCGCCGCTACTCTAACCGCCGGCTTCATATAATCGAAGAAGCAAAAGAACGTTCCGCCGTAAGCTCGCAGCAATTCGCTTGTCGCGATACCATTCATTATCGCCGCCATTGCATGTTCGCGAACGCCGTAACGAATGTATCTGCCCGTCAGTTTATCTTTTTGGAAATCTTCAACGCCTTTGAATCTTGTATTATTCGATGGCGTCAAATCAGCAGAGCCGCCCAATATTAATGGCATATTCGGCATGATCGCATCGAGCGTCTTGCCAGATGCAGACCTTGTCGCCATCGGTTCAGCGCCAAACGTCGGCAGATTCGTAATCTCCGGATATGGATTGGTAATCAGTTTCGCAAGCTCAGGATATTCCTTTGAATATCTGGCAAACATATCATTCCATTCTTTTTCCAGCTTGCTGCCTTTTGTTTTTTCTTTCTGCATATGCGCGAGAACTTCGGCAGGTACATGGAAACTTTTTTCAGGATCCCAGCCAAAATTTTTCTTTATCAATTTAATTTCATCATCGCCCAGCGGTGCGCCGTGTGCGGTATGAGTGTCCTGGAAATTTGGACTGCCGTAACCAATATATGTTCGAAGATTAATAATACATGGTCTGTTCTTTTCAGCCTGTGCGTTCTTCAGAGCCTTCTCGAAAGCTTCCATATTATTGCCGTCACCATCGACAACCTGAACATACCAATTATATGCTTCAAATCTTTTTGCTCTGTCTTCGCTGAATGAAAGTGTCGTATGTCCATCAATTGAAATATGATTATCATCATAGATAACGATTAAATTGTTCAGCCCCAGATGTCCCGCCAGCGAACATGCTTCCGATGCGACACCTTCCTGCAAACAACCATCACCCGCGATTGCGTAAATTTTATAATCGAATAAATTATAATTTTCTTTATTGAAATAAGCCGCAAGGTATTTCTGCGCTATTGCCATACCAACCGAATTGCTGATACCCTGCCCCAGAGGTCCGGTCGTCGCTTCGACACCTGCGGTATGACCAAACTCCGGATGGCCGGGCGTTTTGCTGCCCCACTGCCTGAAATTTTTCAAATCTTCCAGGCTCAAATCGTAACCTGTCAGATGAAGCATGGAATAAAGCAGCATACTGCCGTGACCTGCGCTTAAAACAAATCTGTCTCTGCCGAGCCATTTTGGATTTGATGGATTATGTTTAAGATATTTTGTCCACAATGTATAAGCCGCCGGCGCCATACCCATCGGCATGCCCGGATGGCCCGATTTAGCCTTTTGAACGCCTTCCATCGAGAGAAATCTTATGGTTTGAATACAAAGTTCATCTAATTCGTTTAGACCCGGATTTTTCTTATTCTGCATCGTCTTTCCTTATTAAAATATGAAAGACGCAATGATAAGCAAAACCCCCTATATTGTCAAGGTCAGGGTACTTTCCTTCATCTAGCTTTCTGGATTAAACGTCATGCACGCAGGCTTATCACTTTTATGTCCGACTGTTATTCCTTCTGCTGCGCATTCCAACCTGTCGTTATACATGCAGCCGCTCATTCTGCATGCGCCGACATGACCCATCTGCGTTGGATCGCCCGCCTTAATTCCGCTTTGACCTTTCGCCCAGAATGTATCGCACATTGGCATTTGCGACTCGGCGTCACCAACCGTAACAGCTTTTGCATGACACTGCATGTGTTTATTGTACGCGCATTCTGTCATATCACACGTTTGAACATGAGGCATTTCCATAATTCACCCTTTTCAAAAATCTAAATATGTACCAAATTTTAAATATAAAATATTAAATATTAAATTGGTTATGGTTTTTTACTCCTTCTTTATACTCCAAATAATTACCCCGAAATGGTCCTATAATCCGTTGATGTAGTCTATTTTTCTTTTCTTTTTCAAAATTAGCTTCTCACCCCAAAATTTAGTTTTTAAGCGTTAAAACGTTACAATTTCACCTTATTCCATTTTCGTTAGTGCATTTCTTCATAAGTCGCCTCTCCTCATTGTCGATAGAGCATTATAAGATGGCCCCACATTGGTGTGGGTTTTACTGGGATTTAATGTTTTTATGAAACAGATATCTAAAAAAACTTCGACAATCATGCTGATTGCTACTGTCGCATTAAGCGTAGCTGATATGTTCATTCTTTGGCTCTTTGTCAGCAATGAACGAACCGCCGATATTCTGTTTTTATTTTCATTAATTTTTGGTGTATTTTGTATTTCCACTATCATCTTTTTCTTAATTTCAAGTTACATAAAGCACCAATATCATTGTTTCAAACATTCTATTTCAAACCTTAGTTCTGAACTCGAATCTTCACAAATACAAGCCGACCAAATCAATCGTCAGCTTCAGCTTTCTGTTAAATACGCAAATACGATGTCGCAGCAGGCCGCAGAAGCAAACCGCTCTAAAGGTGAATTTCTCGCCGGCATGAGCCATCATATCCGCACTCCCATGAACGCTATCATAGGGTTCAGTGAGATTTTAGCTGAAGACGATTTGACACCCGTTCAGCAAAATCAGGCTAAAATTATCCGCGACAGCAGCAGGGCATTGCTTCGTTTGATAAATGATTTGTTTGATTTTTCTAAAATCGAATCCGGCAGACTGGAAGTTGATAATAATTCCGTAGTAAATATTAATACTATTCTTTCTTCCATTGAAGCTGTCATGAAACCGGCCGCTACCGAAAAGGGCCTTATATTCGAAATCCTGCGTGCAGCAGATGCCATGGGCAATGATATTTGCGTCAATGCCGATGCTTCACGATTCAAACAATGCCTCATGAACCTTGTCGGCAACGCGATTAAATTCACCAGAAAAGGTTTCGTCCGCGTTCGTGTTTCGAATCATACCGAAAAAAATAAACCTTATATCAGGTTTGACGTTGAAGATAGCGGCATAGGTATAGCATCCGAAAATATTAAAAACATTTTTGAGCCGTTCTCACAAATCGAAAAATCAGACAGCCTGATTAATCACCAGTTCTCAAGCACAGGCCTGGGCCTTGCTGTTACACACTTTATCGCTGAAAAACTTGGCGGCAAACTTACCGTAACAAGCATTTATACCAAAGGTTCGACTTTTAC
>JBDKUM010000377.1:0-11104 GCA_039679715.1 Phycisphaerales bacterium
ATAAGGCGCAAGTTATTCTGGAAGGTGAAAAGAAACCAGCCCAGAAAATCGAGGCTGCTAAAGAGGCATTTCGTAATCAGCTTACGCGGCTTGGAAATACAATTTTCGAATGCAGCGATTTGAAAATTGAAACCAGTCAGATGTATTTTGTGCCTGTTTCTCAATTAAATGAAGCACGAAGGCAACTAGTTGAAAAATTAATGGCGGAACGTGAGAAGAACAGGCCTAAACAGGAAATGGCTTTTAACAAAACAGATGTGCCGTATTTCGAGAAATATCTGGGTTTCAATGGGAATGTTTTGAATAAAAAGGCGCGCAATTTTTACATCCGCCATGGAGTTGAAACCATTGAAGAAGGTGCGGAATCGGATATGAATATGTTTGGGCAAAAAGTTATGACAACGAAATATTGCCTTAGAAGAGAATTAAATATTTGCGATGGGCCTGCCGCCGAACCGTTGATTCTGCAAGATGAAGACGGCAGAGAATATAAGCTTAAATTCAAGTGCGGCAATTGCGGAATGGAAATATACTTAGGCAATGACACGGACTGACACGGGGATTTAGACACAGATTTACACGGATTAACACTGATAAAATTTTAAAATTATTGTTTGTCCATTATTCGATTTCTATTATAATATCTTTGTAAAATTATCGAGGCAGCACTATGGAAACCGAAGCCAAACAAAGGCCGAAAACAAACATCACGGCTAATATACTTGCAATTATATCAATAATAATTTTTCCAATATGGTGGTTTATCGTTTCAATTATATGGGCCAACCAAAAAATAGAAAATGGTTTTTACATCCTTTATTCGGGCAGAATATGCGGAATAGTTGCTATTTCATGCGGAATATTATCTTTGATTTTTGTAAAAAAGATCAAAGACTTTAAATTAAGCAAATTAGTAGCTATGTTAGGCTGTTTCCTATCAGTGATCTGCACTCTTCAGATTCCTCATATTTTGAGCGATGCTTTTGATTCAAAAAATGACAGGTGTCATATGAATCTTTGGATTCTATCAACATACGTTAAGGCTTATTGTGAAAAACACAATGATGAATTCCCAGATCCTAATAAATGGTGCGACCAATTATTGCGTGAATCTCAAGATTTTCAATATACCAATGCAACACCTTGGAAACTTTCAAAAGAAAATTTCGAATGTCGGGCAAACTTAGAAGCTAGACACGTATATGCTTTTAACAAGAATTTAGCTGGCAAACGTATATCAGAAGTTGACCCTAACGTAGTAGTTATATTTGAAGCAAAGACTGTTGGATGGAATCAACATGGGGATTACAAAATAATGTCTTCGGATTTGCATAAGATTATTTTGGGTAACAGTGGCTCTTATTTTTCAAGTATTAAACAAGATGATGGTATATTTGTGCCGCAATCAGAAATTAACAATCTTCATTGGAAACCCTAATTCATATTAGAAATAATTGAAACATAAAAAAGGCGAGTTTTTAAACTCGCCTTTTATTTTATATTTTGTATGGATTCCTGCTTTCGCGGGAATGACACAATAATTAAGCAGAAATCTTTTCGATAACAACCTGCATATATTTCTGACGATGGCCGATGCGTTTTTTGCTTGCTTTGCGGCGTCTGAAATATGTCGGGAAGAGCTTTGGCCCTTTTACGATAGAATCGGCTGCAGAATCTGCGGTAAATTTGCCTGTAACCTTGGCGCCTTCAACATAAGGAGTGCCAATTTTAGAATCTTTGCCTTCGCCCAGCATCAACACTTTATCAAAATCAATTGTTTTTGCATCAGGGGCAACATCAGCAAGCTCGATTTCGATCTTGTCGCCCTGCTGAACTTTAATTTGCTTTCCGCCCTGCTCAATAATCGCGTACATTTTTAACTCCAGTATTTAAATAACCTTAACAGAAAAAATTTAAGGGGCGTATTATAGAGAGGATCGCCTTTAATGTAAAGCAAATTTTCCTGATTTTATGCCACGAAGGCACGAAGACACAAAGAAATAACTTCTTATATATATTATTTCCTGGTACTAAAACTGTTATGCGAACTGAACAGCGACGCCGATGGTTGCGTCAGTTGTCAAATTATCGCGCTGGACTCTCAAAACTTTGCCACTTTTTATTCTAGCATATTGACCTTTTTTCTCCGCAAGAGACGTTGTACGCGGGAAATTAATTTCCACGATGTGGCCTGGTCTTACAGGTGCCGACATTGGCAAAGAGATGTAAACCCCACCCTTTGCTACATTTACAGTTCTGCCATTGAAAAATCTGTTTGCATCCGGCAACCAAAGACTAACCGGCCAACTAAGGTCTGTTCTGCTGGCACTTCTATTCTCTACTACTGTCTCAACTGTCTCTAATGCTGTCATAAGTCACTCCATTTGTTTATAAATTAGTTCCACCTTACACTTTAATTATCGTAAATGTTAACTTGGATAAAATAGTGTAAATGGGAAATATTTGTAAAATAGTAAAGATTTTTTAAGAACCGTGTTTTTCATTCCAAAAACCAAGTTTTTATGGGTACTTATTAAAATATTTTTCTTTAGCGATTAAAAGACTAACATTGTCCTTTATTTATTAGTAAGACTTTGATATTTTATTATCGCAAAGTTCTGCCATAATATTAGGACGTTTTTTGAAATTTGCGCAAGATAAAACTAGCGCGGACTTTGAAAAAAGTGATTCAAAATGACACGAAAAAGTGTGAAAAAAGCGAAAAAAAGTGTTTAGAAAGCGCCCAAAAGTGTTCGAAAAGCGTCAGAAAGTGGTCGGAAAGTATCCAGAAAGCGGTGAAAAGTAGTTGAAAAGTGAACCCTAGCAAAGCGGAAGACTGCTTTTTTATAAGATTTCTCCACTGCGCTTCGCTCCGGTCGAAATGACGAAGCACGTTTTTTTTCCATTTTTTGAGATGCTTTAAATGGATTTTGTTGAAATTATATTTACTCCGGTGTTAGCGGCGTTATTCAAAATTATATCTCCGGTCTTGACGGGTGCGTGAACCTGCACTTTTTTCAATTCAGTCATCAATGCAAACATTTTATCTTTCGGCACGGGCTTTTCAGTTTTGACAGGGAGCCTGGTAATCGAAGCACCAAAAATTCTGATGCTTGAGGTTACTGTGCGAAGAGGATTTGTCATTTCATCGGTAGCATATTTTTTTCCGCGGTCGCATTGATTGCCTTCTATTTTCAAGATGCTTTCTTCTCTGGAAATTGTCATGTGACAGCCCATCGGGCAAACGATACATATCATTTCATTGTTATTCATTATTCACCTTTATGTGAAACTCTATTTATTCGAAAACCTGAGATTGCCGCGGTCGTCCCTGCTTCGCTGAAGCTCCGCAGGACTCCCTCGCAATGACAGATGTTACCTTTATATTATTGCAATTGATAAAGTCGAATTTTCATTACAGGCGGGCAGCAAAGATTTTTTATCAATTTTTATGTGCTGCATTTCGCCAGGCGCGAGATGTTTCTTTTTTATTGTTTTTATTTGTCTTCCGTCAAGACTTACAACAAGCGAAACATTTTTATAAACATCGCGGCTCCTAAGGAAAAATTCCAAATCGGAATTTTGCGAATTATCTAAATTAATAAACTGCGGGACAATATAGCGAACTTTTTTATCTGCCACAGTTTTGATTTTCAAACGGCCATCGGGATTTTTTTGCTGAACATAATCAGCCGCGCTTTTGCCTGCTTTTCTGCTTTCCTGCGTAACGTAATCAACGAGGTCATGGACGTGCACGACATTTCCAGATGCGAAAATTCCATCAATGCTGGTTTGCATATTTTCGTCAACGAGCGGGCCGGCTGTAACAGGATCCAAAATTATTCCACAATTTGCGGATAATTCGTTTTCAGGAATCAGGCCTACGGAAAGCAGCATCGTATCGCAATCAATATGGGTTTGAGTTCCGTGGATTGGTTTACGATTGTTATCAACTTGCGCGACGTCAACGCCGGAAACACGATTTTTTCCGAAAACATTTACAACGGTATGACTGAGCAGAAGAGGAATATTAAAATCATTGAGGCACTGGACAATATTTCGGGTCAGGCCGCCGGGGTAGGGAAGAACTTCGAGAACGGCCTGGACTTTTGCGCCTTCCAATGTGAGTCTTCGTGCCATGATCAGGCCAATGTCGCCGGAACCGAGAATTACAATTTTTTTACCAACCATGCACCCTTCAATATTGACAAGTCTTTGTGCGGTGCCTGCGGTGAAGATGCCGGCAGGTCTGGTGCCGGGGATATTGAGAGCACCGCGAGTTCGTTCACGACAGCCCATCGCGAGAACGATTGCTTTTGAGTTAATGGTGAGCGGGCCATCAGAATTTATCGCGGAGATGATTTTATCTTTGCTGATATTTAAAACCATCGTATTAAGTTTGTATTCGATGTTCAAGCTTTGCAGTTCATTTATGAAATTTTCGGCGTATTCGGGACCGGTGAGTTCTTTTTTAAAGATGTGCAGACCGAAGCCGTTGTGAATGCATTGCTGAAGAATTCCGCCAAGCTGATTATCTCTTTCAAGCACGAGAATTTTATCAATTCCATTTTTTCGAGCTTCGATAGCAGCTGCAAGACCAGCTGGGCCGCCGCCGATTACGACAATATCATAAAACAAATTATTTTCAGTTACATTTTTCAAATTCATTTTCCTACAAATTTTATCATTAAGGAATTGGATTCCCGCTTGCGCGGGAATGACAAATGGTGATGTACGAACCAACACCATCTTTTAAGATTTCAGATTCTTCTTTTTTCAATTCGCGCGCGAGTATTTCCATAATTCGCGGTAAACAAAAGCCGCCCTGACAACGTCCCATGCCTGCGCGGACTCTGCGTTTTACGCCATCAACGCTGCGAGCGCCTGCGTTGCGGCGGATAGCATCGACGATTTCGCCTTCGGTGACGCTTTCACAGCGGCAGATTATCTTTCCAAAGCTTTTTTCTCTTTCTATCAATTGTTTTTTTTCTGAATCCGAAAGCTGCATAAAATGAATCATTGGTTTGCGAATCGGGTTGTATTTATTTTTTTCTCTTAAGATTAAGCCGGAGTTTTTAAGAATATCAATTACATATTCAGCGATTGCCGGCGAGGCGGTGAGGCCGGGAGATTCTATGCCCGCAACGTTTATAAAGCCTTTATGCTCTTTCAATTCTTCAATTATGAAATCGCCTTTGTCGGCGGCGGCTCTTAGACCAGCGAAATTTGTGATGCTCATGTTCAATGGTATGTTCTCGACACTCAATGACGCTGTTGCGATAATTTCTTCGATGCCTTGCGGGGTTGTCGCATAATCATCTTTGTCGTTTATCTCTAACGCATTTGGGCCAATCATCAAATTGCCATGAGCGGTTGGAGTTACTAAAACGCCTTTGCCTTTTTCTGACGGGCATTGAAATATCACATGATTAACCAGGCTGGCGCATTTTTTATCATAAACTATATACTCGCCTTTTCGCGGTTTAATCTTAAAAGATGCGGGGCATAATAGTTCATTAATTTTATCAGCATGAACACCTGCGCAATTAATTACATAATTTGCGTTGATCGTCTCATTGCGTGATTTTAGTTCATATAAGCTATTTCTATAACTTATCGTAGTTATTCCGGTCTCGAGTTTCAGCTCAACGCCATTATCGAGTGCGTTTTCCGCAAGTGCGATAGCCAGGCCGAAGGGATCGACGATGCCGGCGGTTTGGGCGAGCAAGGCGGCAATTACATTATTGTTTATATTTGGTTCTATTTTTTTCAATTGCTGCTTATCGAGCAAGGATAATTGCGGTATGCCGTTATCAATGCCGCGATGAAATAACTTTTGGAGCTGTGTTAATTCGGTGTCATTAGAGGCAATGGTTAAAGAACCGATCCGTTTGAAAGCGACATCTAGTTGCCGGCAAATATCGTCGAACATGGGATTGCCTTTGCGGTTCAATTCTGCTTTGAGTGTGCCGGGTTTGGCGTCGTAGCCTGAATGCACGATACCGCTGTTTGCTTTTGTTGTTTCATCGGCAACATCGCTGTTTTTTTCAATTAAAACAATTTTCAAATCATACCGGCTAAGCTGACGTGCTAACATGCAGCCAGTTATGCCGGCACCAATAATCGCAATGTCGTAAATCATAATACCTTTCTTATAATCATAAAAAAAACCGCATAACGTCATCGCGCAACGATTTTGTTGCGGACAACACTATGCGGTTCTCAAATTCTCAACCTTAGTGTTTTTTATTTATTTACTTTTTAATCTTTTAAATACCTTTCCATAGTTTTGTATTGCCGGTAGAAATTCCAATGGCACCGGCTTTTATCGCGGCATCGACATCTTCGCGGTTTGAAATTAAACCGCCGCTGATGACGGGCAATTTTGTTTCTTCACGAACTTTCGTTATGATTCGGGGCATAATGCCGGGCAGTATTTCAACTGCATCGGGCTTTATATTTTTTACAGTGTCAATGCCGGATTGAAGCGACATTGAATCAAAGATGAAAATCCGCTGGACTGCGAAGAGGCCGAGGCTTTTTGCTTTTTTTATCAGATTACCTTTTGTAGAAATAATGCCGTCGGGTTTCAGCACCTGATGAAGATATTCGATGAATACAGTGTCTTTGCCGAAACCTTCGATAAAATCGACGTCAACGTAGACTTTTTTGCATGCTTTCTGGATTTTCTCAATCGAACTTTGAAGATTGAAAACATTTCCGGTCAGCAGAAATAATGTTTTGCATGGCGAGTCGATGGCGGAGTCGAGTTTGTCAAGCGAACTTACGGCCGCGATTATCGTTTCATTTTTTTTTGTTAAGTCATTCATATAATTTTCTTCCATTATTTACCCCTCCCTAACGGTCGGGGCTCTGATTATCCATAGCGAGCATTATATCAGGTTTATTGGTGGTAATGCCATCAACGCCCATTTCTTTCATATTCTGTGCCACTGAAATATCATCGACAGTCCAGACGTAAAGCTTCATGCCGAGCGCGTGGATATTATCAGCGAATTGTTTTGTAACGCCGGCATAATGCGCATCTATGCCATCGAGACCGGCAGCTTTTACTTTGCTTATATATTCCATGTTGTGCGGCAGTGGCTTATCAGTATTGGGATCTTTAGCGGTTGAGATAAGCCAATATACCGGGATGTCGGGCATAAGTTTTTTGGAGCCTTTGGCTACGTCGAAATTGAAAGCAATTATTTCGAGTTGTTTTCTTTTGCCGGTTTTATTTATCACATCTTCAAGATATGGCAGAATTTCTGTGCCGGATTTTATTTCGATTACAAGTTTTTTTTGCGGAGGAATCGAGCTGATAATATCTTTAAGGAAAGGAATTTTTTCATTTTTATAGTTTGGGTCTTTCCATGAGCCGATATCGATTTTAGCGAGAGTATCGGAATTGGCATCGGCCATGTTGACATCGATACCACCTGTGCGTTTGACGGATTTGTCGTGCATGAGCATTATTTTATTATCTTTGGTTAGATAAACATCGCATTCGGCAGCGTGCGCACCCTGCTGATACGCGAGCATTATGGAGGCTTTGGTATTTTCGGGCGCGGTGAAGGATGAGCCGCGATGAGCAATAATTTGTATAGAATCGGCCATACAAAAGGATGTTATAACACAAAATAAAAATAAAAACATTAAAGGAATTTTAAAAACTTGAGATTGCTTCGTCATCCTGCTTCGCATAAAGCTACGCAGGACTCCTCCCACAGGGGACTGAAGTCGCAATGACATATTTAGAGATGTTATTTTGTTAGTCATATATATCCTTTTAAGCTTTTGGTTTTAACTTCCATGTGAACATTAATAAAATAAGGCCAACGGCGGCAGATACGACTATCGACCACAAAACGATATTCCATGCAGTTTGCATATTGTAAATTTTTGTAAAATAATCAGCCATCCAGCCGAAGCTGATAGCCTGGGCGGCTTTGGCGATATATCCGAATAAACCTATGAAACCAGCGGCAGTGCCAATCGCTTTTTTGCCTGTAATGTCCAGTGCCATTATAACAATCAAATTAATAATCGGGTAAATGAGAAAGCCGATGGAAATGAGCATGAGCATGTCGAACCATAATCTGCCGGGCGGATTTACAATAATTCCGATGAAAGCTAGAATGATCGGGAACATACATAAAACCGAAACCATGCCTCTTCGTCCGCCAAGTTTATCAGAAAGCCAGCCGAGAAGGATTGTCGAAGGTATGCCGCCGAATTCGAGAGCCATGATAGCAAAACCGCCGCCCATAGCCTCTGCGCCTTTAACTTCGCGAAGGTATGTCGCACCCCAATCGAGCATACTATAGCGGACGACATAGGCAAAGAAAATAGCGAAAGCCAAAAGCCAGATGTACTTATTTTTTAAAGTATAATTAATGATAAGCTCGCGGACGGTCAATTCTCTTTCGAGAGTGCCGGAGCGTTTTTCTTCTTCAGTGAAATCATTTTTATATTCTTCGATTGAAGGCAGACCAACAGATTGCGGAGTATCTTTTAATCTTATGAAAATATAAACAGCGCCAATAACTGCGATTAAGGCGGGAAAGTAAAAGGCGTTTCGCCAGCCGAAATGGACGGTTGCCCAAGCGGCCAAAAAGGCGGCAATGCCTGCGCCAAAATTATGCGAGGTGTTCCATATACTGAAAATTTTTCCGCGTTCGCGAACGCTGAACCAATGGCCCATCGAGCGTCCGCATGGAGGCCAGCCCATGCCCTGGATTAGACCGTTGATTCCCCATAAGGTTAAATGCAGATAATAATTGCTTATGCTTCCGAAAATAATATTACAAATTGCGGTGAGCAGAAGACCAAAGGCCATGAACTTGCGAGGATTGCTTCTATCCGAAAGGACACCCATAAAGAATTTGCCGATGCCATAGGTGAGGCCTGTGATGGCGATGATGGTGCCGATCATGGCATGATTGTAATGCAAAGCGTTTTCAATATCGGGGCCGACGGGCGGCAGGTTTGTTCTAACAAGATAAAACAGGCCGTAGCCGATGAAAGTAGATTCGAGCACGCTCCAGCGGTAACGAGGATATAATTTTTGTACTTTATCTTCGGGCAGGCGAGGAATGTGCGGGGCTGGTGCGAAAAAATTTGTAATTTTCAGATTCACCTGGTACCTCGTTCAGAAATTCCTTTTTTTAATTCTTTTAACATATTTTTTATATCCGCATAACCTTTGAAGGCGACATATATGGCAATTGTTGAATACCAAAGAATACATGCAGCGGTAAGGCTGAACCAGAATAGATGTTCTTTAATCATTTTGTTCCTCCAGTGTTTTCTGTCTCCAGAGTTGATTTATTCGGTTTTAAATATGAACCGATTACCATTGCGGCGGCACAAAGCAAATACGTGGAAATGCCTGAATAATAAGGGCCGATAGTTTTCGTGAAATTTCTGGCAGCGGGAATTTTTTCACAAATTAAAAATAAAAACGGTACGGCGGCTCCTACGATTATAGCGGAACCGGCTCCCCAGCTATTTGCTTTTTTCCAGTAACAGCAAGCAATTAAAAGCGTTGAAATGCTCGAAAGATAAATTGTTCCTGTTATTCCGAGATAAGCCCATAAATCGCCTTCGAGCTTGTACCACAAACCGAATACGAGCAAGAATATGCCTATGGCGGCAATAATCATGCGATTCCAGAGCAATCCTTTTTTCTCTGACCATTTATTTTTTCTAAACGGAGCCATGATGTCATTGTAAATTACGCCGCCCCATGTGAGCATATAGGAAGAATCGGTAGACATATCAGCGGCCAACATAGCGGCGACAAGTATGCCCATCAAACCGGTGGGAAGGAATGTGCTCAAAAAAACCGGCATGCTGTATAACGATTCCTGTCCTTTGCCAAGGGCGGGAATAAGTTCCGGTTTTATCATCGCCAGAGCAGCAATGCCCCAGATACCGGGGATCAAAAATCTGCAAACAAAAAAGAAGGAAGTTCTTGTATAAACTTTTGCGCCGGTTTTAGCGTCTTTGGCGGCAAGCACGCGTGCGATCGTTGTCTGCCATGTTAAAACAGCGGCGAGATTCAAGAACGCGAAGAATAAAACATATTCAAATCCCATATCTTTATTTATAAAAGGATTGAAGCCTCCGGCGCCATAATTATTTTCAACTGTAGTTACAAGGGTTGACCAGCCGATTTTTAGAAATACAAATATAGTTACAACAATCAGGCCTGCGCTCATAACAATAAATTGCAAAAAATCAGTAATCAGAACCGAGAGCATACCGCCAAGGATTGTATATAAACCGACAGCTAAAAGGAGAACCGTCATTGTGATTTCGAGATACTTAATGTTCAAGCCGGTTACAAGTACAAGGAATTCGCCGCCAACACGAAGGAAAACTCCCATGTTGAGCAAACCGCCGAGTACGATAACAACTCCGCTTGCCCACCTGACTTTGGGGCCGAAACGCTTTTCAAATAGTTCAGGAATTGTAATCACACCCGATTCGCGTAAGGGCTTAATGCAAAAACCGGTAATGCCTACAAAGAACATTGCAAGAGCCATTAAAATTCCCGGTGTAGCGCCGGCAAATCCGTATTTGTAACCATTTTGAGCAGTGTACATGCAGGTGACAATGCCGAATTCGGTTGCGGCGAGAGATGCGATGCCAAGATAAAGATTCATTTCCCTGCCTGCGACAAGGAAATGCTCAACCTTGCCGACAAATTTGCGTACCATAATGCCGGCTATCATGGTTATTAACAGATAACCTCCTATGATACTGCCATCCAATAGCCAAGAAAAATGAACCATAGTATATCTTCTTAAAGCAAAAATTTAAAATTAACAACCTAAATATATAAAAAAAGCCGTACACTCTTCCAGTTAGTGGATAAGTGTACGGCTCTCATTGTCTCAGCCATAAAGTATCTATAAAGTTTTATGCAATTTCGAAGCTTATTATACAAGAGAAATGAAGTAGAAATCAAGAATATTTTGCATGGTTTCAACATAATTGATTTGTGGATATTCAGAAAATGATGTTGTTTTTTTGAAACATTTTTTTAAGTTCGAGGTTTTAAACACGTTAGAGCCTATAAAAACAGCATTATCAG
>JBDKUM010000378.1:0-6169 GCA_039679715.1 Phycisphaerales bacterium
GCTGCCGGAAGTATTTTAAAAAAACTTAAAACTTAAAGTTTCAAACTAAAAACTATGGTGTCCGCTGAAGCGGATAACTATTTATAATATTTTTAAAACGAAATTTGGAGAAAAGAAAATAGAACAATCTGTTCACACAGTGGCAGGACGGTACAAAGTACAAGGCAATGTCAGATTTTTATCACACCAGGAAGCTTTCAGAGCTGTGGGGCGGGCACTGATTCGCAGCGGCCTGAATCTTGTCTACAGCCAGGGTTATAATCCGCACTTAAAAATGTCTTTGCCGCTTCCCAAAAGTGTCGGGCTTGAATCTGAAGATGAGCTTTTCTATGTGCAAGTAGCTGATGAACAGTTTTCGGAAAAAGAAATATACAAGAACCTGACCGCGCAGCTTCCGGAAGGTTTTACGCTAACAGAATTGGCAATCCATAACGGCAGGGTAAGTTTCAAGCCTACTGAAGTTGAATATTTGGTAGGTATGAGTGATGAAGAAATAAAAAATGTTTCGGCTGTGATTGATAACCTTAACGCTCAATTAACAGCCGGTGAAAAAATATTAATTGACAGGATAGTTGACGAGGAAGGAAACATCAAAATAGTTGATGTTGCGCAATTCCTTAAATCATTCGAGAAGACACATGAAGGTGTTAAGGTTGTTTGTCTCATTACCGACAGGGGAACTGTACGGCCTGACGAGATAATCAAACTTCTTGGGCTAAGGCCCGAAAGGCTGGGCATCTCGATGATTAGAAAGCGTGTAGCTTGGAGCGTTTAGCGCGGAAGGCAGCAGGCGTCGTCAAATATTTTGAAAGGAATCTGAAATGGTAGATGAGAGCAAAAGAATAATGAAAACGAGATCATTTAAAGATCTCATAGTTTGGCAAAAAAGTTATAAATTAGTTTTAGAAATATATAAAATTACGACTGCTTTTCCAAAATGTGAAATTTACGGATTGTCACAACAAATGAGAAGAGCATCAGTTTCAATACCTTCTAATATTGCTGAAGGTTATGGAAGAAAACATAGTTCAGAGTATAAGCAATTTTTGTCTATTGCATATGGATCATTGCTGGAATTAGAAACACAATTTTTATTGGCCGGTGATCTGAAATATCTTGGCAAAAACCAGATTATTGAAGGTCTTTTGAGTGAAACAGGGAAAATGCTGTACCGAATGCTTTTTCCTATACGCTCTACCCTCAACGCTGAACGCTTACAATAATATTTGAATACAAAGGACGAAAAAATAGTATGGCTAGTGAAATGATTATTAATGTAACAGAGGCGGAAGAGAGCAGGATTGCTGTAATTGAAAACGGCAGCCTTGAGGAACTTTATATTGAAAGGCTCTCGTCAGCGGGGCACGTGGGGAATATTTACAAGGGTGTAGTTGTAAATGTAGAACCTGCGATACAGGCGGCATTTATTGATTTTGGCGTCGCGAAAAATGGCTTCCTGCACATCAGCGATTTGCACCCGAAATATTTTATGCGTAAAGGTGAAGATTACACCGAACACATCGGCAAGCGAAAAGCACTGAAAGACAGACCTCCAATTCAGCAATGCTTAAAACGAGGCCAGAGCCTGATTGTACAGGTAACGAAAGAAGGCATTAATACAAAAGGCCCTACGCTTTCGACTTATTTATCTCTGCCGGGCAAATACGTTGTTATGATGCCCTGGATGCACAATCTCGGCGTTTCGCAAAAAATCGAAGACGAGCAGGAACGCGCCAGACTGCGGTCGATTCTTGACGAAATACAGATACCGGAAAAAACCGGCTTCATCCTTAGAACCGCAAGCGAAGGCTGTTCTAAAAAAGACGTGCAGAAAGATGTCGAATACATCAACAGATTATGGAGCGCGATTCAAAAAAGAATCGATAGCGAATCTGCTCCTTCTGAACTTTATAAAGAATCAGACCTTGTCATACGCACAATGCGGGATATTTTCAATACGGATATCAGCAGGATAATCTGCGACAGCGAGAATGTTTGCAGGCGAATCAGGGATTTCCTGAAAATCGTACAGCCCAGAATGATCAAACGCGTTAGTTATTATGACGGCAAAATACCGCTTTTTAATAAATATAGAATTGAAGAAGAAATCAAAAAAATAAATTCCAAACGCGTTGAACTCAAAATCGGCGGTTCGATAATTGTCGAACAAACCGAAGCTTTGGTGGCAATCGATGTCAACAGCGGTAAATTCACAAAGCATGAAAATGCCGAGCAGACCGCGTTAAGAATTAATATTGACGCCGCCAAAGAAATCGCAAGGCAATTGCGGCTTCGTGATTTGGGCGGTTTGATTATATGCGATTTCATCGATATGCGTGATTCCAAGAACAGACGCGAAGTTGAAAAGACTTTCCGCAACGCGCTGGCAAATGACCGCGCAAGAAGCAGAATTCTGAAAATCAGCGCTTTTGGAATCATTGAAATGACTCGCCAAAGATTCCGCCCGAGCCTGCAATATACCAATTATCTTAGATGTCCATATTGCGGCGGAAGCGGAATGGTCAAAAATCCCGCAACAGCGGCAATTGAAGTAATCAGGATCCTTAATTCAGCGGCAGCCAGGAATGAAATAAAGAAAGTCGTGCTTTCGGCTCCGCCTGCGATTGCGGATTTCCTCCTGAATCAAAGGCGAGCGGCCATAGCCAAAATTGAGGCAAGCTCACAACTGCATATTTTTATTAAACCTGATGAAACTTGCCCCGCCGAACAATATAATGTATTATGTTATGACGAACGCGAAGGATTGATTAAACTGTAGATGGCTTTTAAAATGTCATTGCGAGAAGTCCCGCTTCGGGACGACGAAGCAATCTCTAGCTTTAGAATATTAGAAGTTTCTATATAATAAGGAACACAGAAGGTAATATGGAATTTGATTTAAATTATGCGGTACAGGTAATAAACGCCGAAGCAAACGGCGTTGCTAAAATGGCCGAACTTATAAATGCCGATTTTCACGCAGCGGCCGAAATGATGTATTCATGCAGCGGTTCTGTTATCGTTACCGGCATGGGCAAGGCCGGGATTGTAGGCCAGAAGATAAGCTCAACAATGGCATCAACCGGAACGCCGAGTCATTTTCTCCATCCGGCAGAAGCAGTGCATGGAGACTCCGGAAGGCTGCGCAAGAACGATATTGTCCTTGCGTTGAGCTTCGGCGGCGAAACGGATGAAATACTTAGATTCATAAATATTATCAAACAGCTCGAAATAAAGCTCATATCCATAACCGGCAATCGCAATTCACGAATGGCAAAGTACAGTGATATAGTTTTATGTATGGGCAAACTCGAAGAAGCATGCCCGCTTGGAGTAGCACCCAGCGTTTCGACTACCTGTATGCTCGCGGTAGGCGATGCATTGGCTTTAACGGTAATGAAAGCAAGAAATTTCAGCGTTGAAGAATACGCAAGATTTCACCCCGGCGGTTCACTTGGCGCAAAACTGATAACAGTCGAACAATCGATGATGTTCCAGCCGAATGAAAAGCTGCCGATCGCTAAAGCAAGCGATAGTGTGCGCGAAATGCTCAAGCAAAACAGCGATGTCAAAAGACATGGCGCTGTTATGGTTACAGATGCCGATGGTAAACTGAAAGGCATTATTACAGATGCTGATTTGCGCAGGCTGATGGCCAAGAACGGTCAGGATTTATTCAATCTTAAAGTTCACGATATTATGACGACAAACTGCAAACGTATAAAAGCATCCGCTCTTGCGGCCGAAGCGATGGCCATATTCCATAAACATCGTATCGATGATTTGCCTGTTGTCGATGAAAATGAAAAACCTGTTGGTATGATTGACGTTCAGGATATAGTGTCGTTGAAAATTGTAGGCTGATATGACCCCAATCAATAAGACGGACCTTAAAGAAATAAAGCTCCTGGCGATGGATGTCGATGGCGTTCTGACCGACGGCACGATTACTATCTGCTCTGACGGCAGCGAAGCCAAGAGTTTTCATTTGCTTGACGGCCATGGGATAAGAATGTGGCAAAGGGCAGGCCTTAAAACAGCGATGATTAGCGGAAGACAGAGTGCGGTTACGAAAATAAGAGCCGAGGAACTTGAAATAAATTATTTATATCAGCCTTGCCCCCAGAAACTTTTATGTTTTGAACGGCTTTTGAAAGAAGCCGGACTTGAAGCTAAAAATGTAGCGTATATCGGCGATGACCTGCTGGATATTCCGATTGTCAGAAGGGTCGGTTTCGGAGTTGCGGTCGCCAACGGTGTCGATGAATTGAAAAGCTGTGCGCATTATACAACATCGCGAACCGGCGGAACCGGTGCTGTGCGAGAAGTAATAGAATACATACTCAAAAATACAGGTCAGTGGGATGCACTGATGGAGCGGTATCTTGTATGATTGATCGCAGGAAATTAAAAATTTGGGTTGTTTCAACCTGCGTTGTGCTTGGAGCGTTTTTGCTTCACCAGATGTTCTCCGATACTGAAAAAATTTCCGCACCAAAAACCGGTTATGAAAGTGCGGACGCCAATTACAATCCCGACCCAAATTACGGGCAGATAGGGCCTGCTAAAGTCGGAACTATTGAAAATGCTCGCTTTGAAAAAATAAATCCAAAAACAAGAAAATTGGAAAGAGTTGTAGGATTCCAAAAAGTTCTGCACACCTCCGGCGATATATGGGATCTCGAAAAACCTTTCATGAGCGTTTACCAGGAAAATATCCGCTGCGATATAACCGCTGATAAGGGTTATGTGCAGGTTGAGAATCTGCAGGGCTCTAATCCTTCTCCAAAAGAAGCCGTATTGAAAGGCAATGTTGTTGTTCATATTTTAGGGCAGGGCAAACGTTCCGACAGCTTTATTTATCTCAATGAAGTTGCTTTCGATGACGACCGTTCGATGCTCTGGTCGAATGACGATGTTAATTTTGTTTCCGCTGAAGCAGACCTCCTCGGAAAAGGGCTGGAAATCGTTTATAACAACGCTACAAGCCGAATGGAATTCATGAAGGTTAAAATGATTGATTATCTTAACATCAAAGAACCTTCAACACAGCCTCTTTCAGAAAAGGTGGCAAAGGCCGAACCGAATTCGTCGACTTCAACTTCCGCCGCAAAAAATACTGCCCAGGAAGATGAAAATGAAAATGTTATAAAAACTCGCGATGAAGATTATCGCTGTTTGTTCAGAGATAATGTTCGTATCGAATATGCTGAAGAAGTTGTGCTTGCCGAAGAAATTTCTGTTTCAAATTTAATGATGTCGCAGGACAAAAATAAAAAGGATCCTCTGGAACTGAAAAAGACGACGCCTGCCGACCCAAATTCAAAACATAAAAAAATTGCGGATACTGCCAAAACAAATGATCCGAACACTGCCAAAAAATTCAATTTTGGGAAAAATGTTATCGCAAGGGTAATGTGCGACGGCCCTATGATTATCAGGCCTGTAGACTCTAACGAATACGAAGAATGGGAGCCGAAAAAATTCAAAAGCTTTAATGATTTTGATAAAAAATTTGTCGATTCTTTAGGGCAGCGTAATTTGCTCATAGCTGAAACAATCGATTATAATGCCGCCAATGATACAGCTCGAACAAAAGGGCTTGTCGAAATGGTTTTTTATCCCCTGTTTCAAACCGAAACCGGCAGGCAGAAAACTCCATTTATAATTAGTGCCCAGGAAGGTGCCGAATTTTCAATACCGAACCAGCAGGCCGTTTTTTATACAAATGTTAAAGGTTCATTCGTAAAACAGACAGTCAACTTCGATGAAGAGAATGTTTTCTACGGGAGCAGGCTTATCGCCGACTTTGTCGAGAAGCAGGATAGTAACGATGTAATGGCTTCAACGGATATTTCTCGCATTTCTATTCTCGGCCCCAATGTCCGGCTTGAATCTGTTCGCACAAAAGGCAAAACCAAGTTGAGCCATGTAAGGCTAAAATCCGAGCGCATGGATTATGACAGGATAACAGAAAATATAATCGCAAACGGCGCAGGCAAGATAGAATACGCCAATACGTCCAGAATTCCACGTGAAACAGCAAAAAATACATCGCAAAACAAGTTTGACAAGCCTTGTTTTTCATTAATCGAAGGTTTCACAAAGCTCGTATGGGATACTAATGCTATGCACATCCGCGCGACAAGCGAAAAGACAAACGGCATTC